>NZ_JBDJKY010000033.1:0-303 GCF_039673075.1 Stenotrophomonas sp. TWI819 | reverse complement strand
GAAGTGAAACGCAGCTGCGCCGATGGTAGTGTGGCCTAAGCCATGCGAGAGTAGGTCATCGCCAGGGTTTTTACCCGAAAACCCCGCTGCTCACGCAGCGGGGTTTTCTTTTTTTGCAGGCACCTGGTTTTTACAGGTACTTGTTTCTCGGAAGAGACCTCTGCTGAGCTGGCGCAATGCGCTGCTCCAACCGTCTCCCTGGTGAAATTAGCGCTGTGGAACCACCCGATCCCATCCCGAACTCGGAAGTGAAACGCAGCTGCGCCGATGGTAGTGTGGCCTAAGCCATGCGAGAGTAGGTCA
>NZ_JBDJKY010000032.1:0-460 GCF_039673075.1 Stenotrophomonas sp. TWI819 | reverse complement strand
ACATACATCCTTCCTGCAGGCGCCTTCACAAGATACCTGCGCATACTGTCAAAGAACTTTGGAGTCGGCCTCAGCGCCTTCCTCCGTGTGCCCCGACGTTTCCGTCGTTGCTAGCCGCCCATTATAGACCGGCTTATCTGCTTCGTCAACACCTTTTTTCAAGGTCGTTTCACCGAAGTGAAACGTTGTTGCCGATGCCGCTTCGTCGTTCGCCTCAGAGGCTTTCGTCGTTGCGAGCCGCCTATTATGTCAGGCTTTTCGAATCTGTCAACACCTTGTGAGGATAACTTGAAGTTCTTCTCGAAGATGTTGCTGTAAGTGCATAAAAATCATGTGCTTACATAAAAAGGAAAACCCCGCTGCGTGAGCAGCGGGGTTTTCGGGTAAAAACCCTGGCGATGACCTACTCTCGCATGGCTTAGGCCACACTACCATCGGCGCAGCTGCGTTTCACTTCCGA
>NZ_JBDJKY010000031.1:0-472 GCF_039673075.1 Stenotrophomonas sp. TWI819 | reverse complement strand
CCACCAGGCACTGCCAGTAAAAGTTTTGAAATGTGGAGCGGTAGTTCAGCTGGTTAGAATGCTGGCCTGTCACGCCGGAGGTCGCGGGTTCAAGTCCCGTCCGCTCCGCCAGTTTCAATAGGGCCCCTGAGCGATCGGGGGCCTTGTTTTCTCCAGCGACGCAGGTCGCGGTGGAAACAAAAGCGGTTTAGTGCGGAGCGGTAGTTCAGCTGGTTAGAATGCTGGCCTGTCACGCCGGAGGTCGCGGGTTCAAGTCCCGTCCGCTCCGCCAGTTTTAAAAAAACCTCGAAAAAAGCAGCATTTCGGGGTGGGCAATCTGAATATCTTCGGATAGAATGAGCGCCTGCAAAGTTTCAAGTGCGGAGCGGTAGTTCAGCTGGTTAGAATGCTGGCCTGTCACGCCGGAGGTCGCGGGTTCAAGTCCCGTCCGCTCCGCCAATCTTTGAAGAGCCCTTGGTGAAAACCAAGGGCT
>NZ_JBDJKY010000030.1:0-1004 GCF_039673075.1 Stenotrophomonas sp. TWI819 | reverse complement strand
CCGCCTTCGCGGATCGCGAAGCGCAGGCCTTCATCCATGGCGACCGGGTTGATCAGGGTGACAACCATCTTCACGTTGTCGCCCGGCATCACCATTTCCACACCTTCCGGCAGTTCGCAAGCGCCGGTGATGTCGGTGGTACGGAAGTAGAACTGCGGACGGTAGCCCTTGAAGAACGGGGTGTGACGGCCGCCTTCATCCTTGGACAGCACGTACACTTCGGCGTCGAAGGTGGTGTGCGGCTTGATCGAACCCGGCTTGGCCAGGACCTGGCCACGCTCGACGTCGTCACGCTTGGTGCCGCGCAGCAGCAGACCGGCGTTGTCGCCTGCCTGACCCTGGTCGAGCAGCTTGCGGAACATTTCCACGCCGGTGACGGTGGTCTTCTGGACCGGACGGATACCGACGATTTCGATTTCTTCGCCGACCTTGATCACGCCGCGCTCGATACGACCGGTGACGACGGTGCCGCGGCCCGAGATCGAGAACACGTCTTCGACCGGCATCAGGAAGGGCTTGTCGATGTCACGTTCCGGGGTCGGGATCCAGCTGTCGAGAGCCTCGACCAGCTTGATCACGGCCGGCACGCCGATCTCGCTCTGGTCGCCTTCCAGCGCCAGGCGGGCCGAACCCGAGATGATCGGGGTGTCATCGCCCGGGAAGTCGTACTTGCTGAGCAGCTCGCGGACTTCCATTTCGACCAGTTCCAGCAGCTCGGCGTCATCGACCATGTCTGCCTTGTTCAGGAAGACGACGATGTACGGCACGCCGACCTGACGCGAGAGCAGGATGTGCTCACGGGTCTGCGGCATCGGGCCGTCAGCAGCCGAACAGACCAGGATCGCGCCGTCCATCTGGGCAGCACCGGTGATCATGTTCTTGACGTAGTCAGCATGGCCCGGGCAATCGACGTGGGCGTAATGACGTTCGGTGGATTCGTATTCGACGTGTGCGGTCGAGATCGTGATGCCACGTGCCTTTTCTTCCGGCGCGGCGTCGATCGA
>NZ_JBDJKY010000029.1:0-1271 GCF_039673075.1 Stenotrophomonas sp. TWI819 | reverse complement strand
CAGGCGCAGCCAGCGGGATTACTCGCTGGCCTTCAAATTGTCGGTGGTCGACCAGGTCGAGCGCGGGGAACTGACCTACAAAAAGGCCCAGGAGCGATACGGGATCCAAGGACGGAGCACCGTGCTTGGCTGGCTTCGCCGCCATGGTCGGCAGGATTGGTCGGGTGGTGCATCATCTGCCCCCATGACCACTTCACCCAAAAGCGGGGCGGCCAAGCCGCTGACGCCGGAACAACAGATCAAGGCCTTGCAGGTGCAACTGCGGGAGGCCAACGAGAAAGCGCAGCTTTTCGAAGCCATCGTCGATGTTCTCAAAGAGGACTACGGGGTGCGCATTGTAAAAAAGCCTTCCGGCAAGTCCTCACGCAAGGGCGCCTCCAAGGCCTAAGCGTTGCAAGGGCTTGCCGACATTTCGGCATTAGTCGGCAGGCGTACTACCAAGCCGGCCATCGACAGCAACAGCAGTTGGTCGAGGGCGCACGGGCGATCGCTTTGGTGGGTGGCTATCGGGCGCGACAGCCCCGCATCGGCACCCGCAAGCTCCACGGTCTGATCAGGCCGGCACTGCAGGCATCGGGGATAGCGATGGGGCGGGACCGCCTGTTTGGTGTCCTTCGTGATGCCCGGCTCCTGGTGCCCATGCGGCGTGCATATCACAAGACAACCAACAGCCATCACCGCTTCCGGCGGCACCCCAACCTGCTCAAAGCTGGCGAGGGGCGCGTGGTACCCACCGGCTGCGAGCAGGTGTGGGTCGCCGACATCACCTACCTGCCGACGCAAGGGAAATTCGTCTATCTGAGCCTGATTACGGATGCTTGGTCACGCAAGATCGTAGGCTGGAGCGTGCATGACACGTTGCAGACAGAGCAGGTCGCCCAAGCCCTGCAAATGGCACTGAAGGGGCGAAAAACGCGCCAACGGCTGGTCCACCACTCCGACCGTGGCATCCAGTATTGCTCGGACTACTACCAGAAGATCCACGCCAAGCACGGCGTGACCTGCTCGATGACCGATGGCTACGACTGCTACCAGAACGCTCTCGCAGAGCGGGTAAATGGGATCTTGAAAGGCGAATTCCTGCTGTATCGGCCTCAAGACCTCGCGCAGGCACGCCTGATGGTGGCCGAATCGGTAGAGATCTATAACGCCGAGCGGCCACATCTGTCCCTTAAAATGCAGACGCCCGATGCAGTGCATCGGGCGTCCTTGGCCGCCTGACGGCGGCCTCTACATCCGCCACAGGTGTCAACCTATGGCAGGACGGGTCA
>NZ_JBDJKY010000028.1:0-1968 GCF_039673075.1 Stenotrophomonas sp. TWI819 | reverse complement strand
CTCGGGGTTGGGCCGGCCGGGGCCGGGCCCCCGGTACTCCTTGCTGGGCGGCCCCGCGGCCGGCACGTCCGTCACTTCAGGGTGGCCAGTGCCTGCCCCAGCTGAACCGCATGCTCGGCATCCAGATGCGGCGCGAACTCGGCCACACCCGGTGGCAGCAGCACGATCACGGTCGAGCCGTAATTGAAGCGCGCCATCTCCGCGAAGCGCTCCAGGGTGATGCCCTTGCCGCGGTAATCCTTGCGCGTGATCGTATCGCCGTAGGCCGGAATCTCCTCGCCGCCCCACACCGTCTCCACGCCGGAGACCAGCAGCGCGCCGACCATCACCGAGACCATCGGGCCGAAGTCGGTATCGAAGTGACACACCAGGCGTTCGTTGCGGGCGAACAGCCCCGGCACCCTGTTCACCGCGGCCGGGCCGACGCTGAACAACCGTCCCGGCACATGCACGGTCTCGCGCAGGGTGCCGGTCCACGGCATGTGCACACGGTGGTAGTCCTTCGGCGACAGATACACCGTGGCGAACAGGCCCTGGTGGAACACCTCCGCATCCTTGGCATCGCCCAGCAGCTCGGCGGCGGTGAAGGACTGGCCCTTGGCCTGGAAGATGCGCCCGTCTTCGATCTTGCCCAGCTGGCTGATCCGGCCATCGGCCGGCATCACCAGCGTGCGCGGATCGGCATCGGCCACGCGCGCGCCCGGCTTCAACGCCCGGGTGAAGAACTGGTTGAAGGTCGGGTAGCTGCGCGGGTCCGGATTGGCCGCTTCAGCCAGATTCACACCGAACTTGGCGGTCACGGTGTCGATCAGCCAGCGAGAGACCCGCGGGTTGCTGGAATACGCCAGTCGGCGCGCCATCGACGACAGCAGGCGATGGGGCAGGGCGTAGCTCAGCGTGGTCATCAAACTCATGGGGCGGATTTCTCGGTCAGCAGTTGCAGGTCGCGGGCGATGGCCTGCGCTTGGAAAGGAGGGCGGATCAGACCGGCCAGACGGCCTTCCGGGTCCAACACGGCCAGGCTGGCCGAGTGTTCGAGGGTGTAATCCTCGGAATTCTCATCGAAGTGCTTGCCTGGCACCTTCTGGAACACGAAGCCCAGCGAGGTGGCGAAACGCTCCAGCGAAGGCACATCGGCTGTCGCGGCCAGCGTGTCCTTATGGAACGCATGCACGTACTCGCCCAGCCGTGCCGGCGTGTCGCGCTCGGGATCGACCGAAATGAAGACCAGCCGCGGGCGCAGCGTCTCGGGCAGGGCTTCCCACTGTTTCTGGGCCTGCGCCAGATCGGCCAGCGTGGTCGGGCAGACATCCGGGCAGAAAGTGAAGCCCAGGAACACCAGGGTCCAATGGCCCTTCAGCTCGCCTGGGATCAGCCGGGTGCCGTCGGACTGGCTCAGATTGAAATCGGGCAGCGGGCGCGGCTGCGGATAGAAGGTGATCGACTCGGTGGCGGGGCGGTCACCGCCCGGCTTGGGCGCGAAGACCTTCTGCGCCACGACCAGCCCCAGCCCGGCGGCGAGGGCGATCAGCAGGATGATGCCGACATTGCGATTGAACATAAGGGCCCCGTCCCGGAAGTGGCCACCATGATAGAGGGATGCGGGCTGTGGAGCGAAGCTGCCGACTTTCGGCTCATGGCGTCGGCACGGGTGGGTTTCCGGGACCCGCCGTGAATCCATCCCTGGAGGCTCGTGAGCAGCATCCATGCTGCTCAACGGTCCCGGAAACCCACCCGTACCGCCACCTCGACAGTGGGCCGGTGCGTATGGGTAAGCACAGCCAGGTGCACAGCCGAGCATCGAAACCTCAGCGTCTGGGGCAGGGCACGGATTGCTGTTGGCGAAATGCCGAGCATGGCTCGGCACTACAAAAAACGCCTTCGATGCGTAATTCGTGTGCTATCGCCTTGGCCTTGGCTGTTCCCGAAAGAACCAGCCCACTGTCAACGGCGTGGTGGGGGTGGGAG
>NZ_JBDJKY010000027.1:2500-5458 GCF_039673075.1 Stenotrophomonas sp. TWI819 | reverse complement strand
GAAAACCCCGCTGCGTGAGCAGCGGGGTTTTCGGGTAAAAACCCTGGCGATGACCTACTCTCGCATGGCTTAGGCCACACTACCATCGGCGCAGCTGCGTTTCACTTCCGAGTTCGGGATGGGATCGGGTGGTTCCACAGCGCTAATTTCACCAGGGAGACAGTTGGAGCGTCGCCATCCTAAGGAACGGATTAAGGCGCCTGCCTCTCGTAAGTCTTGTGACGTAGCGTGCACTTGGGATCTATCGACATGTCATGTCGGCCAAGGCAACTTGAGGTTATATGGTCAAGCCACACGGATCATTAGTATCAGTTAGCTCAATACATTGCTGTACTTACACACCTGACCTATCAACCACATAGTCTATATGGTTCCTTCAGGGGGCTTGTGCCCCGGGAGATCTCATCTTGAGGCGCGCTTCCCGCTTAGATGCTTTCAGCGGTTATCGCTTCCGAACATAGCTACCCGGCAATGCCACTGGCGTGACAACCGGAACACCAGAGGTTCGTCCACTCCGGTCCTCTCGTACTAGGAGCAGCCCCTCTCAAATCTCCAACGCCCATGGCAGATAGGGACCGAACTGTCTCACGACGTTCTGAACCCAGCTCGCGTACCACTTTAAATGGCGAACAGCCATACCCTTGGGACCGACTACAGCCCCAGGATGTGATGAGCCGACATCGAGGTGCCAAACACCGCCGTCGATATGAACTCTTGGGCGGTATCAGCCTGTTATCCCCGGAGTACCTTTTATCCGTTGAGCGATGGCCCTTCCATACAGAACCACCGGATCACTAAGTCCTAGTTTCCTACCTGCTTGATCCGTCGATCTTGCAGTCAAGCACGCTTATGCCTTTGCACACAGTGCGCGATGTCCGACCGCGCTGAGCGTACCTTCGAGCTCCTCCGTTACTCTTTAGGAGGAGACCGCCCCAGTCAAACTACCCACCATACACGGTCCCCGATCCAGATTATGGACCTAGGTTAGAACGTCAAGCACGACAGGGTGGTATTTCAAGGATGGCTCCACTGCAGCTAGCGCCACAGTTTCATAGCCTCCCACCTATCCTACACAGACGAACTCAACGTTCAGTGTAAAGCTATAGTAAAGGTTCACGGGGTCTTTCCGTCTTGCCACGGGAACGCTGCATCTTCACAGCGATTTCAATTTCACTGAGTCTCGGGTGGAGACAGCGCCGCTGTCGTTACGCCATTCGTGCAGGTCGGAACTTACCCGACAAGGAATTTCGCTACCTTAGGACCGTTATAGTTACGGCCGCCGTTTACTGGGGCTTCGATCAAGAGCTTCGCCTTGCGGCTGACCCCATCAATTAACCTTCCAGCACCGGGCAGGCGTCACACCCTATACGTCCACTTTCGTGTTTGCAGAGTGCTGTGTTTTTGATAAACAGTCGCAGCGGCCTGGTTACTGCGGCCCTCTTCAGCTATAGCTCGCATGAGCCACCAAAAAGGGCGCACCTTCTCCCGAAGTTACGGTGCCATGTTGCCTAGTTCCTTCACCCGAGTTCTCTCAAGCGCCTGAGAATTCTCATCCTACCCACCTGTGTCGGTTTACGGTACGGTCTGCGTAAGCTGAAGCTTAGGAGCTTTTCCTGGAAGCGTGGTATCAGTGACTTCGCCTTAAAGGCTCGTCTCGGTGCTCGGTCTTAAAGGATCCCGGATTTGCCAAAGATCCAAACCTACCGCCTTTCCCCCGGACAACCAACGCCGGGTACACCTAACCTTCTCCGTCCCTCCATCGCACTTACGCGAGGTGCAGGAATATTAACCTGCTTCCCATCGACTACGACTTTCGTCCTCGCCTTAGGGGCCGACTCACCCTGCGCCGATTAACGTTGCGCAAGGAAACCTTGGGCTTTCGGCGTGCGGGTTTTTCACCCGCATTATCGTTACTCATGTCAGCATTCGCACTTCCGATACCTCCAGCAGACTTCTCAATCCACCTTCAACGGCTTACGGAACGCTCCTCTACCGCGTACATATAAATATGCACACCCCAAGCTTCGGTTCACTGCTTAGCCCCGTTAAATCTTCCCCGCAGACCGACTCGACCAGTGAGCTATTACGCTTTCTTTAAAGGGTGGCTGCTTCTAAGCCAACCTCCTGGCTGTCTGTGCCTTTCCACATGGTTTTCCACTTAGCAGTGAATTTGGGACCTTAGCTGTGGGTCTGGGTTGTTTCCCTTTTCACGACGGACGTTAGCACCCGCCGTGTGTCTCCCATACAGTCCGTCTCGGTATTCGGAGTTTGCAATGGTTTGGTAAGTCGCGATGACCCCCTAGCCATAACAGTGCTCTACCCCCGAGAGGATACATATGAGGCGCTACCTAAATAGCTTTCGAGGAGAACCAGCTATCTCCGGGTTCGATTAGCTTTTCACTCCTAATCACAGCTCATCCCCGTCTTTTGCAACAGACGTGGGTTCGGGCCTCCAGTACCTGTTACGGCACCTTCACCCTGGCCATGACTAGATCACCCGGTTTCGGGTCTACTGCCCGCGACTATGCGCCCTTATCAGACTCGGTTTCCCTTCGCCTCCCCTATACGGTTAAGCTTGCCACGAACAGTAAGTCGCTGACCCATTATACAAAAGGTACGCAGTCACTCTTTCGAGCTCCTACTGCTTGTACGCACACGGTTTCAGGATCTATTTCACTCCCCTCTCCGGGGTTCTTTTCGCCTTTCCCTCACGGTACTGGTTCACTATCGGTCGGTCAGTAGTATTTAGCCTTGGAGGATGGTCCCCCCATGTTCAGACAGGGTTTCACGTGCCCCGCCCTACTCGTCTTCACTGGAGTGGCCCTTTTAAATACAGGGCTATCACCTTCTATGGCCAGCCGTTCCAGGCTGTTTTTCTAGAACCATTCCAGCTTAAGGGCTAGTCCCCGTTCGCTCGTCGCTACTCAGGGAATCTCGGTTGATTTCTTTTCCTCTGGT
>NZ_JBDJKY010000026.1:0-8218 GCF_039673075.1 Stenotrophomonas sp. TWI819 | reverse complement strand
ATGGCCCGGGCAATCGACGTGGGCGTAATGACGTTCGGTGGATTCGTATTCGACGTGTGCGGTCGAGATCGTGATGCCACGTGCCTTTTCTTCCGGCGCGGCGTCGATCGAGGAGTAATCCTTGAACTCGCCACCGAAGCGCTCGGCACCGATCTTGGTCAGTGCAGCGGTCAGCGTGGTCTTGCCGTGATCGACGTGACCGATGGTGCCGACGTTGACGTGCGGCTTGGTGCGCTCGAACTTACCCTTTGCCATTGTTGTATACCTTGGATGTCAGAAATAAGGAGGTGAAGGCCTGAGCTTACGCTCAGGACTTCTTGATCACGGTTTCAGCGATGTTCGACGGAGCCGGCTCGTAATGGTCGAATTCCATCGTGAAGGTTGCGCGACCCTGGGTCTGCGAACGCAGCGAGGTGGCGTAGCCGAACATTTCGCCCAGCGGAATCATCGCATTGATGATTTCAGCCGAACCGTCACCGGTCACGCTCGAACCCTGCAGCATGCCGCGACGACGGCTGACGTCGCCCATCACGTCACCCTGATAGTCGCTCGGGGTCACGATCTCGACCTTCATGATCGGCTCCAGCAGGACCGGCTTGGCCTTGGAGAAGCCCTGCTTGAAGGCCATCGAGGAGGCCAGCTTGAACGCCATTTCCGAGGAGTCGACGTCATGGTACGAGCCGAAGACCAGCTTGACCTTGACGTCCACGACCGGGAAGCCCGCCAGCGGACCGCTGGTGATGGTTTCGCGCAGACCCTTTTCGATCGACGGAATGAATTCCTTCGGAATCACGCCACCGGTGATGTCGTTGATGAACAGGAAGTCGTCCTTGATCAGCGGTCCGATCTTCGGGTCGGCACGATCTTCAGCGGTGATCGGCGACAGCTCGATCACGACGTGACCGTACTGACCCTTACCACCGGACTGCTTGGCGTGCTTGTAGTCCGACTTCACGTCCGCCATCTGGATGGTTTCGCGGTACGCAACCTGCGGCTTGCCGACGTTGGCTTCAACGTTGAACTCGCGCTTCATGCGATCCACGATGATGTCCAGGTGCAGCTCGCCCATGCCCGAGATGATGGTCTGGCCGGATTCTTCGTCGGTCTTGACGCGGAACGACGGATCTTCCTGGGCCAGACGGCCAAGGGCCAGACCCATCTTTTCCTGGTCGGACTTGGTCTTCGGTTCGACGGCCATCGAGATGACCGGCTCCGGGAACACCATGCGCTCCAGGATGATCGGATGGTCCTGCGAGCACAGGGTGTCGCCGGTGGTGGTGTCCTTCAGACCCACGGCCGCGGCGATGTCACCGGCCAGCACTTCCTTGATCTCTTCGCGATCGTTGGAATGCATCTGCAGGATGCGGCCGATGCGCTCCTTCTTGCCCTTGACCGAGTTCAGCAGCTGGTCGCCGGCATTGAGGGTGCCCGAGTAGACACGGAAGAAGGTCAGCGCGCCGACGAACGGATCGGTGATGATCTTGAAGGCCAGCGCCGAGAACGGCGCCTTGTCATCCGACTTGCGGCTCAGGGCGATGCTTTCGTCGTCCACATCGGTACCGGTCACGTCCGGCACGTCGATCGGCGACGGCAGCAGCTGCACCACGCCGTCCAGCATGGCCTGCACGCCCTTGTTCTTGAACGCCGAGCCGCAGTACATCGGCACGATGTCGGTGGCCAGGGTGCGCACGCGCAGGGCTTCGACGATCTCGGCCTCGGTCAGCTCTTCGCCGCCCAGGTACTTTTCCATCAGCTCTTCGCTGGCTTCAGCGGCAGCTTCGATCATGTAGGTGCGGGCCTCTTCGGCCTCCGCCTGCATGTCCGCCGGGACCTCCAGGTACTCGAACTTCATGCCCTGCGAGGCTTCATCCCAATGGATGGCCTTCATCTTGATGAGGTCGACCACGCCCTTGAAGTTTTCTTCGGCGCCGATCGGCAGCTGCATCGGGACGGCAACGGCACCCAGCTTGGCCTTCAGCTGGCCAACGACCTTGGTGAAGTTCGCGCCGGTGCGGTCCATCTTGTTGACGAACGCGATGCGCGGCACCTTGTACCGGTTGGCCTGGCGCCACACGGTTTCCGACTGCGGCTGCACGCCACCGACGGCACACAGCACGAAGACGGCGCCATCGAGCACGCGCAGCGAGCGCTCCACTTCGATGGTGAAGTCGACGTGTCCGGGGGTGTCGATGATGTTGAAGCGGTGCTCCGGCAGGGACTTGTCCATGCCCTTCCAGAACGCGGTGGTGGCAGCGGACTGGATCGTGATGCCACGCTCCTGCTCCTGCTCCATCCAGTCCATGGTGGCAGCGCCGTCATGCACTTCACCGATCTTGTGGCTCTTGCCGGTGTAGAACAGGATGCGCTCGGACGTGGTGGTCTTGCCGGCATCGATGTGGGCCATGATGCCGAAATTGCGGTAACGCTCGATGGGAGTGGTGCGGGCCACGGGAGCCTCTCAATTTCTTGGAATTCGGATGGCCGAACGCCGCCTTTCGGCGGCCTTCGGATTGGCGCGGCACCCCAGGTGCCGCGGGGCAGCACCTAGATGGTGCTGCCGTGCCTGTTTTGCAAGGCCGTCAAACTCACCAGCGGTAGTGCGCGAAGGCCTTGTTGGCTTCGGCCATGCGGTGGGTTTCTTCGCGCTTCTTGATAGCGCCACCACGATTTTCCGAGGCGTCCAGCAGTTCGGCAGCCAGCTTCTTCGGCATGGTGTTCTCACCACGCTTACGCGCCGAGTCGATCAGCCAACGCATGGCCAGCGCCATCTTGCGCGACGAACGCACTTCGACCGGCACCTGGTAGGTGGCACCACCGACACGGCGGGACTTGACTTCGACCGACGGAGCCACGTTTTCCAGAGCCTTCTGAACCAGCTCGACGGAATTCGGGTTCTTTTCGCCGATCACGTCCATGGCACCGTAGACGATCTTTTCAGCGACCGACT
This sequence comes from Stenotrophomonas sp. TWI819, assembly GCF_039673075.1. Lineage (NCBI taxonomy): Bacteria > Pseudomonadati > Pseudomonadota > Gammaproteobacteria > Lysobacterales > Lysobacteraceae > Stenotrophomonas > Stenotrophomonas sp. TWI819. The sequence continues at coordinate 5,271 of NZ_JBDJKY010000026.1, read as the reverse complement.
TCTTGCCGCTCAGCATCACCATATTGATGAAACGAGCGATGGTTTCACTTCCGTGCTTCGGATCCGGCAGGACAGAGCGCTGCGGCGTATTACCTTTACGAGACATGTGTACTTTCCCTTAGCTCTTCGGACGCTTGGCGCCGTACTTGGAACGGCCCTGGCGACGCTTGGCAACGCCGGAGGCGTCCAGCGAGCCACGCACGGTGTGGTAACGCACACCCGGCAGATCCTTGACGCGACCGCCACGGATGAGGACCACGGAGTGCTCCTGCAGGTTGTGGCCTTCGCCGCCGATGTAGCTAATCACTTCTTCCTGGTTGGTCAGGCGAACCTTGGCAACCTTGCGAAGCGCCGAGTTCGGCTTCTTCGGAGTGGTGGTGTACACGCGCGTGCAGACACCACGGCGCTGGGGGCACTTATCGAGGGCCGGGGAGGCACTCTTATAAGTGGTTGCCTGCCGCGGCTTGCGGACAAGCTGATTGATCGTCGCCATCAGTATGTTCTTCTGAGAGAGGCCAATGAAAAGACTGGCCATGAATGCGGAAATGTGCGAGCAGGCGAAAGACCGGCCTGCTGAGACAGACGATTGTAGCAACCCGGCGAAAACGCAGTCAAATGCGCACGCGCCAAGCCAGCCCTGATCCCGGGCCGTTACAGGGGAGCCTTTTCCATGCCCCCCGTTCAGGTTGTCAAGCCGGTCCTTTGAAAGACCGGCGGGCATCCTACCTCATCGACAGGCATCCCACCAGTGGCCGGTGCCGTCGATTTTGCCGGGAAGGGGCCGACCGGAGTCGGCACCCTGCCCTGCCGCGGGCCCGGCCGGAGCCGGGCCTGCGTATTACTCGTCGCTGCCCGGCGCCTGCTCGGCGTCGGTCGGCTCGACGGCCACGGCGGCAACAGCAGCCACCTCAGCCACCGCCGGCGTGCTGCCGGACAGGGTCTGCATTTCCGAGTCGGTCAGCCCGGAGGCGTTGCGACGACGGTTGGCGTGGTACGCCAGGCCCGTACCGGCCGGAATCAGACGGCCGACGATGACGTTTTCCTTCAGGCCGCGCAGGTTGTCCGAGGTGCCGCGGACAGCCGCTTCGGTCAGCACGCGGGTGGTTTCCTGGAACGAGGCCGCCGAGATGAACGACTCGGTCGCCAGCGACGCCTTGGTGATACCCAGCAGGACCGGATCGAAACGGGCCGGCAGCTCGTTGCGGGTGGCCAGGCGGGCATTTTCCTCGATGACGCGCTGGCGCTCGGCCTGCTCGCCATTCAGGAACTTGCTGGTGCCCTGATCGGTGATCTCGACCTTGCGCAGCATCTGGCGGGTGATCACCTCGATGTGCTTGTCGTTGATCTTCACGCCCTGCAGGCGGTACACGTCCTGGATTTCCTTGACCAGGTAAGCCGCCAGCGGCTCGACACCCAGCAGACGCAGGATGTCCTGCGGGCTCGGCTCGCCGTCCACGACGGTTTCACCCTTGGTCACATGCTCACCTTCGAACACGATGACCTGGCGGTACTTCGGAATCAGCTCTTCGTGTTCCGAACCATCGGTGTCCTTGATGATCAGGCGCTGCTTGCCCTTGGTGTCCTTACCGAAGCTGATGATGCCCGAGCGCTCGGCCAGGATCGCCGGATCCTTCGGCTTGCGTGCCTCGAACAGATCGGCGACGCGCGGCAGACCACCGGTGATGTCACGGGTCTTGGACGCTTCCTGCGGGATCTTGGCGACCACGTCACCCACGCCGACGGCGGCGCCGTCCTGCAGGTTGACGATCGAGCGCGGCGGCAGCAGGTACTGCGCCGGCAGATCCGTGTTCGGAATGGTCAGATCGTTGCCGTTCTTGTCCACGATACGCACGATCGGGCGCAGGTCCTTCGCCTGCGAACCACGACGCTTCGGATCGGTGATTTCACGCGACGCCAGGCCGGTCAGTTCGTCGGTCTTCTCGATGACGGTGACGCCGTCGATGAAGTCGATGAAGCGGATGAAACCAGCCACTTCGGACACGATCGGGTGGTTATGCGGGTCCCAGTTGGCCACGGTCTGGCCAGCCTTGACCGCATCACCGTCCTTGGAGGTGATGGTCGCGCCGTACGGCAGCTTGTAACGCTCACGCTCACGGCCGTGGGCATCGAGCACCGACATTTCGCCCGAACGCGAGACCGCCACCAGCGAACCGCTGGCGTGCTCGACCGACTTCAGGTTGTTGAACTTCACCGAACCGGTGGTCTTGACGGTGATGTTGTCGACCGCAGCAGCTCGCGACGCCGCACCACCGATGTGGAACGTACGCATGGTCAGCTGGGTACCCGGCTCACCGATCGACTGCGCAGCGATGACGCCGACCGCTTCGCCGATGTTGACGATGTGGCCGCGGGCCAGATCGCGACCGTAGCAGTGTGCGCAGACGCCGAACGGCGAGGCGCAGCTGATGGTCGAACGGACCTTGACCGACTGCACCGAGGCGTCTTCCAGCTTGGCCACCCACTGCTCGTCGAGCAGGGTGTTGCGGGTCACGATCGGATCTTCGTCGTTGCCCGGCAGGAACACGTCCTCGGCCACGACACGACCCAGCACGCGGTCCTTCAACGGCTCCACGACGTCGCCGCCTTCCACGATCGGGGTCATGGTCAGGCCTTCGGTGGTACCGCAATCCACCTCGGTGATGACCACGTCCTGCGCCACGTCGACCAGACGACGGGTCAGGTAACCCGAGTTCGCCGTCTTCAGCGCGGTATCGGCCAGACCCTTACGGGCACCGTGGGTGGAGTTGAAGTACTCCTGCACGTTCAGGCCTTCACGGAAGTTCGCCTTGATGGGCGTTTCGATGATCGAGCCATCCGGTCGCGCCATCAGGCCACGCATACCGGCCAGCTGACGGATCTGCGCCTGCGAACCACGGGCACCGGAGTCGGCCATGATGTACAGCGAGTTCATCGACTTCTGGTCGATGGTCTCGCCTTCGGCATTGACCACCTTCTCGGTACCGATGGTGTCCATCATCGCCTTGGCGATGCGTTCGTTGGTGCGCGACCAGATGTCGACCACCTTGTTGTAGCGCTCGCCGGCGGTGACCAGGCCCGACTGGTACTGTTCCTGGATTTCCAGCACTTCGGCTTCGGCCTCGGTGAGGATGCCGCGCTTCTCGTCCGGAATCAGCATGTCGTCGATGCCGATCGACACGCCAGCGCGGGTTGCGTAGGCGAAGCCGGTGTACATCAGCTTATCGGCGAACACGACCGTGTCCTTCAAGCCCAGCTGACGGTAGCTGGAGTTGATCAGGCGGCTGATGTTCTTCTTGGTCAGCTCGGTGTTGGCCAGCGCGAACGGCAGGCCTTCCGGCAGGATTTCAGCCAGCAGGGCGCGACCGATCGTGGTGTCCACGATCGAGGTCTTGTTCTGCTTGTTGCCTTCCTCGTCGGTCACCACTTCGGTGATGCGGACCTTGACGCGTGCGTGCAGTTCCACCACGCGGTTGTCGTAGGCGCGCTTGACTTCGGCGATGTTGGCGAAGGCCATGCCCTCGCCCTTCTTGTTCACCAGCGAGCGGGTCATGTAGTACAGACCCAGCACGACGTCCTGCGACGGCACGATGATCGGCTCGCCGTTGGCCGGCGACAGGATGTTGTTGGTGGACATCATCAGCGCACGCGCTTCCAGCTGGGCTTCCAGCGAGAGCGGCACGTGGACGGCCATCTGGTCACCGTCGAAGTCGGCGTTGAACGCGGTGCAGACCAGCGGATGCAGCTGGATGGCCTTGCCTTCGATCAGGACCGGCTCGAACGCCTGGATGCCCAGACGGTGCAGGGTCGGCGCACGGTTCAGCATCACCGGATGTTCGCGGATGACCTCTTCCAGGATGTCCCAGACTTCGGCTTCTTCGCGCTCGACCAGCTTCTTGGCGGCCTTGATGGTGGTGGCCAGGCCACGACGCTGCAGCTTGGCGAAGACGAACGGCTTGAACAGCTCCAGCGCCATCTTCTTCGGCAGGCCGCACTGGTGCAGGCGCAGGTACGGACCGACCACGATGACCGAACGGCCCGAGTAGTCCACGCGCTTGCCCAGCAGGTTCTGACGGAAGCGACCCTGCTTGCCCTTGATCATGTCGGCCAGCGACTTGAGCGGGCGCTTGTTGGTGCCGGTGATGGCACGGCCGCGACGGCCGTTGTCCAGCAGCGCATCGACCGATTCCTGCAGCATGCGCTTTTCATTGCGCACGATGATGTCCGGCGCGTTCAGCTCGAGCAGGCGGCGCAGGCGGTTGTTACGGTTGATGACGCGGCGGTACAGGTCGTTCAGATCGGAGGTCGCGAAGCGGCCACCGTCCAGCGGCACCAGCGGACGCAGGTCCGGCGGCAGCACCGGCAGCACGGTCATGACCATCCACTCCGGACGGTTGCCCGACTCGAGGAAGGCCTCGACCAGCTTGATGCGCTTGGTCAGTCGCTTGAGCTTGGTTTCCGAACCGGTGCTAGCGATTTCTTCGCGCAGGCGGATCATCTCCGACTGCAGGTCAATGGTGCGCAGCAGTTCGTACACGGCCTCGGCGCCCATGGCGGCATCGAAGTCGTCGCCATGTTCCTGGCGGGCCTGCAGGTACTGCTCTTCGGTCAGCAGCTGGCGGCGCTCCAGGGCGGTCAGGCCCGGCTCGGTCACCACATACGCTTCGAAGTACAGCACGCGTTCGATGTCACGCAGGGTCATGTCCAGCATCAGGCCGATGCGCGAGGGCAGCGACTTGAGGAACCAGATGTGCGCGACCGGCGAGGCCAGGTCGATGTGACCCATGCGCTCGCGGCGCACCTTTGCCAGGGTGACTTCGGTGCCGCACTTTTCGCAGACAACGCCGCGGTGCTTCATGCGCTTGTACTTGCCGCACAGGCACTCGTAGTCCTTGACCGGTCCGAAGATGGCGGCGCAGAACAGGCCGTCACGTTCCGGCTTGAACGTACGGTAGTTGATGGTTTCCGGCTTCTTCACTTCGCCGAAGGACCACGAACGGATCAGGTCCGGCGAGGCCAGCGCGATCTTGATCGCGTCGAAGTCCAGCGTCTGACGCTGCTGGTTGAAGAGGTTGAGCAAGTCTTTCATGGTGTTTCTCCGAAAGGAGGAAATCTTGTCGATGGGGCTGTCGGTTCAGATGTGGCGGGGGGGGGGGGGGGGGGGGCCCCCCCCCGCCCATGACCGCTCACCTCCCAGCCCCAAGGTGAGAGGAATTCGTCTTTTTTTCTTAGTCTTATGCATGCCAAACTTGGACTCGTCGTTCGGAGCTGCGC
>NZ_JBDJKY010000025.1:0-8637 GCF_039673075.1 Stenotrophomonas sp. TWI819 | reverse complement strand
GCATTTCTGTCTTGTGGTTGCGCCTAATGTTGTATTTTTTGTCGTGGGGGGTGGGGTTTCTTTGGGGGGGGGGGGGGGGCGGGGGCCGCCGCGCCTGCGCGATCAGTTGCCGTCCAGTTCCATGTTGATGGCCAGCGAGCGGATTTCCTTCACGAGCACGTTGAAGGATTCCGGCATGCCCGCGACCATCTCGTGCTCACCGTCGACGATGTTCTTGTACATCTGGTTGCGGCCCTGCACGTCATCGGACTTCACCGTCAGCATTTCCTGCAGGGTGTAGGCCGCGCCGTAGGCTTCCAGCGCCCAGACTTCCATTTCACCGAAGCGCTGGCCACCGAACTGCGCCTTGCCGCCCAGCGGCTGCTGGGTAACGAGCGAGTACGGGCCGGTCGAACGGGCGTGCATCTTGTCGTCGACCAGGTGGTTCAGCTTCAGGTAGTGCATGTAGCCCACGGTGGTGTGGCGATCGAATGCCTCACCGGTGCGGCCGTCATACAGCTGGGTCTGGCCGCTCAGCGGCAGGTCGGCCAGGGCAAGCATGTGCTTGATCTCGGCTTCGGTCGCACCGTCGAACACCGGCGTTGCCATCGGCACGCCGTCGGTCAGGTTGGCGGCCAGGCGCAGCAGCTCCTCATCGCTGAACTGGGTCAGGTCGACATGGTTGGCGTGCTGGGTCTTGTCGTGGTTGTACACCTCGTCCAGGAACTTGCGCAGGTCGTTGATCGCGGCCTGGGCTTCCAGCATGCCCTGGATCTTGCGACCCAGGCCCTTGGCGGCCCAACCCAGATGCACTTCCAGAATCTGGCCGATGTTCATACGCGACGGCACGCCCAGCGGGTTCAGCACGATGTCCACGGTTTCGCCCGAGGCCATGTACGGCATGTCTTCGACCGGCACCACGTTGGAGACCACACCCTTGTTGCCGTGGCGGCCTGCCATCTTGTCACCCGGCTGGATGCGACGCTTCACGGCCAGGAAGACCTTGACCATCTTCAGCACGCCCGGGGCCAGATCATCGCCCGCGGTGATCTTGCCGCGCTTGTCGGCGAAGCGACGCTCGAATTCCTTCTCGTGCGCCTGGATCTGCTTCTGGGCGCGTTCGATGGCTTCGGAGGCGTCCTCGTCCTTCATGCGCAGCGCGAACCAGTCCGCCTTCTTCAGGCCATCCAGGTACGCCTCGGTAACGGTGTCGCCCTTCTTCAGGTTGGCACCGCCGTTGACCACCTTGCCCACGATCTGCGAACGCAGACGGGCGTAGATGGCGCCTTCCAGGATGCGGAACTGGTCGTCGAAGTCCTTCTTGACGCGCTTGATTTCAGACTCTTCGATCTGACGGGCGCGCTTGTCCTTCTCGATACCGTCGCGGGTGAAGACCTGCACGTCGATGACGGTGCCGTCCATGCCCGGCGGCACGCGCAGCGAGCTGTCCTTCACGTCCGAGGCCTTCTCGCCGAAGATCGCGCGCAGCAGCTTCTCTTCCGGGGTCAGCTGGCTTTCGCCCTTCGGGGTGACCTTGCCGACCATGATGTCGCCGGCGCGGACTTCGGCACCGATGTACACCACACCGCTCTCATCCAGGCGGTTCAGGGCCTGCTCGGAGACGTTCGGGATGTCGGCGGAGATTTCCTCCGGCCCCAGCTTGGTGTCGCGCGCAACGCAGGTCAGCTCTTCGATGTGGATCGTGGTGTAACGATCCTCTTCCACCACACGCTCGGAAAGCAGGATGGAGTCTTCGAAGTTGTAGCCGTTCCACGGCATGAAGGCGATCAGCATGTTCTGGCCCAGGGCCAGTTCACCGATGTCGGTGGACGGACCGTCAGCCAGCACGTCGCCACGCGCCACCACGTTGCCCACTTCCACCAGCGGACGCTGGTTGATGCAGGTGTTCTGGTTGGAGCGGGTGTACTTGATCAGGTTGTAGATATCCACGCCGGCGTCGGTCGCGTCGGTGATCTCCACTTCGTTGACCTTGACCACGATGCGGCCGGCGTCGATCTGCACGATCTCGCCGCCACGACGGGCGTTCACGGTCACACCGGAGTCACGCGCCACAGCGCGTTCGATACCGGTACCCACCAGCGGCTTCTGGGCACGCAGGGTCGGCACGGCCTGACGCTGCATGTTGGCGCCCATCAGTGCGCGGTTGGCGTCATCGTGTTCCAGGAACGGGACGAGCGCGGCAGCGATCGACACGGTCTGCATCGGCGAGACGTCCATGAAATGGACTTCTGCCGGCGGCTTGAGCAGCGACTCACCCTGGAAACGGCACGGCACGAACTGCTCGGTGAGCATGCTCTTGGCATCGGTCAGGGCGTTGGCCTGGGCGATGACGTACTCGTTTTCTTCGATGGCCGACAGGAATTCGATCTCGTCGGAGACCTTGCCGTCAGCAACCTTGCGGTACGGAGTCTCGAGGAAACCGTACTGGTTGGTGCGGGCGTACACGGCCAGCGAGTTGATCAGGCCGATGTTCGGGCCTTCCGGCGTTTCGATGGTGCAGACGCGGCCGTAATGGGTCGGATGCACGTCGCGCACTTCGAAGCCGGCGCGTTCGCGGGTCAGACCGCCCGGGCCCAGGGCCGAGACGCGACGCTTGTGCGTCACTTCCGACAGCGGGTTGTTCTGATCCATGAACTGGGACAGCTGCGAGGAGCCGAAGAACTCCTTGATGGCTGCAGCGACCGGCTTGGCGTTGATCAGCTCCTGCGGGGTCAGGCCTTCGGACTCGGCCATCGACAGGCGTTCCTTGACCGCGCGCTCGACGCGGACCAGGCCCACGCGGAACACGTTCTCGGCCATTTCACCGACCGAACGCACGCGACGGTTGCCCAGGTGATCGATGTCATCGACCACGCCACGACCGTTGCGGATCTCGGTCAGGACCTTGATCACTTCCAGGATGTCGGAGGTGTCGGCGTGCTCGGCGACCAGGCGCTTGGACTCTTCGTCGTTGCGCTCACCGAAGTACTTGCGGTCGTACAGCACGGCTTCGCCGGTGACAGCCTTGCGGCCGACACGACGGTTGAACTTCATGCGACCGACCGTGGACAGGTCATAGCGCTCGAAGGTGAAGAACAGGTTGTGGAACAGGTTCTGCGCGGCATCCTTGGTCGGCGGCTCGCCCGGACGCATCATGCGGTAGATCTCGACCAGGGCTTCCAGCTGGGTCTTGGTCGGATCGATGCGCAGGGTGTTGGACAGGTACGGGCCACGATCCAGATCGTTCACCCACAGGGTGCCCACGGCATCCACACCGGCCTTGCGGAAGGCCTGCAGCTGCTCGTCGGTGATTTCGTCGTTGGCCTGGGCCAGCAGTTCACCGGTGTTGGCATCGACCACGTCGTGCGACAGGATGCGGCCGACGATGTAATCGTCCGGCACGGCCAGGGCGGCGATGCCCGAGGCTTCCAGCTGCTTGACGTGACGCGCGGTGATGCGCTTGCCGGCTTCCACGATGACCTTGTCACCATCAGCCAGGTCGAAGTTCAGGGTCTCGCCGCGCAGACGCTCGGCCACCAGTTCCAGCTGCACGCCTTCATCGGGGTTGATGTGGAACGTGTTGATCTCGAAGAACTCGGCCAGCATCTCTTCGTTGCTGTAACCCAGCGCACGCAGCAGGATCGACACCGGCAGTTTGCGGCGACGATCGATACGAGTGAACAGGGCATCCTTCGGGTCGAACTCGAAGTCCAGCCAGGAACCGCGGTACGGGATGATGCGGGCGCTGTACAGCAGCTTGCCCGAGCTGTGGGTCTTGCCACGGTCGTGGTCGAAGAACACACCCGGCGAACGGTGCAGCTGCGAGACGATCACGCGCTCGGTACCGTTCACGATGAAGGTGCCGTTCTCGGTCATCAGCGGGATCTCGCCGAGGTAGACCTCCTGCTCCTTCACGTACTTGATGGCCTTGGTCGACGACTCACGGTCGTAGATCACCAGGCGCACGGTCACGCGCAGCGGTGCGCCGTAGCTCATGCCACGCTGGCGGCACTCGCGCTCGTCGAACACCGGATCGCCGAGCTTGTAGCCGACGTATTCCAGGGCAGCGTTGCCGCTGTAGCTGGAAATCGGGAACACCGACTTCAGGGCGGCATGCAGGCCGTGGTCCGTGCGCTTGGCCGGATCGACGTTTTCCTGCAGGAATTCACGGTAGGAATCGACCTGGATGGCAAGCAGGAACGGCACTTCGAGGATCGAGCGCTGCTTGCCGAAATCCTTGCGGATACGCTTCTTTTCGGTGAACGAATAAGACGTCATGAGGTATCACCTTGGCTGTGCGGATCGTGCGTCCACGACCCGAGGGGAAACTGAAATTGTCAGTTGGAAGTCGCTGGTATTGCCGGCACCAGCACGCCTTCTCCCGCTACTTCCAACTGCCAACTCGTCTGCATCCACTCCCCTGCCCGCGCGCCTGGGCGCCGCTGTGACGGGGGATGACCGCAGCCCGTGTTGGGCTCGTATTTCGGGTGTTGCGTGAAACGACCAAAGGCCGGGGGCTTACGCCCCCAGCCTTGGCTGCATCGCCGTGTTTCGATGGCGAGGCAAGGAACTGCTTACTTGACTTCGACAGTCGCGCCAGCAGCTTCCAGGTCCTTCTTGAACTTGGCAGCGTCGTCCTTCGAAGCGGCTTCCTTGATCATGCCGCCGGCTTCTGCCAGATCCTTCGCTTCCTTCAGGCCCAGGCCGGTGATGGCGCGGACAGCCTTGATGACTTCGACCTTCTTGTCGCCGGCCGACTTCAGGATGACGTCGAATTCGGTCTGCTCTTCAACAGCGGCAGCCGGGCCAGCAGCAGCAGCTGCGGCGACCGGAGCAGCGGCGGAGACGCCGAACTTCTCTTCGATGGCCTTGACCAGCTCCATCACTTCCATCAGGGACTTCTCGGCGATGGCGTCGACGATCTGTTCGTTGGTAAGGGACATTTTGATTACCTTTGGATAATTTTCTGGGTTGAGGTTCCGTTCGGAACCACGGAAACGTCGACTCAGGCGGTTTCGGCGACCGGCTCGGCAGCGTCAGCGGTTTCACCGCCACCCTGCTTGTCGGCCACGGCCTTGACGGCACGGGCGAACATCGTGGCCGGCTCGGCCAGGACGCGGGCCAGCATGGCCAGGGCCTGATCACGGGTCGGCAGCGAGGCCAGCACGTCGACATGGCCAGCCGGGAACAGTTCCCCGCCGATGGCCACGACCTTTGCCTGCAGCTTGTCGTTGGTCTTGGCAAAATCCTTGATCAGGCGACCGGCTGCGCCGGGCTCCTCGAGCGAGAACGCGTACAGCAGCGGACCGACGAGTGCGTCTTTGGCGCATTCGTATTCGGTACCTTCCACTGCACGTGCCGCCAGCGTGTTCTTGACAACTTTCAAGAAAACGCCGGTTTCGCGTGCCTGCTTGCGCATCGCGGTCATCTGGGAGACCGTGGTGCCAGCGTATTCGGCTGCGATCAAGGAGTGGGCCTTGGCGGCGACGTCTGCCAGCTCGGCGACTACTTCTTGCTTCTGGGACAGATTGAGAGCCATTGCACTCCTCCAATTGAACTCCGCTTACGGCTCCTGCCGTGTGCGGTCCTGGGCGGCATCCGTCCTGGACGCCGGGAACATCAGGTGATGTTCCAAGGGTGGGCCGTTCTAGACCTGGATGGCCAACCTGGGAAAACCCAGACGTGCGTAAACCAGAAAAACTCCAGAAGGGCACCATCTACGCAGGGTGATTCCCGAAAGAATCGATTAAGCGTTCGGTACTGCGCCGGCGGCGACTCCCTGCCAATGCGAGCATCCTTGCCCGTCGCCGGTATGTACTGACCGCGCCTGCGGTCTTTGACGGCTATCTCTGCAGGGCGAGCCCCACTCGGATTGCCTTCAAATATCGCGGGTACCGGACCTGGGCCCGGTACCCGCTTGAAACGATTACTTCAGCGACAGCGAGGACTGGTCGATGGTCACGCCCGGGCCCATCGTCGAGCTGACCGAAACCTTCTGCAGGTAGGTGCCCTTCGAGGTTGCCGGCTTGGCCTTGACCAGATCCATCAGCAGCGCCTGCAGGTTCAACTTCAGCGCGTCTTCGGCGAAGTCGGCCTTGCCGATGGTGCAATGGATGATGCCGGCCTTGTCAGTGCGGTAACGCACCTGACCCGACTTGGCATTCTTGACGGCTTCGCCCGGGTTGGCCGAAACGGTGCCGACCTTCGGGTTCGGCATCAGGCCGCGCGGGCCGAGCACGGTGCCCAGCTTACCCACGACGCGCATGGCGTCCGGGGTCGCGATGACGACGTCGTAGTTCAGATCGCCGGCCTGCATCTTCTCGGCCAGGTCGTCCATGCCCACGGCTTCAGCGCCAGCGGCCAGGGCTTCGTCAGCCTTGGCACCGGCCGGTGCGAAGACGGCAACGCGCACGCTCTTGCCGGTACCGGACGGCAGCACGGTGGAACCGCGCACCTGCTGGTCGGACTTCTTGGCGTCCACGCCCAGGCGCACAGCGACGTCGAAGGACTCGACGAACTTGGCCTTGGTAGCGGTCTTCAGGATCTTGATGGCGTCCTCGAAGGCGTATGCCTTGCCCGGGACGACGGCGGCCTTGATGGCCTTCTCACGCTTGGTCTGTGCCATCTTCTTAACCCTCTACCACGAGGCCCATGGAACGGGCAGAACCGGCGATGGTGCGCACCGCGGCATCCAGATCGGCAGCCGTCAGGTCTGCTTCCTTGGTCTTGGCGATCTCTTCGAGCTGCTTACGGGTCACCTTGCCCACCTTTTCGGTGTTCGGGCGCTTGGAGCCCGAGGAGATGCCAGCAGCCTTCTTGAGCAGCACGGCAGCCGGGGTGCTCTTGGTGATGAAGGTGAAGGTACGGTCCGAGTAGGCCGTGATGATGACCGGCACCGGCAGACCCGGCTCCAGCTTCTGCGTGGCGGCATTGAAGGCCTTGCAGAATTCCATGATGTTCAGGCCACGCTGACCCAGCGCAGGACCGACCGGCGGCGAGGGGTTGGCCTGACCGGCCTTCACCTGCAGCTTGATATAACCGACAACTTTCTTTGCCATGAGTATGCTCTCCGGGTGCTAGCGCCTTACGACAACAGGCTCCCCATCGGACCGGGAATCACGCGTCCCGGCATCGCGTTTTGAATTCACGCAGAAGGCCACCTCGCGGCGGCCCTTGCTTTTGCCAGCTTCCTGGCAGGAAGCCGCGCACTATATCAGGTTTTTTCCGCCCTTGCCTCAAGGCTGACGGGCGCAGGCTGTTCAGGTTCCGGGCGGCCGCCCGGAACCCACTGCCCTCAGGCTCAGACGGCCTTTTCGACCTGGCCGAACTCGAGCTCGACCGGGGTGGCACGACCGAAGATCAGCACCGAGACGCGCAGACGGCTCTTCTCGTAGTTGACTTCCTCGACCACACCATTGAAGTCGTTGAACGGACCTTCGGTGACACGGACCATCTGGCCCGGCTCGAACAGCACCTTCGGACGGGGCTTTTCCACACCTTCCTGAACGCGGTCCAGGATGGCGGCAGCCTCTTCATCACGGATCGGCAGCGGACGATCGGCGGTACCGCCGATGAAGCCCATCACCTTGGAGGTGTCCTTGACCAGGTGCCAGCTTTCGTTGTCGATGCGCGGGATACCGTTTTCTTCGTGGGTCTCGATCTGGACCAGCACGTAACCCGGGAAGAACTTGCGCTCGGAACGGCGCTTCTGGCCGGCGCGCATTTCGACCACTTCCTCGGTCGGGACCAGGACGTCACCGAAGCGCTCCTGCATCTCGTCACGCACGATGCGATCGCGCAGAGCCTGCGCAACCGACTTTTCGAAGCCCGAATAGGCGTGAACGACGTACCAACGCTTCACTGGTTTCTCCTTATCGACCCAGGAACCACTGGGTCAATTTCTGAATCACGAAGTCAAATCCGCCCAGCAGCAGGCTGAGGATGATCACCACAACGATCACCACCCAGGTCATGCGAATGGCTTCCTGGCGCGTCGGCCAGACCACCTTGCGCAGTTCGAAACGCGATTCGGAAAGGAATTCCCGCGTGTCGCGACCCTTGCCGGTCAGCAGGAACACGCCGAGGCCGGCCACCAGGCCAACGACAACGGCCAGACCGCGAAGCGGACCGGCCCATGCACTCTGGGAGGCATGCTCAGGAGCACCGAACCAATACCAAGCAAAAAGACCCGCCAGCACCAGGATCGCTGCGACGGCGTACTTGACGATGTCACCTCCAGTGGAGGCGTTGTCTTTGGAATGCTCGATCTTGCTGTTCATCCGGCTCTGGCTGCTGTGGCGGCATAGCCGCTGGAAGGGAGAAGTGGCACGCCAGGAGGGACTCGAACCCCCAACCTGCGGTTTTGGAGACCGCTGCTCTGCCAATTGAGCTACTGGCGTACTGAAAAAACTTGCCTTCCCTAAGACGGCGAAGGCGGACCGAGGTTCCCGGCCCGCCACTCGCGAGACCGGCAGCAGCGCTATGCGACCGCCGGTATTGCAGTATTACGCGATGATCTTGGAGACCACGCCGGCGCCGACGGTACGACCGCCTTCGCGGATCGCGAAGCGCAGGCCTTCATCCATGGCGACCGGGTTGATCAGGGTGACAACCATCTTCACGTTGTCGCCCGGCATCACCATTTCCACACCTTCCGGC
>NZ_JBDJKY010000024.1:0-10399 GCF_039673075.1 Stenotrophomonas sp. TWI819 | reverse complement strand
GGCCAGGACGCGCCGTAAACCCATCCTTGGGGGCTCGTGGGCCGCATCCATGCGGCCCAACGGTCCTGGCCAGGGCTGCCCGCCACGACCCCCGACGGTTCAGCGCGAGCGCGGCAGGGTAGTGCCGGCCGCTGGCCGGCTCTCGTTGATCCCGAACGGTCGGCGCCTACCCGAAGCGGCATCGAACGGTCGGCACCTACCCAAAGCGGCATCGAACGATAAGTCCCAACACAAAGCGGCATCGACCAATGATTGGTTCGAACCCAAATCGGAACGGACGCATGATCGCTCCCGGTCCCAAAACGAAAACGCCGGGCAGAGCCCGGCGAATGCGTACCGCGTCTGGTGGAGAGGCCCCCTTCTGTTAAGGGGGCCGCGCCGACGGCGCGGGGGATAGGAGGAATCGTTGGGCCCCAAGGTTTGCTGTGCAAACCTTGGGCAATTCACCTTAGGCGGTCAGAACTGACCGCCAAAGGTGAATTGCAGACGCTCGACTTCGTCGCCATCTTCCTTCTTGAGCGGGAAGGCGTAGCTGATCGAGATCGGGCCGACCGGGGCGCGCCACAGCAGGGCCACACCGGTGGACACGCGCAGTTCGTTGGCCTTGAAGTTGCTCACGCCGGTGTACACGTTGCCGAAGTCCACGAAGGCCGAGATACGGGCCGACGGGCTGTCGAACAGGCGCGGGAAGTAGGCTTCGACCGAACCGACGGTCTTGAGCGAGCCACCCAGCGGCTGGCCGCGGTTGTAGCTCAGGGTCGGTTCCGAACGCGGGCCCAGGGTGTTGTCTTCAAAACCACGCACCGAGTTGGTACCACCGGCGTAGAAGTTCTCGTAGAACGGCAGGCCCGTGGCGGTGACGGTCTTGATGTAATCCGACGAGGCCGGGTTGCAGTCGATGGTCTGGGTCGGATTCGGATTGGCGGTCGAGGGCGCGGTGTAGCAGAGGTCGCGCGTCACGTCCTTGCCGTAGCTGTCACCGTAGCCGATTTCGGCGCGGGTGTTGATGACCAGCTGCGGGATGATCGGCCAGTACTTGGAGAACTGGTAGTTCAGCTTGTAGTACTCGACGGTCGAGCCCGGCAGGGTGGTTTCCAGACCGACGCGCTGATAGGTACCGCGGGTCGGCATGAAGTAGTCGTTACGGGTATCGCGCGCCCAGCCCAGCTCGCTGCGCCAGGAGTGGAACGTGCGCTGGCCGACGGCGTTGATGTAATCGATGATCGCCTGCGGGGTCGAGCCCTGGTAAGTGGTGATCTGGTTGCTGTCGATGCCCACCATCAGCGAGACCGTGTCGTTCTCGGTGATCGGCACGCCGAAGACCACCTGCGCGGCACCGTTGGTGCTGTTGTACTGCGCGGTGTTGAAGTCGGAGTAATCCAGTTCGCGCCAGGACAGGTTGTAGCCCAGCGAGACGCCGTCATCGGTGAAGTACGGGTTGGTGTAGCTGAAGCCGTAACGCTGCAGGTAGCTGCTGCGCGAGGCTTCGACCGACACGCGGTTGCCGCCGCCCAGGAAGTTGTTCTGCGACAGCTGCACCGAGGTGGTCATGCCGTAGGACTGCGAATAGCCCAGGCCGAACACGAAGCTGCCCGAGGTGGTTTCCTTGACGTTGTAGACCACGTCGACCAGATCGTTGCTGCCGGTGACCGGCGGCGTTTCCACGTCGACCGATTCGAAGTAGCCCAGGCGCTGCAGACGGATCTTGGAACGGTCGATCGCGGCCTGCGAGTACCAGCTGTTTTCGAACTGGCGCATTTCACGACGCAGCACTTCGTCGGAGGTGCGGGTGTTGCCCTTGAAGGTGATGCGGCGCACCGACACGCGCGGGCCGGGAACGACCTGCATGTTGATGGCCACCGTGCGGTCGGCACGGTTGCTGGTCGGAATCGGGTTCACCTTGGCGAAGGCGTAACCGATGTTGGACAGCGAATTGGTGATCTGGTCCGAGCTGAATTCCAGCAGCGCACGTGAGAACGTATCGCCGGACTTCTGGATCACCATGCGCTCGACATCTTCCTGCGGGAGGATGGTGTCGCCGGTGACCTTGATCTCGGAGATCTTGTACTGCTCACCCTCGGTCACGCCGGCGGTGATGAACATGTCGCGCTTGTCGGGGCTGATCGAGACCTGGGTGGAATCGATGCTGAAATCCACGTAGCCGCGGTCCAGGTACCAGGAATTCAGCTTTTCCAGATCGCCGGACAGCTTTTCCTTGGAGTACTGGTCATCGCGGCGGTACCACGAGGCCCAGTTGTGCTCCTTCGATTCCCAGGTTTCCAGGATGTCTTCGGAGGCGAACTTCTCGGTGCCGACCAGGTTGACGTGCTGGATCTTGGCGGCCTTGCCTTCCTTGATCGCAATGGCGATGTCCACGCGGTTGCGGTCCAGCGGGCTCACCGTCGGGGTGATGTCCACGTTGTACTTGCCACGGTCGTTGTACTGGCGGCGCAGTTCCTGGGTCACGCGGTCCAGGCTCAGGCGATCGAAGGTGCCGCCCTCGGTCAGGCCGATGTCGCTCAGGCCCTTGAGGAGCTGATCGCTCTTGATGTCCTTGTTGCCGGTGACGGTCAACTTGTTAATCGCCGGGCGTTCCTTGACCGTGACCACGAGGATGTCGCCCTGGCGGTCGAGCTGGACGTCTTCGAAGAAGCCGGTCTTGTACAGCGCACGGATGGTTTCACCGACCTTGTTGTCGGTGATGGTGTCGCCACGTTCCACCGGCAGGTAGGTGAACACGGTACCGGAGGTGATGCGCTGCAGACCATCCACACGGATGTCGCTGACGGTGAAGGGCTCGGCTGCCTGCGCCAGGGCGGGCGCGCCGAAACCGGCAACGAGTGCGAGGGCCAGCAGGCGGCGATTGGGGAGTCGCGTCATGTCACGTCCGGTTGGAGTCGATTTCAACATTGCGGGATGCCGGCGCATAAGACGACGACAAAAGGATAAAAGTTCATCGCGGGACCAGACCAAGGATGTCGTTGTAGAACGCCAATCCCATCAGTCCGGCCAGCAGGGCCAAGCCGACATACTGTCCGGCGGCCATGGCACGCTCGCTCAGCGGGCTGCCCTTGACCAACTCGATAAGGTAATACAGCAGGTGCCCGCCGTCCAAGATGGGGATGGGCAACAGGTTGATGATGCACAGGCTCAGGGACAGCAAAGCCAGGAAATACAGGAACCAGTCCAGGCCGCGCTTGGCCGAGACATTGGCGACCCGGGCGATCGTGACCGGCCCGGAAATGTTCTGCAGCGAGGCATTGCCGGTGACAATGCGTCGCATCATGCCCAGCGAATCGCCGGCCATGCGGGCGGTTTCACGCAGGGCGACCGGGACGGCCGCAAACGGCCCGAACTTGAGTTCGGCGTCATACGCCGGGGCATGGGTCTCAGGGAAGCCGATGCCGATCTGCCAGGTGGCCTGGCCGTGGCCATCCACGCCCTGGCGGGGGGTGATTTCCAGCGCCAGCCGTTCGCCGCCGCGCAGGACGTCGATCATCCCGGGGCCGCCACGCTGGCCCAATGCGGCGACCTGGGCCGGTACCTGGTCGGCGCCTTCGATGCGCTGGCCGTCCACGGCCACGATCAGGTCACCCGGCACCAGGACGCCTTGGGCGGCGCCATCGGGAAGCACTTTGTCCACCAGGGCCGGCTGCAGCCAGAACTGCCAGCTCAGGCCGGCCAGCTGCGGCACGCGGCGTTCATCGAAGCCGGCGGGCAGCTGCGACAGCGGCACGGTCCGGGTGCGGGGTTGATCCAGGCCATCCAACACCTCGACCTTCGCATCCTGGCGGTCCATGGCCGCCGTGGTCAGCGCCATGCTGGCCTCACCGGCGGTGGCCACGCTGCGGCCGTCGACCTTCACCACGCGGTCGCCGGCCTGCAGCCCGGACGTCTGGGCCATGCCGGTGGTGCGTCCGATGGTGGCCGAATAATCCTGTTTGCCGATCACGAACATCGCCCACAGCAGGGCGATGCACAGGATCAGGTTGGCGGCCGGACCGGCGGCGACCACGGCGATACGCTGCCAGACGGTCTTGTGGTTGAAGGCCTGGCCGCGCTCGGCCGGGTGCACCTCCACCTCGCGCTCGTCCAGCATCTTCACGTAGCCGCCGAGCGGGATGGCGGCGATCGCGAATTCGGTGCCGGCGCGGTTGCGACGCGACCACAGCGGCTTGCCGAACCCGACAGAGAAGCGCAGCACCTTGACCCCGCAACGGCGGGCGACCCAGTAATGACCGAATTCGTGGAAGGTCACCAGCACGCCAAGGCTGACGATCATCCACCAGACGGATCCGATGAAATCATCCATGGTGATCAGCGCTGTTAAGGGACGTGTCGGGCATTCAGGCGTGGTCGATAGCGGCTTGGGTGATCTGGCGGGCGCGCTGATCGGCGGTCAGCAGGCCCTCCAGTGTATCGGCGGACTCGGTCGACAGTGTTGACAGAGCGTTAGCGACCAGCGCGGGAATGGCAAGGAAAGCTGCCCGCCCCTGAAGAAACGCTGAAACAGCGACTTCATTGGCCGCATTGAGGATTGCCGGGGCCGTGCCGCCGGCCGCCATGGCCTGCCAGGCGAGCTTCAGGCACGGGAAAGCCTCGGTATCCGGCGCTTCGAAATCCAGCCGACCCTGGGTGAGCAGGTCCAGCCCGCCGACCCCCGATTCGATCCGCTGCGGCCAGCCCAGGCCGACGGCCAGCGTGGTGCGCATGTCCGGCAGGCCCATCTGGGCCAGGGTCGAGCCGTCGACGAACTCAACCAGCGAATGCACGAGGCTCTGCGGGTGGACGAGCACGTCGATGCGCTCGCCGGGCACGTTGAACAGATGGTGGGCCTCGATCACTTCCAGGCCTTTGTTCATCAACGTCGCCGAATCGACCGAGATCTTCGGGCCCATGGACCACTTCGGGTGGGCAACGGCCTGGGCCGGGGTGACCTGGGCGAGCTGCGCGCGGCTGCGGCCACGGAAGGGACCGCCCGAGGCGGTCAGGATGATCCGGCGTACACCGGCCCCGTCCAGACTGGCATCGCGCGAGCGCAGGCACTGGAAGATCGCGCTGTGCTCGCTGTCGATCGGGATGATCTCGGCACCGGCGGCAGCGGCCTGGCGCATCAGCAGTTCGCCGGCGAGCACCAGCGATTCCTTGTTGGCCAGCAGGATGCGCTTGCCGGCGGCAGCGGCGGCCAGGGTCGAGGACAGCCCGGCGGCGCCGACGATGGCCGCGACGAGCGTGTCGCACGCGTCGCTGGCGGCCAGCTGATCCAGCGCCGCGGCGCCGGCGTGGGCCTGGGTGGCCAGGCCGGCGCCACGCAGGCCGTCGCGCAGAGCAGCGTACAACGACGCGTCGGCGATCACCGCATGGGCCGGGCGGTGCGTGGCGCACAGCGCGACCAGCTCGTCCACCTGCCGGCCAGCTGCCAGCACGGTGACCTGGTAGCGGTCCGGATGACGCGCGATCACATCCAGCGCGGATGCGCCGATGGAACCGGTGGCGCCGAACACGGCGACCTGGCGGGGGGCGGAAGCGCTGGACATGGTTAGAACCCGAAGATTTCCTTGCCGAGTGCGAACACCGGCAGGGCGGCGAGCACGCCGTCGATACGATCGAGCACGCCGCCATGGCCCGGAATGATATGGCCCGAATCCTTGGCACCGGCGTGGCGCTTGATCAGGCTCTCGTACAGATCGCCCAGCACCGAGGCGAACACGGTGACCACGGCGGTGATGACCAGGCCGACCAGGTGACCGCTGTCGATGCCGGCCAGCCAGCCGAAGCCCAGCGCCACGATCAGGCCGGCGACCATGCCGCCACCCAGGCCTTCCCAGGTCTTGTTGGGGCTGATGCGCGGGGCCAGCTTGGTGCGGCCGAAGGTGCGGCCGGCAAAGTAGGCGCCCGAATCGGCGGCCCAGACCACGGCCAGCGCGGTCAGCAGCCACAGGTGGCCGTTGTCACCGCTGGCATGGATGAGCACCAGCGAGGCCCAGGCCGGAACGATCGCCAGCGTGCCGGCCAGCAGCTTGAGCGCACGCGCCGGGCTGCTCGGGCTGGCACCGAAGTTGAAGAAGCGCAGCCACAGCAGCGCCAGCAGCCACCACCCGATGCCGACCAGTGCGGCGATCTGGTACAGCACCAGCGAGCCTGCATCGGCCCACACGATCAGCACCATCAGCACCAGGTTCAGCACCAGCAGGACGGTGCGGGCGAGGGTGTCTTCGACGTCGGCCAGCTTCAGCCATTCCCACAGCCCGATCAGGAACACGGCGGCGGCGGCGGCGGCCAGCCACTGGGTCGGCAGCATGAGGATGGCGAGGATGGCGACCGGCGCCATGATCAGCGCGGCAATGACTCGGGTCTTGGTCATGGGGAAGAGGTCTCGGTGGCCAAGGCGGCGATCTGGGCGCTGGTCAGGCCGAAACGGCGTTCACGCGAAGCATAGGCATCGATCGCCTGCTGCAGGACGGTGGCATCGAACTCGGGCCACAGTACGTCGGTGAACCACAGTTCGGTGTAAGCCAGCTGCCACAGCAGGAAATTGCTGATGCGGGTATCGCCGCCGGTGCGGATGAACAGGTCCGGCGGCGGCAGGTCGGCCAGCGCTACCCGGCTGCTCAGCATTGCTTCGTCGATCTGCTCGGGGAGCAGGCGACCGGCCGCAACCTCGGCGGCGAGCTCGCGTGCGGCGCGGGCGATGTCCTGGCGGCCGCCGTAGCTGGCAGCGATGCTCAGGGTCATCGCACGGTTGCCGGCGGTGCGTTGTTCGGCCAGTTGCATGCGGCTGACCAGCCCGGCGCCGAAGCGCTCACGCTCGCCGATGAAACGTACGCGCACGCCACGGCGATGCAGCTCGTCCACTTCGCGGTCGAGCGCATTGAGGAACAGCTTCATCAGCGCGTCGACCTCATCGCTCGGCCGGCCCCAGTTTTCACTGGAGAAGGCGAACAGGGTCAGCGCGGCGATGCCGTGGTCGAGGCAGAAATCGATGGTGCGGTTGACCGCGCGCGCGCCGGCACGATGGCCGATCACGCGCGGGCGACGACGCTTCTGCGCCCAACGCCCGTTGCCATCCATGATGATGGCAACGTGGCGCGGGATGGGCGCGTCAGAACTGCTGGTCGGGGCCTGGGACATAGGGCTCAGACCGCCATCAGTTCCTTTTCTTTCTCGGCGACAACACTATCGACGTCCTTGATGGACTTGTCGGTCAGCTTCTGGATGTCGTCTTCGCCACGCTTCTTGTCGTCTTCGCTGATCGCCTTGTCCTTGATCAGGCTGGCGATCGCCTTGTTGGCGTCCTGGCGGATGTTGCGGATGGCGATCTTGGCGCCTTCGCCTTCCTTCTGCACCTGCTTGCCCAGCTCCTTGCGGCGCTCTTCGGTCGGCGGCGGCAGGTTCAGGCGGATGACGGTACCGGCCACGTTAGGGGTCAGACCGAGGTCGGAGGCGTAGATTGCCTTCTCGACGTCCTTGATCATGCCCTTGTCGAACAGCGTGATGACCAGCGAATGGCCTTCGGAAACGCTGATCGAGGCGACCTGGTTCAGGGGGGTGTCGGTCCCGTAGGCCTTGACGGTGATGCGGTCCAGCAGGGCCGGGGAAGCACGGCCGGTGCGGATGGAGGTGAGGGTGTGCTTCAGAGCATCGATGCTCTTTGCCATGCGCGTCTGCGCGTCCTGCTTGATTTCGTTGAGCATCGCCCGAATCCTGGATGTCACTGGGAATCGGGCGATTATAGGCGAAGAAGGGTCTTCGCCGGGCCGTTCAGGGCGCAGCCGTGGGCCTGCGCTCAGGCTCAGCTGTTGTCGCGGCCCTGCACCAGGGTGCCGATGTTGTCGCCATGCAGGATCTTGAGCAGTTCGCCCGGCTGGCCCATGTCGAACACGCGCAGCGGCAGATCGCTGTCTCGGGCCAGCGCGAAGGCGGCGGTGTCCATCACTTCCAGGCCGCGGCGGATGACTTCGTCATAGGTCAGGCTGTCGAAACGGACCGCATCGCTGTACTTGTTCGGATCCTTGTCGTACACGCCGTCGACCTTGGTGGCCTTCAGCAGCAGGTCCGCGCCGATCTCGATCGCACGCAGTGCGGCGCCGGAATCGGTGGTGAAGAACGGGCTGCCGACGCCGGCGGCGAAGATGACCAGACGGCCCTTTTCCAGATGACGGATCGCGCGGCGACGGATGTAATCCTCGCAGACATCGTTGATCTTGATCGCGCTCATGACGCGGGCCTTGGCGCCCAGCTTCTCCAGGGCATCCTGCATGGCCAGCGCGTTGATCACGGTGGCCAGCATGCCCATCTGGTCGCCGGTGACCCGGTCCATGCCGCCTGCGGCCAGGCCGGCACCGCGGAAGATGTTGCCACCGCCGATCACCAGGGCCACTTCGGCACCGGCGGCCTGCGCCTCCATCACCTCACGGGCGAGACGGTGGATGACCTTGGGGTCGATGCCGTAGTCCTCGTCTCCCATCAGCGCCTCCCCGGAAACTTTCAACAGGATGCGGCGATAGGCGAGCTTTGACATGGCGATCTCTGGATGCGTGGAAAACGCCCGGATTCTACTGGAAGCCGGGTGATCGGGCAGCATAAATTTGCTGCGCTGCGGCGAATGGCGGCCCGGACCGCGGGGTGGGCCGGGGGCGCCACCGGGGCCTGCGATCAGGCTGGCGCAGTGCCCGGAGAGCGCGCGATGACACGGTTGCGGCCCAGGTTCTTGGAGCGGTACAGCACGTCGTCAGCGGCCTTCAGCAGGTCCTGAACATCGGCGAAACGCTCGTAGCCGCCCTGGGTCGCCACACCGGCCGAGAAGGTCACGAACAGGGGGCCGCTGGGCACTTCGGCCATCGGGGTATTGACGATGTTGGCCAGTACCCGGCGCACCACTTCCAGCGCCACCGGTTCGGTGGTGTTGGGCAGCAGTGCGATGAATTCCTCGCCACCGAAGCGGGCCACCGTGTCGCTGTTGCGCAGCTGTTCCTGCAACTTGCTGGCGAACATGCGCAGGACCTGGTCGCCCATCAGATGGCCGTGCGCGTCGTTGATCTTCTTGAAGTCATCCAGATCGATGAAGGCGACCGACAGCGGCCAGCCATGCCGGGTGGCGCGCAGGAATTCCTGCTCGAGTACGGCTTCCAGCTGGCGGCGGTTGAGCACGCCGGTCAGGGCGTCGCGGTGCGCCTGTTCGGCCAGCCGGTTGGCGCGCGCCTCGAACTCATCGGCGCGCTGGCGGGCCAGGGCGGCGTCCTGCACCTCGCGCAGGTTGCGCAGGGTCGCCAGCTCCTGGACGTGATCGATCAGCTGCTGGACGCGCGAGGGCGAGAACAACGGGGTCTCGAACAGGGCGCTGATGTCCGGCAGGGACTCGCCGATCCGGGTCAGTACCTGGTCGAACTGGGCACTGTCCAGCCCGAGGGTGTCGTGCACCTGCTGCAGCGCGTGTTCGCGCGCGGCGTCGGCATCGGCGCTGAGCCAGATATCGGCCACGGCGCCGGACAGGGCGACGCAGGCCTGGAAGCTGTCTTCGCCATCAACCGGCGATTCACTGCGCGCGATGCTGTCCACCAGGTAGCGCGGCAGGCCCCACTCTTCGGTGATCCATGCGCCGACATCGGCATGCGTGCACTGCAGCTGTTCGCGCTCCAGCGCCACCAGGGCGTCGTTGTCGGCCGCCTGGCGCAGCAAGGGCAGATACGTGTCCGGTTGGGTCTGGGCGAGAGCGAGGATGCCGATGTCCTGCAGCAGGCCGGCCAGCATCAGCTCTTCGGCCTTGCGCAGGCCGCGGGCCTGGCCGAGCAGGCTGGCGGCCAGTGCGCTGAGAATGCTGCGACGCCATGCACGCTCGCGCAGGTCCTGGCCATCGCCGGCGGCGGTCAGTCCCTGGGTCACGGTAAAGCCCAGGGCGAGCGTCACGGTGGCGTTGAGGCCGAGCATGGTCAACGCCTGGCCGAGGTTCTCGATGCGTCGACGGCTGGCGTACAGCGGCGAATTGGCGATGCGCAGCATGCGGGCACTCAGCGCCATGTCGATGGCGATGATGTCGGCGGCGGTGGTGATGTCCGTTTCCGGGTCCTGCGCCAGTTCGATGATGCGCAGGGCAATACCGGGCGGGGAGGGCAGGTTGCGGCAGAGCGCCAGGGCGGCTGTCAGCTCGGGAGGCATGGCGGGGCTTTCAGTATGTTGAGGCAAGAATACCTGAGGCGCATCACA
This sequence comes from Stenotrophomonas sp. TWI819, assembly GCF_039673075.1. Classification (NCBI taxonomy): domain Bacteria; kingdom Pseudomonadati; phylum Pseudomonadota; class Gammaproteobacteria; order Lysobacterales; family Lysobacteraceae; genus Stenotrophomonas; species Stenotrophomonas sp. TWI819. The sequence continues at coordinate 196 of NZ_JBDJKY010000024.1, read as the reverse complement.
GTTTTGTCCCTGATTTCTTGCGTCGAAGCGGCAGATCGGTTTGGGAGTATTGCGCTGATCCGGCACACAAAGCAAAGCCAGCGGGCTGACCCGTCCTGCCATAGGTTGACACCTGTGGCGGATGTAGAGGCCGCCGTCAGGCGGCCAAGGACGCCCGATGCACTGCATCGGGCGTCTGCATTTTAAGGGACAGATG
>NZ_JBDJKY010000023.1:0-15562 GCF_039673075.1 Stenotrophomonas sp. TWI819 | reverse complement strand
CCGACAATTTGAAGGCCAGCGAGTAATCCCGCTGGCTGCGCCTGAGTGTTGAATCCATTGAACATTCCTCTTCCTGTGGGAAAAGGTGTCAACTCAATTCAGGACGGGTCAAACCAAACAGAAAGGCCGCCCGAGGGCGGCCTTTCTGCGTGTGGCAACGTGGCGAAGACGTCAGTGCATCATGTGCACGTTCATGTTGTGCATGACCCACAGCGAACCGGCAACGATGATGCCGATCACCACGACGGTGAAGGCCGCCGCGCTGACGTTCCAGCGCTGTTCCGAGGAGCGGTCCAGGTGCAGGAAGAACACCAGGTGCACCAGGATCTGCAGCACCGCCGCAACGACGATGATGACGCCGGTGGTGAAGCGCGGCAGGTCGCCATGCATGACCGCCCAGAACGGGATGATGGTCAGCACCGCGGCCAGCAGGAAGCCGATCAGGTAGGACTTGACGCTGCCGTGGCTTTCGCCGGCGGCACCGTGGCCATGATCGTGTGCGTGATTGTCATGTGCGGCCATTACAGCGCTCCATTCAGATAGACGACGGAGAACACGCCGATCCAGATCAGATCCAGGAAGTGCCAGAACAGGCTCAGGCACGCCATGCGGGTCTTGTTGGTCTGGGTCAGGCCGTTCTGCTTGATCTGGATGAACATGATCAGCAGCCACAGCAGACCCGCGGTCACGTGCAGACCGTGGGTACCCACCAGCGCGAAGAACGCCGACAGGAACGCACTGTGGTCCGGACCGTAGCCCTGGTGGATCAGGTGATTGAACTCCCACACTTCCATGCACATGAAGCCGAAGCCCAGCAGCCAGGTCAGTGCAAGCCATGCGTACATCTGGCCCACCTTCTGCTTGTGCATGGCGATCATGCCCAGGCCGAAGGTCAGCGAGGAGACCAGCAGCAGCGTGGTTTCCCAGGCGACGAAGGACAGTTCGAACAGGTCCTTCGGGCCGGGGCCGCCGTCGGTGCCGCCGGACAGCACGATGTAGGTCGCAAACAGGGTGGCGAAGATGAGGCAATCGCTCATCAGGTACACCCAGAAACCGAAGACGGTATTGCCGCCGGTGTCGTGGTGCTCGTGGTCGTCATGGCCGTGGGCCGCCGCGTGCGCGGCGTGCCCAGGGTTCATGGTGTTGGGGATAGTGGTGCTCATGCCTTCAGCTCCGATTTCACCAGGCCCTGCGCCACCAGGTGGCGACGGTGCTCATTTTCGATCCGCTCCACTTCCGCGGCCGGCACGTAGTAATCCACGTCCTTGTCGAAGGTGCGCCAGATGAAGGTACCGATCATGCCGACCAGACCCACGATGGCCAGCCACCAGATGTGCCAGATCATCGCAAAGCCGAACACCAGGCTGAAGGCGCCGATCACCACACCGGTGCCGGTGTTGCGCGGCATGTGGATGTCGGTGTACTTGGCCGGGCGTTCCCACGCCTCACCACGCTGCTTGCGCTCCCAGAACTCGTCCAGTTCGTTGACGCGCGGCAGCGAGCCGAAGTTGTAGAACGACGGCGGCGAAGAGGTTTCCCACTCCAGCGTACGGGCATCCCACGGATCGCCGGTCAGGTCGGCGGTCTTCTTGCGGTCGCGGATCGACACGGCGATCTGGATCACCTGGCACAGGATGCCGGCGCCGATGATGAAGGCACCGCACATGGCGATGATCAGCAGCGGCTGGTATTCCAGATTCGGGTAGCTCTGCATGCGGCGGGTCATGCCCATGAAGCCCAGGATGTACAGCGGCATGAACGCGACATAGAAGCCGATGAACCAGCACCAGAACGCGCGCTTGCCCCAGGTTTCATTGAGGCGGAAGCCGAACATCTTCGGCCACCAGTAGGTGATGCCGGCGAACATGCCGAACACCACGCCGCCGATGATGACGTTGTGGAAGTGGGCGATCAGGAACAGGCTGTTGTGCAGCACGAAATCGATGGCCGGGATCGCCAGCATCACGCCGGTCATGCCGCCGATGGTGAAGGTGACCATGAAGCCGATCGTCCACAGCACCGGGGTCGTGAACTGCACGCGACCGCGGAACATGGTGAACAGCCAGTTGAAGATCTTCACGCCGGTCGGGATCGAGATGATCATCGTCGTGATGCCGAAGAAGGCATTGACGTTGGCACCCGAGCCCATGGTGAAGAAGTGGTGCAGCCACACGATGAACGACAGCACGCCGATGCAGGCGGTGGCGTAGACCATGCCCTTGTAGCCGAACAGCGCCTTGCGCGAGAAGGTCGCGATGACCTCGGAGAACACGCCGAAGGCCGGCAGGACCAGGATATAGACTTCCGGGTGACCCCAGATCCAGATCAGGTTGATGTACAGCATGGCGTTGCCGCCACCATCATTGGTGAAGAAATGCGTGCCCAGGTAACGGTCCAGGGTCAGCAGCACCAGGGTGATGGTCAGCACCGGGAAGGCGGCGATGATCAGCACGTTGGTGACCAGTGCGGTCCAGGTGAACACCGGCATCTGCATCAGCTTCATGCCGGGGGTACGCATCTTCAAGATGGTGATGAAGAAGTTGATGCCGCTCAGCGTGGTACCCAGGCCTGCAACCTGCAGGCCCCAGATGTAGTAATCGACACCTACCCCTGGACTGTATTCCTTGCCTGACAACGGCGGGAAGGCCAGCCAGCCGGTCTGCGCGAACTCACCGACACCCAGCGAGATCATCACCAGGCCCGCGCCCGCCACGAACAGCCAGAAGCTGAGCGAGTTGACGAACGGGAAAGCGACGTCGCGTGCGCCGATCTGCAGCGGCACGACGACGTTCATCAGGCCGGTGATCAGCGGCATCGCCACGAAGAAGATCATGATCACGCCGTGGGCGGTGAAGATCTGGTCGTAGTGATGGGGGGGCAGCACGCCCTCGTTGCCGCCAGCGGCCATGGCCTGCTGGACACGCATCATGATCGCGTCGGCGAAGCCGCGCAGCAGCATGACGAAGGCGACGATGAGGTACATCACGCCGATCTTCTTGTGGTCCACCGAGGTGAACCACTCCTTCCAGAGATAGCCCCACAGCTTGAACTTGGTGATCAGGGCCAACAAAAGCATGCCACCGATGCCCGCGCCGATCAGCGTGGTGATGATGATCGGGTCATGCGGGATGTCGGCAAAGGTGAGTTTACCCAACAGATTCATGGTCATTCTCCCGAGCCGCCGTGACCGGTGTGACCGGCTGCGGCGTGCTCGTCTGCAGTGTGTTCGGCGTGCGCATCGGCCTCGCCTTCAGCCATCGCGTGGCCGTCGTGCGATTCACCGGCGGCCGGCATGGTGTGGCCTTCGTGGCTTTCGCCCTCGGCGCCGTCATGCTTCATGGCCTTGTGGTCGTGCTTCATGCCGTAATGCTGGTTGTCGCCCATGTGCTTGGCGATGACCCAGTCGAACAGGCCGGTCTCGGTGGTACCGAAGTAGGTCACCGGGTGCCAGTCGTGGTTCTTCTCGGCGGTCAGCGCAGCAAAGGCAGTCTTGTCCAGGGTCGCGCTTTCGCCACGCACCTTGGTCAGCCACTGCTGGTACTCCGCCTCGGTCACCGAGTGCGCGGAGAAATGCATCTTGCTGAAGCCCGCACCGCTGTAGTGCGAGGACATGCCCGGGAACTCACCGGTCTCGTTGGCGATCAGGTGGAGTTTGGTCTCCATGGCCGTCATCGAGTAGATCATGCTGCCCAGGTGCGGAATGAAGAACGCATTCATCACCGTATCGGACGTGATCTTGAAGTTCAGCGGGGTATCGACCGGGAAGGTGATCTCGTTGACGGTGGCGATGTTCTCTTCGGGATAGATGAAGAGCCACTTCCAGTCCAGCGAGATGGCTTCGATCACCACCGGCTTCTTGTCCGAGTCCAGCGGACGGTACGGATCCAGCGCGTGCGAGGAACGCCAGGTCAGCACGGCCAGCACCAGCACGATCATGCACGGGATCGACCAGACCACCACTTCGATGGCCGTGGAATGCGACCACTTCGGCTCATAACGGGCCTTGGTGTTGGTCGCACGGTACTTCCACGCGAAGGTGAGGGTCATGATGATGACCGGCACGACAACCAGCAGCATCAGCACGGTCGCCGTGATGAGCAGGGTCTTCTCGTCGTGGCCGATCTGGCCCTTGGGGTTGAGGATGGCCGAGTTGCAGCCCGTCAGGAACACGGACAACGCAAACAGCAGGCCCGGACGCAGGAAGCGTCCAAGGGGTTTCAACGGAATCATCGGTCGATCCAATTGCGTAGGGAATGCCAGTTCAAGCCCGCCTCCGTCCCAGCCAAAGCCGGTGGTGCCGGTCCAAGGGGACAGGCACGGAGGACGATCATGTCAGCCTTCTAATTTTAGGCCGTCATGCATCATTTAAGAAAGGCATTGACAATGATCCAGCGCAGGAAAGGCCTGTTTTGGGCTGCGACACGTTGTCGCAGTGCCGGGCAATGACCCGATTCGGCAAGATTCCGGCCCTTGTATAGACATGAACACGCCGACTACCGTCCCTTCCAGAACGGAGTCGTGGCGGCCCCGCCCTGCTCCACCACCGGGGGCCGGCACGCTTCATTACGCTGCTGCTGGGCATCGCACACGGCATAACGGGTATCGGTGCAGGTCCCGCATTTTGGGCAGATCAATCGGCCACAGGCACACGATACCTGCTCGCCGTAGACCAGGGGGCGATGGCCGCAGTCGATCATCAGATCCGGAAGCCGCCCGCCGCAATGAGCCAGCAGCGTCCGGCGCCGGCCGTCGGGGAAGGTTCCCACCAGAACGCCGTTGAACAGGACCGTCACGTGAGACAACGCCAGCCGTTGCGGCGGTGGTAGGGCAGCATCCAGGCGGTGAAGCGCGCGCAGCAGCATCGGCAGCATCTCGGCCGGGTCGTCGATCCCGAGCGCCGGGCCGAGTGAAGTGCCGACGGCATGGTTCGGGCCGAGGTGGAAACGCAGCAGCGGATTGTCGAACAACGGCAGCAGCGCGCCCTTGTCGAAGCGATGGCCTTCCGCCCGCTCCTGCGCCCAGGCCTGCAGCATGAACAGGGCCCACCAGGCCAGCCGCGGCACGTGCTCGCGTCCCGCCCAGGCCACCGCCGACCGGTGCAGAAAGCGCTGCTGCGCCGGGCTGTGGTCCGGCCGGGGCGGCGCCACACCCCACAGCGCGAGCAGCACGGCCGGCAGCCCGCGCCGCCAGCGCTCGGCCAGGCGTGTCGGCGGCAGCCCCGCCACGACCTCGCGCAGCTGCGCCAACGCAGCGTCACGCTGGCGGTAATGGGTTACCGGGTAGTCCCAGGCCCAGGCCGGCAGCTCCAACAAGCGCTCACCGGTGCGCACAGTGATGCCGCCCGCGTGACTGAACGCGCGGCGCAGGCCGGCGAACTCACCGGCACTGGTCACCCCGAGAATGCGGACCGTGTCGCCGAGGTCCTGTGCCTGCAGCGCCCCGGATTGCAGCTTCGTATGCGGGCTGCTCACGCCGCACAACAGCACAGGCGCGCCACCCGCGTCGCGCTTGAAGCGTTTCACCTTCCAGCGGCTGCTCTGCAGGCGACCGTATTTGCTGCGACGGATGTTCTTCACATCTACCCCGTGCGAGCCTCCCACTCTCAGATCCATCACCTGCCAGGCCCCGGTGCTGCCGGCGAGCTGCTCGATGGCCACGTCCGCCACCGCCAGCCCGAGTCCGCCCAGGTAGGCCGCCGCCGCCTTCTCGGCGGCCCGTGCAGTGAGCATCTGCGCCACCTCGGCCGGGAACGGCTCATTGCCGTCCTGGCGGCGGCACCACAAGGCGGCCAGCGCATGGTCGTCCGGCGTCAACGCATCGAACAGCGTCTCCGCGTCCACGACGGTGCGACGCCGCTGTTCGACAACGGCTGCCGCAAACTGCTGACCGGCCACACGGCTGTTTCCAACGCGCAGCAGCCCCACGCGCTGGATGCTCGCCGCATCGGCTTGGTCCCAGTATGGCCACGCGTCGAATCCGGCAGGCCAATCGCGGGGCCGAGCCTCGAGCGCCACGCACAGCCGGGGCCAGGCCTCGGCATTCTCCGGTTCTTCCTCTACACCCCGCACCGCCCAGGTTACCGGCCAGGCCCGACTTCCCTGCAACTGACCTAACACCGCCAGCAAGGACCGGCGCCAGCTCGGCCTAGCCTCCCAGAACGCCTCCAGTCGTGCCGCCAGATCCGTACCGGGCACCGCCAGCGCGCGCAGTGCTGCGGCACGCGCGGTGCCGGCCGGCGCCATCGCCAGCACCAGCAGAGGCGCCACCGCCGGCAAGGTGTCGCACGCTAGATCGGCGACCACGCCGCCACACGCTGACCACAGCAGCGACGCCGCCTCAGCATCGTCGAGCCGCAGCGGTGCCGCCCTCGCCGCCGCCAGCCGTCCCTGCGCATCGGCTACAACCGTCGTCGTCACCAGCATGCCCGGCAGCCCGGCACCGGGCCCATCTAGCTCGCGTACGCGCCCTTCGTTGAGAAAGATCCTCTCGCCGCTGCCCAATGCCTGGGCGAAGCCGAAGCCACGCGGCTTGATCGTGTCGATGCAGGCCACCAGCCGGCGCGTTGACGGCCGCTTCGGCCGCTTCGGCCGCATGGGATCAGGGGTTGTCATGGGCGAACATCCGTGTCGATCAAATCCGGCGGGAGACCACCCATGCTATCAACGTGCCACCGCGTGCGCGTGGCTCTTGTGATGCATAAGACCGGGGCTAGCATCGCCGCGCGATTCTGCCCACGGAAGGTGATGTTTCATGTTCAACAAGGCTACTGGTCTCTTCGTTGCCCTGATGGCGTTCAGCGCCAGCGCGTAAGCACCTGCGACAAAAACGCCAGCTACCGCAGTTACTCCGAGCGAATTGGTCAGCGCATTCCGCTCCAACCCCATCGCCGCCAAGCGTCGCTTTGCCGACGCGCCAATTCGGCTGCAGGGCGAGGTCGCCGGCATCGCCGAAGGCAAGGCGGCTGGCGCGTTCGCTGTATTCGGCGGCCCTTGGGAAGGCTACCTCGTCGATGCCGCCATTTCCGAGGATGCAGCCGCCAAACTCATACAGAGCCAACACGTGATCTTCGACTGCCAAACAGTGCGGCCTGGCGATCTCAGCGTAGGCATCATCCATCTGGTCGGCTGCAAGCGTCGCTGAGCCTGCGGGGGGGTATTATCCGTCAGCAGGCGGCAGCACCCGGTTCGGGCACGGAGTACCCGCCGCGTAATGCCCCAAGTTGCGCAACGTGATCTCAGAGATCTCCTGCAGCGCCTCCACCGTGAAGAAGCCCTGGTGCCCGGTCACCAGCACATTGGGGAAGGTCATCAGCCGCTGGAACGCATCATCGTCGATGATGTCGCCGGACCGGTCCTGGAAGAACAGCCCGCTCTCCTGCTCGTACACATCGATGGCCAGATGCCCCAGCCGCCGTGACTTCAACGCGCGGATCACTGCATGGGTATCCACCAGTCCACCGCGCGAGGTATTGACCAGCATCGCCCCGGGCTTCATCCCGGCGAGTGACGCATCGTCGATCAGGTAATGGGTCTCCGGCGTCAGCGGGCAGTGCAGCGAGACGACATCCGAGCGGGCGAGCAGCTCGTCCAGCGCGACCGACGTGCCGATCGCGGCGAACGCCGCCGACGGATACGGATCGTGGCCCAGCACGGTGCAGCCCATGCCCTTGAAGATGCGGGCCGTGGCCAGGCCGATCTGCCCGGTGCCGACGATGCCCACCGTTTTGCCATGCAGCGTGCGGCCCAGCAGGCCATCGAGCATGAAGTTGCCCTCGCGCACCCGGTTGTAGGCGCGGTGGGTCCGGCGGTTGAGCGTCATCACCAGCGCCAGCGCGTGTTCGGCCACCGCCTCCGGCGAGTACGCGGGCACGCGGGCCACGAACAGGCCCAGCTGCCCCGCCGCCGCCAGGTCGACATTATTGAAGCCGGCGCAGCGCAGCAGCACCGCGCGTACCCCCAACACCTGCAGTGCCTGCAGTACCGGGGCATCCAGCCGGTCATTCACGAACACACAGACCGCCTCGCAATCCTGCGCCAGCGCCGCGGTATGCAGATCCAGCGCGGCATCGAAGTACAGAAACTCGAACAGCTGCCCTGCCCCGCGGCGCTGGCTGGCCTCATCGAGAAACTGCTGGTCGTACGGGCGGGCGCTGAATACTGCGATCTTCATGAGGGTGATCCCCGGGAGTTCGAGCCTGACGATACCGCAGTACACTCCGGCCAACTGCCTGGAGCCTTCCGTGTCCCTGACTGCCCGCCTGCTCCGCTGGACCGCCACGCCGCTGGGCCGGCGCGCCCTGGTCGCGCGTTGGACCCGCGCGCGCCCGTGACCTAGTATTCGCCCCTTGCAAGACGCCATGGGTGGATGTGCGTGGAAAGTTTCGAGCGGTTCAACGGGCGCCGTAGCGGTGCGGGCAAATCAGTCGCGATCCTGTCACACGGCTTTGGCACCGATCAGACTGCATGGAACACCCTGCGCCCTTGGTTTGAAGCACGCTTTGATGTGATCTCCTTCGATCTTGCCGGCTGCGGTCCGAAAGGTGCGCAGACCTACGATTTCGAACGGCACGGCTCGCTGTTCGGCTATGCCGACGATCTGCTCGACATCCTGGACGAGCTGGACGTGCACAACTGCACGTACATCGGCCACTCGATGAGCGGAATGATCGGCGCGGCCGCCGCCGTTGCTCGGCCGGAGCTGTTCGAGCGTCTGGTCATCATCGGTGCGTCGCCGCGTTATCTCGACGACGCCGGCTACACCGGCGGCTTCAAGCCGCAGGACCTGGAGCAACTGTTCGAGAGCATGCGCGCCAACTACCAGGCCTGGATCGCAGGCTTCGCCCCGATGGTCGTAGGCGTTGACGACAGCGCGGTTGTCGCCGACTTCTCCAACACGCTGTTCCAGATGCGCCCGGATATCGCACTCAATACGTCGCGCACGATCTTCACCTCCGATCTACGCAGCCTGGCTGCGCGGGTTTCCACGCCAGTGCACCTCATCCAGACCGCGCACGACATCGCCGTGCCGGTCGCGGTCGGCGAATGGCTGGCCAACGCGATCGACGGCGCGACGCTCGATGTGATCGATGCCTCCGGGCATCTCCCGCACATGACTGCGCCGAACGACGTCGTGGACATTCTGGAACGGCGCCTGGGTGGAACGGCGCTGTGACCACGTCCGACAGTGAAGCGCTCGCCGCCTTGTGCCAGTTTGCCCGCCTCGCCTCCCACGCCGACCTGGTCATGGCGATGGAGGTGGAAGACGGCGGCAGGGCGACCTGGGCTGCCGCAGCACCGGCGCTGCCCTCATCGAGCTTCAACCTGGCGCGCAGCGGCCTGTTCGCGCACACCTGGGGCGATGACGCCGTCGACGCGGCGGGGTTCCGGCTGCCGACCGCGGTGATCCATGCGCTGGAAGGCCTCCCCGCCCGCCTGCTCTACGTCCCGGCCCCCTCGCACGGGGCACCGCTCAGCGGCCTGCTGCTGCTCTGGCGAAACCAACCGGCGCCCGTCGGGCTGACCGGGCAGATGAGCCTGCTGGCAAAGAGCGTGGCACGCCTGTTGTCCGCACGCCGCGAGGCCGCCCGGCAGGTCATCGTGCGCAATCAGTTCCTCGATCTGTTCGACAGCGTGCCAGCCGGCATCGTCCTGATCGACGGCGACGGTGTCGGTGCTGCGGTCAACGACCACGCCGCGGCATTGCTTGGCTGCACCGCCGGCAATCACCGCGCCGCGGATCTCGCCGGCCCGATGCGCGCCCTGCGCCAGCGCTGCGACAACCACACCGAACTGGAGCTGGCCTACAGCGCCCAGATGAACAACGATCAGTTCGCCGCGACGCTGAACTGGACACTGGGCGAGCGGACCTTCGAGGTGGACACCCACCCGGTGCGCGGCAACGGGGCGCACGGGCGCATCTGGCTGCTCACCGACGTCACCGCCGATCTGCTGATGGCCGCCGAACTGCGCCGCCTCGCCTCCTCCGATCCCTTGACCGGTGTTCCCAATCGACGGCACTTCGAGGAATGCTCGGCCCAGATCATCGCCGCCCGCGAAGCGAACGGCCGCGCTGTGGCGGTACTCATGGTGGACGTGGATCACTTCAAGAAGATCAACGATACCTACGGCCATCCCGCCGGCGATGAAGTCCTCAAGGTCGTGGCCAGGCGCTGCCGGGACGCCCTTCGCGAGCGCGACCTGTTTGCCCGCTTCGGCGGCGAGGAGTTCATTGCCCTGCTGGCCGCGTCCGCCGTGGATGAGATTCCCGCCGCTGCCGAACGCCTGCGCCATGCGGTGGCCGCTGAACCCATCCTGGTGGGCGGCGACCGGATCTCCGTCTCCGTCAGCGTCGGTGGGGCGATCGGCGAGGCGTTGCCGGGCGGCGACCAGAAACTGCTGGAGGACCTGATCTCCCTCGCGGATGAGGCGCTGTATGAGGCCAAGACCAGCGGCCGGAACCAGGTCCGGATGGCGGCGCTGCAGCTGGCGCCGGTCGACCTCTGAGCCGCTCGGGCGGCACTTGTCCGCGTCAGCCTAACACTGTTAGATTCGTCGCCTAACATCGTTAGGCCACCCACAGTGCGTCAACCCATCGCGCGGGAAAACATCGTCGAGGCAGCCTTCCGGATCCTCGACGAGGATGGGCTGGAGGGCATCACGCTGCGCAAAGTGGCCTGCTCGCTGGGCATCCGCGCGCCCTCGCTGTACTGGCACTTCAAGAGCAAGCAGGCGCTGATCGACGCCATGGCCGACGCCATGATCTGCGACGTCGCCCGTGCGTTTCCCGCGGGACAGCCGTGGCGGCAGACCCTGCTGCAGATCGGGCGCGAGTTCCGCCTGGCCTTCAAGGCCCGCCGCGACGGTGCTCGGGTGTATGCCGGCACGTTCCTGGCCACCGAAAACGTGCTGCGGGTGGGTGAGGCGAGCATCGCCGCGCTGATCGGCGCGGGCGCCTCGGCACGCTTCGCTGCAACCACCTCGATGGACCTGGTGTATTACACGATGGGCTTCGTCATCGAGGAGCAGTCCTGGCCCGGCGACGGCAGCATGGAGGCGCTCGGTGAGGCCTTCATGGCGCTGGCCGAGGCGCGGTTCCCCCGTTGCTGGCAGGCCCGTGACGTGTGGAGCGAGGTCGATTTCGACGCGCGCTTCGAGCAGGGGCTGGGCCTGATGCTGGATGGCATCGAGCTGCGCTTGTCCCGCGAATCCTGATTCCGTCATTTCCTTTTTCCCCGCTGTTCCGACCCGGAAAGCCCCTCAATGCGTGCACCCTCCTTCCGCAGTTTCTCCCTGATCCTGGCTGTCGCGCTGCTGTCCGCGTGTGGCGGCAAGGACGACAAGGCATCGGCCGATGCCACGGCCGCCAGCTCGGCGCTGCCGGTCTCTTTGGCGCCCGCGCAGCAGCAGACCATGGCGCGCACGGTACTGGTCTCCGGGCCGGTGACCGCCTATGAGGAAATGCAGCTGGGCGTGGAGATCAGCGGCCAGCGCGTGACCGCGTTGCTGGTGGATGTGGGGCAATGGGTCAAGCAGGGCCAGGTGTTGCTGCAGGTGGACCATCGCACCCTGGACAGCGAGCTGGCGCAGGCCGATGCCTCGTTGCGACAAGCGCAGGCCTCGCAGGAACTGGCCCGCATGAACTACGAGCGCAGCGCCAAGCTGGCCGCCCAGCAGCTGATCAGCGAAAGCAGCCTGGATGAGCTGCGTGCTTCGCGCATCAATGCCGAAGCGCAGACCGCCACCGCCCGTGCCGCGCGCGATGCCGCCAAACTGCGCCGCGACTTCGCCGACCTGCGCGCGCCGGCCGACGGCCTGATTTCCAAGCGTCTGGTGCAGCCGGGCCAGGTGGTCTCCGCCGGTACCGAGCTGCTGCGCCTGATCCGCGATGGCCGCCTGGAATGGCGCGCGGAGCTGCCGGAGAACCAGCTGGCCGATGTCGCCGCCGGCAACACCGTGGAGCTGCCGTACGGCGGCCAGGTGGTCAGCGGCCGCATCCGCGCGGTCACCCCGGGTGTCGATGGGCAGACCCGCACCGGCACCATCTACGCTGACCTGCCCACGCCCGGCCCGCTCAAACAGGGCATCTATGTGGATGGCCGCATCGTCACCGGCGACGGCCCGGTGCTGACCATCCCGACCGCGGCGATCGTGCAGCGCGACGGCCACAACTACGTGTTCACCGTGAACGACAAGCAGCAGGCTACCCGCCACCGGGTCAGCACCGGCCAGGCCGTGCAGGGCCGCACCGCGATCCTTGAAGGTCTGAAGGCCGGTGACCAGGTCGTGGTGGATGGCGCCGGCTTCCTCGGTGAGGGCGACCGCGTGCGCGTGGTGGCCGCGACCAAGGCCGCCGCCCGATGAACATCTCCGCCTGGGCGATCAACCGCCCCTTGCCCGCGCTGCTGATCTTCTTCGTGCTGTGCGTGGCCGGCCTGTGGGGGTTCCATCAGCTGCCGGTAGCGCGCTTCCCCGACATCGCCTTCCCGATGACCACCGTCACCGTCACCCAGCCGGGTGCCTCGCCCAGCCAGCTGGAGGCCGAGGTGACCCGCAAGGTCGAGGACTCGGTGGCGACCGTCAACAACGTCAAGCGCGTGATGTCCTCGGTCAGCGAGGGCGTCAGCACCACCACCATCGAATTCCAGTTGGAAGCCGATCTTGCCACCGCGCTGGATGACACCCGCGACGCAGTCACCCGCATCCGCACCGACCTGCCGCAGGACATCCAGGAACCGGTGATCTCCAAGGTCGATATCGGCGGCTCGCTGATGACCTACGCGCTGGTCGCCCCGCACATGACCACCGATGAGGCCAGCTGGTTCGTCGACCGTGACATCTCGCGTGCGATGTACGGCGTACCCGGTGTGGCGCGCGTCACCCGCGTGGGCGGCGTGCAGCGCCAGGTGCGGGTAGACCTGGATCCCAATGCGCTGATCGCGATGGGCATCACCGCCGGCGATGTATCGCAGCAGCTGGCCCGCATCCAGGTCGAGCGTGCCGGCGGCAAGACCGAGGTCGAAGGCGCGCAGCAGACCATCCGCACGCTGGGTACCGTCGGTGACGCACAGGCACTGCGCGACTACTCCATCGCCCTGCCGGACGGGCGCGCCGTGCGGCTCTCCACGCTGGCCACGGTGACCGATGGCGCTGCCGATCCCACCGAGGCCGCCCTGCTGGACGGCAAGGGTGTGGTGGCGTTCTCGATGTCGCGTACGCGCGGCTCCAGCGAGGTCAAGGTGGAGGCCGGCGTGCATGACGCGCTGGACAAGATCAAGGCCGAGCATCCGGGCATCGACTTCCGCTTGGTCACCACGGCGATCGACGAGACCCACCGCTCCTACGATTCCTCGATGACCATGCTCTGGGAAGGCGCGCTGCTGGCGCTGCTGGTGGTGTGGCTGTTCCTGCGCGACTGGCGCGCGACCTGGGTGTCCGCGTTGGCGCTGCCGCTGTCGATCATTCCGACGTTCGCGGTGATGTACTTCTTCGGTTTCACCCTCAACATCATCACGCTGCTGGCGCTCTCCGTAGTGGTCGGCATCCTGGTGGACGATGCGATCGTGGAGATCGAGAACATCGTGCGCCACCTGCGCATGGGCAAGCCGCCGTTGGAAGCCGCACGCGAGGCCGCCGGCGAGATCGGCAACGCGGTGATCGCCACCTCGCTGACCCTGGCGGCGGTGTTCGTGCCGGTCGCCTTCATGCCCGGTATCGCCGGCAAGTTCTTCCGCGAATTCGGCTGGACCGCCGCCACCGCCGTGCTGTTCTCGCTGCTGGTGGCCCGCCTGCTCACCCCGATGATGGCCGCCTACCTGCTCAAGCCGCATGGCGAGGAGAAGCCGGAATCCAAACTGATGACGCGGTACCTGGGCTGGGTGGACGCCGCCCTGCGCTATCGCGGCCGCACCCTGTGGCTGGCCACCGGGTTGTTCGTCGCGTCGCTGGCGCTGGTGCCGTTCATTCCGGCCACCTTCATCCCGCAGTCCGATCTGGGCCGCAGCAACCTCAATCTCGAACTGCCGCCGGGCACCCGCCTGCAGGAGACCGTGGCCGTGGCCGAACACGCCCGCGGTTTGCTCAAGGACATGCCCGAACTCAAGCAGGTCTATACCGCGGTCGGCAGCGTGCTCGACCTGGGCGACCCGGGTGCGACCGGCGTCGGTGAGCCGCGCAAGGCCACCCTGGTGCTGGACTGGGGCAGCGCCGACGGGCGCGACCGCGACCAGCGCGTGCTGGAACGTGAGGCGCGTGAGCGCTTGGCCGATCTGCCCGGCGTGCGCGTCAGCTATGTCAGCTCCGAGCCCGGCAACCTGCTGCAGCTGGTGCTCTCCGGTGACGACCCGCAACGCCTGCAGGATGCCGCCACCGCGCTGGAGCGCGACCTGCGCGGCATCCAGGGCCTGGGCAGCGTCACCTCCACCGCCTCGCTGCTGCGCCCGGAACTTCAGATCGTGCCGAACCCCGCCCGCGCCGCGGACCTGGGTGTGGCGACTGCCGATATCGCCGAGGCCGCCCGCATCGCCACGGCTGGCGATTACGAGCAGCGCCTGGCCAAGCTCAACCTGCCCGACCGGCAGGTGCCGATCCGGGTCGGCTTTGCCGAAGCCACGCTGGCCAATCCGGGTTTGATCAGCCAGCTGCGCGTGCCCGGCCGCAATGGCCCGGTGCCGCTGGCGGCTGTCGCCGATATCCAGCAAGGCAGTGGTCCCTCACAGATCTCGCGCTACCAACGCCAGCGCAACGTGACCCTCACCGCCGAGCTCAACGGTCGCCCGCTGGGCGATGTGATGACCGAAGTGCAGGCGTTGCCGGGCGTCAAACAGCTGCCACCGGGCGTGACCTTCCTCAACACCGGCGATGCGGAAGTGTTCGTCGAGCTGTTCATCGGCTTCATGCTGGCGATGGCCGCCGGACTGATCTGCATTTACATGGTGCTGTTGCTGCTGTTCAACCACGCGCTGATGCCGGTCACCATTCTGGCGGCGGTGCCGCTGTCGGCCGGCGGTGCGTTCGGCGCCCTGCTGATCACCCAGAACATGCTCTCGCTGCCGGCGCTGATCGGCCTGCTGATGCTGATCGGCATCGCCACCAAGAACTCCATCCTGCTGGTGGACTACGCGGTGATGGCCGAAGACGAGCACGGCATGAGCCAGCACGACGCGCTGATCGATGCCTGCCGCAAGCGTGCACAGCCGATCATCATGACCACCCTGGCGATGGGCGCAGGCATGATGCCGATCGCGCTGGGCTTTGCCGGGGATTCCAGCTTCCGTGCGCCGATGGCGATCGCCGTGATCGGTGGCCTGATCACCTCGACGCTGCTGAGCCTGATCGTGATTCCGGCGGCCTTCACCGTGGTGGATGATGCGGGGGATTGGCTGTCGCGGAAGTTCCGGCGGCGGTCTTCGCATCCGGTTGGGAGTGGTGCGGAGTGAAGCAAGAGAGCGCACTGTATGACCCGTCCTGCCATAGGTTGACACCTGTGGCGGATGTAGAGGCCGCCGTCAGGCGGCCAAGGACGCCCGATGCACTGCATCGGGCGTCTGCATTTTAAGGGACAGATG
>NZ_JBDJKY010000022.1:0-18403 GCF_039673075.1 Stenotrophomonas sp. TWI819 | reverse complement strand
CCAGCCCACGGACTGGCAACCGCCGCATTGGCTTGTGTCTTGATCCTCGCCGTGGCCGTGGCCGTGGCCCTGGCTCCGGCTCCGGCTCGTTTCGACTGCAACGGATGCCCAGGCCCGCCCCAGCGCCTATAATCGGGGGCCACATTGCCTGTTGCCCCGCCATGACCGCCGAAACGGCCGCCGAACTCCACACGATCATCGACCTGATCCGCTACGGCACCAGCCGTTTCAACGCCGCAGGGCTGACCTTCGGGCACAGCTACGACAACGCCCTGGACGAAGCCACCCAGCTCGTCCTGCACAGCTTGCACCTCCCGCATGACCTCGGCCCCGCCTACGGCCAGGCGCGCCTGCTGCAGGACGAAAAGGTCCGCGTGCTGGAGCTGTTCCAGCGCCGCATCGACGAGCGCATCCCGGCCGCCTACCTCACCGGTGAGGCCTGGTTCGCCGGCCTGAGCTTCAAGAGCGACACGCGTGCCCTGGTGCCGCGCTCGCCGATCGCCGAACTGATCGAGTGCGGCTTCGAACCGTGGCTGGCCGGCCGCGATGTCCATCGCGCCCTCGACCTGTGCACCGGCTCGGGCTGCATCGCCATCGCCATGGGCCACTACTACCCGAACTGGGAAGTGGACGGCGTCGACCTCAGCGACGAAGCACTGTCGCTGGCCGAAGAAAACAAGGAACGCCTGCAGACGTCCAACGTCACCCTGCTCAAGTCCGACCTGTTCAACGGCCTGACCGGGCGTCATTACGATCTGATCGTCACCAATCCCCCGTACGTCACCAACGACGAGACCGATGCCCTGCCGCAGGAATACGCCTACGAGCCGGAAATGGGCCTGCGTGCCGGCGACGACGGCCTGGACCTGGTGCTGAAGATCCTGCGCGACGCCCCGCTGCACCTGAGCGAGGACGGCCTGCTGATCTGTGAAGTGGGCGAGTCCGAGCAGCACCTGTACAAGCTGCTGCCGGAAGTGGATTTCCGCTGGGTCGAGTTCAAGGTCGGCCAGATGGGCATCTTCGCCGTGGAGTGCCGCGAACTGATCGCGCACAGCGCCCGCATCACCGAACTGGCAGCGCAGCGGCCGTGAGTTCCAACAGCTTCGGCAAACTGCTGACCGTCACCACTTTCGGCGAATCGCACGGTCCGGCGATCGGCTGCGTGGTGGACGGCTGTCCGCCGGGGCTGGAGATCAGCGCCGACGAATTCGCCCATGACCTGCAGCGGCGGGCGACCGGCAAGAGCCGGCACACCTCGGCGCGGCGTGAAGCGGATGAGATCGAGATCCTGTCCGGGGTGTACGAGGGCCGCACCACCGGCACCCCGATCGGGCTGCTGATCCGCAATACCGATCAGCGCAGCAAGGATTACAGCAACATCGCCCAGCAGTTCCGCCCGGGCCATGCCGACTACAGCTACTGGCAGAAGTACGGCATCCGCGATCCGCGCGGCGGTGGTCGTTCCTCCGCGCGCGAAACCACCATGCGCGTCGCTGCCGGTGTGATCGCCAAGAAGTGGCTGCTGCAGCGTCATGGCGTCACCGTGCGTGGCTATCTCTCGCAGCTGGGCGAGATCACCCCGACCGGGTTCGACTGGTCGGCGGTCGAAGACAATCCGTTCTTCTGGCCGGTCGCCGATCAGGTGCCTGCGCTGGAGAGCTACATGGATGCGCTGCGCAAGTCCGGTGATTCGGTCGGTGCGCGCGTCAACGTGGTGGCTGACGGCGTACCGCCGGGCTGGGGCGAGCCGATCTACGGCAAGCTCGATGGCGATCTGGCGGCCGCGCTGATGAGCATCAATGCGGTGAAGGGCGTGGAGATCGGCGACGGCTTTGCCAGTGCCGCGCAGAAGGGCACCGAACACCGTGACCTGCTCACCCCGCAGGGGTTTGCCAGCAACCATGCCGGCGGCATTCTCGGTGGCATCTCCACCGGCCAGCAGGTCACCGCCTCGATCGTGCTCAAGCCGACCTCGAGCCTGCGCCTGCCCGGTGCCACGGTGGATGCCCGCGGTGCCTCGGTCGAGGTGATCACCACCGGTCGTCACGATCCGTGCGTGGGCATCCGCGCCACGCCGATCGCCGAGGCGATGATGGCGCTGGTGCTGATGGACCAGGCGCTGCGCCACCGCGCCCAGTGCGGCGATGTCGGCGAGATCACGCCACGTATTCCGGGCACGATCGATGGCTGATCGGCGCCCCAAGGTCTGGGTCAGCCAGCCCCTGTTCGACGATGTCGTCGAACAGCTCGGGCAGCATTTCGACCTGACCATGACCGGCGACGTCACCCGCTATACGCCGCAGACACTGGCCGAACAGCTGGCCCACGTCGACGGCGCGCTGATCACCCTCAACGAACGCATCGGTGCGGCCGAGATCGCCAACGCGCCCCGGCTGCGCGCGATCGCCAACGTCGGTGTGGGTTACAACAACCTGGATATCGACGCGCTCAGCGCCGCCGGCATCCTGGCCAGCAATACCCCGGAAGTGCTGACCGAAACCACGGCCGACCTCGGCTTCGCGCTGCTGATGGCTGCCGCGCGCCGCATCACCGAGTCCGAGCGCTGGCTGCGCGATGGCCAATGGGGGCAATGGTCGTTCCAGACCATGCTCGGTGCGGACATCCACGGCAGCACGCTGGGCATCCTCGGCATGGGCCGCATCGGCCAGGGCATCGCCCGTCGCGGTGCGCACGGCTTCGGCATGCGCGTGCTGTACCACAACCGTTCGCAGCTGCCCGAGGCCACCGAGGCCGAGGTCGGCGCGCAGTATGTGGACCTGGATACGCTGCTGGCGCAGGCCGATCATCTTGTGCTGGTACTGCCGTACAACGCCGCCTCGCACCACATCATCGATGCCGATGCACTGGCGAAGATGAAGCCGACCGCCACGCTGATCAACATCGCCCGCGGCGGCATCGTGGATGAGCTGGCGCTCGCCGATGCACTGGCCAACGGCCGTCTCGCCGCGGCCGGGCTGGACGTCTTCGAAGGTGAGCCGACGGTGCGCCCGGAGCTGCTGGCCCTGCGCAACATCGTGCTGACCCCGCACATCGGCAGCGCCAGCCAGGCCACCCGCCGGGCGATGGTGCAGCTGGCCGTGGACAACCTGACCGCCGCACTGGGGCAGGGCCCGGATGCCGGCCACCCGCCGAGCGCGATCAACGCCGACGCTGTCGCTGCCGTGAAAACCGGCGGCGCGACCGTGGGCGGCAAGAAAATCGGCGACGCAAAACGATAGGGAACCGCGCTGGCCAACAGGCGAGGTTCCCGAACCGGTAGGTACCGACCGATGGTCGGCACATATCTCCAAGGCACGGCAGGTACCGATCGTTGGTCGGTACACATCCCCAACGCACGTTACGTATCGGCCACGGGTCGGTACACCCAACAGAGGTTCTCATGAGCAATCCAGATCGTCGTTTCCACGTCGCCGTCGTCGGTGCCACCGGTGCTGTCGGCGAAACCATGCTGGCCATCCTGGCCGAGCGCAACTTCCCGATCGCCACGCTGAGCCTGCTCGCGTCCTCGCGTTCGGCCGGTGGCGAGATCGAGTACCAGGGCGAGAAGATCAAGGTCCAGGACCTGAGCACCTTCGACCCGAACGGTGTGGACATCGCGCTGTTCTCCGCCGGTGGCAGCGTCTCCAAGGAGTTCGGCCCGAAGTTCGCCGCCGCTGGTGCGGTGGTGATCGACAACTCCTCGGCCTTCCGTTACGACGATGACGTGCCGCTGGTCGTCTCCGAAGTGAACCCGGAAGCGTTGAAGAGCCGCCCACGCGGAATCATCGCCAACCCGAACTGCTCGACCATGCAGATGCTGGTCGCACTCGCGCCGCTGCACCGCCAGTACGGCATCGAGCGCATCAACGTGGCGACCTACCAGTCGGTGTCCGGCGGCGGTCGCTCGGCGCTGGAAGAACTCGGCAAGCAGACCGGCCAGCTGCTCAGCTTCCAGGAAATCGATCCGCAGCGCTTCCCGGTGCAGATCGCGTTCAACCTGATCCCGCACATCGATGATTTCCTGGAGAACGGCTTCACCAAGGAAGAAATGAAGCTGGTCTGGGAAACGCGCAAGATTCTCGGCGATGACAGCATCCTGGTGAACCCGACCGCCGTGCGCGTGCCGGTGTTCTATGGTCACTCCGAGGCGGTCACCATCGAAACCCGCGACAAGGTCACCCCGGATGCCGCGCGTGAGCTGCTGGCACGTTCGCCGGGCGTGGAAGTGGTGGACAAGCACGAGGCCGGTGGTTATCCGACCCCGGTCACCCATGCCTCGGGCACCGATGCGGTGTACGTCGGCCGCATCCGCGAGGATCTGTCGCACCCGCGTGGCCTGAACCTGTGGATCGTCTCGGACAACATCCGCAAGGGCGCCGCCCTCAATGCCGTGCAGTTGGCCGAGCTGGTCGCCGCCGAAGGCTGATCGCGTGGTGGTCGGCGGCATGGGGATGGCGCCGACCACCCGCATCGAAACATCGCCGATCACGGGGGGAGCCGTTATATTGGCCGCCATGAAGAACCGGGTTCCGGGCGCAGTGCGTCCGCTCAAGTATGTGTCGACGCTGCTGCTGGCCCTGGCCAGCAGTTCCGCCATGGCCCTGGGCCTGGGCGATATCCGGGTGCTGTCCAAGCCGGGCCAGCCGTTGCTGGCCGAGATTCCGGTCATTTCCGCCGATCCGTCCGAGCTGGAGAACCTGCGCGTCGCGCTGGCTTCCCCGGCGACCTTCGCACGGGTCGGGCTGGAGCCGCCGTCCGGGCTGGTCAGCGAGCTGCAGTTTGAGTTGACCCGTAATGCGCAGGGCCGCGCCGTGGTGCGCGTCAGCAGCCAGGCGCCGGTGGCGACGCCGTCGTTGAATTTCCTGATCGAAGCCGATTGGGGGCAGGGCCGTCTGGTCCGTGAATATTCCGCCCTGGTGGATGCGCCCAACAGCGCCGCTGCCGTGGCCGAGCCGGAGATCGTCGCCCCGGCGGGCGCGATGTCCAACGCCATCATCCGTGAGCCTGCGCCGGAGGCGGCAGCCGTCGCTGCGCCGCCGCGCCGTGCTGAACCCGCCGCCGCACCCCGGCCGGCCGCGCCGAGGGCTGCACAGGCCGCCCCGGCCGCGCCCGTCGCCGCCGATGGCAGCGTCACCGTCCAGCGCGGACAGACGCTCTCGCAGATCGCCGGTTCGCTGGCGCGCGAGCAGGGCATCAACCGCGACCAGGCGATGATCGCGCTGCTGCGGGCCAATCCCGAGGCCTTCATCCGTGGCAACGTGAACCTGCTCAAGCAGGGTGCGGTGCTGCGCACGCCGGGCGCCGATGGGCTTGCCCAGATCGATGCACAACAGGCTGCGGCGATCGTGCGCGAGCACACCGCGCAATGGCGGCAGTCGCGCGCTGCGATCCCGCAGCCCGCCGACAGCGGGGTGGCCGCCGCGCCGTCTCCGGCCCCGGCCGCACCGACCGCCGCTGGCCAGGGCGCACGCCTGGAAATCGCGCCGGCCGTCGCCGCCGCCGGCACCACCGCAGGCACAACCACCGGCACCGCTGCCGGCACCGAGGGCGACATGCTGGGTAACGAACAACTGCGACAGGCCAAGGAAGACGTGGCCACGCGCGATGCCGAGATCCAGGAACTGCGCGAGCGCGTGGCCGAGCTGGAAAAGCTCAAGGCCCAGCAGCAGTCGCTGATCACGATGAAGGACAACGACCTGGCCGCTGCGCAACAGCGACTGGAGCAGGCACCCGGCACGCGTGACAGCGCCGGCGGTGGCTGGTACTGGCTCGGCCTGGTCGTATTGCTGCTGGTGGTGGGTGGTTGGGCGCTGGTGCGGCGGCGCAAGCCATCGCCGCTGCCGCCGCTGTCACGCGATGGGCTCGACGGTGCCTCGCTGGCGGCTGCCGTGCCAGCCACGGAGGATGTGGATGAACTGGCTGCGCAACGCGATGACGCACACCGCGCACCCGACGAAGAGGCCATTGCAGAGGCCGACGTCTATGCCGGGCTGCGCCGCGAGCCGGTCTTCTCGCTGGCGTCATCCACGCACGACGCCGATCCGCATGATGCCCTCGACGATCCTCGCTGGAGTGCGACCGCGACGGACGAAGCGCCGGTGTTGCCCGAGGTAGAGGCGACGGCGGCGTCTGCGTACAGCATCGAGGCCGACGCCCAGCATGTGAACGTGGACGATGCGCTGTTCCGCGAGCCGACGCCGCTGATCGAGCCGCCAGCGCATGCGCTGGAAGCTGCCGCGCAGCCGTCGTTCCGCGGTGTGTTCGAATTCCCTGATGAAACCGCGACTGCCGAACGTCCGGCAGTCGAAAGCGATGACACCCTCGCGGCCGACGCTGAGCCGGTGATGGCCGCCCATGACGACATCCCTGACGGTGCCGATCCGGTCGCCGACAACGCCCCGGTCGCGCCGATCGGCAGCCCCGGTCGTGATCGACTGGAACTGGCCATCGCCTACCTGGACCTTGGCGATGCCGAGACTGCCCGCACCCTGCTGCAGGAAGTCGCCGTGGGCGCCGACCCGCACAGCCAGGCCGAAGCGCGCGAACTGCTGGCGCGACTGGGATGAGCGACGCCCGCCCGGTAGCAGTGCGGGAACGCCGTCTGGACTACGTTGAGTTCGCCTCGCGTGATCCTGCCGCCAGTCGCCGTTTCTTCGAGCAGGTGTTCGGCTGGTCGTTCGTGGATTACGGCCCCGATTACACCGCCTTCGACGACGGCCGCTTCCAGGGCGGTTTTTTCCGGGCGGAGCCGCAGACCGCTTCGGCCGGTGGCGCGCCGCTGCTGGTGATCTACGCCGATGATCTGCAGCCCATGCTCAACGCCGTGCTGGCCCAGGGCGGACAGATCATCAAACCGGTGTTTGCCTTCCCCGGCGGCAGCCGGTTCCAGTTCGTGGAACCGGGCGGCAACGAGCTGGCCGTCTGGTCCGAACGCGACGCTGCGTGATGCAACACCCGGCGCCTGCGCCGGTTTTCCCGAAAACACAGAGGTTCACCATGCGCTACGCACTGGGCGTGGAATACGACGGCAGCGAATTCAAAGGCTGGCAGCAGCTCGGTGAGAGCGGCTGCCCAAGCGTGCAGGCCAGCCTGCAGGATGCGCTGTCCTCGGTGGCCAATGCGCCGATCCAGGTCGTGTGTGCGGGACGTACCGATGCCGGGGTGCACGGTGAATGCCAGGTCGTGCATTTCGATACCGATGTCGTGCGTGATCCGCGCAGCTGGATGCTGGGCACCACCACGCGCCTGCCGCGCTCCATCGCTGTGCGCTGGTGCGTACCGGTGGCCGACGAGTTCCATGCGCGCTTCGCCGCGCGCGCGCGCCGCTACCGCTACCGCCTGCTCAACCGCCAGGTCCGCCCGGCACTCTATCGGCAGACCCTGAGCTGGGAGCGCAGACCGCTGGATGCCGAGCTGATGCACGCGGCCGGTCAGGCCCTGTTGGGTGAGAACGACTTCAGCGCCTTCCGCAGCGTGCAGTGCGAGGCCCTGCACGCGCGCCGGCACATGCAGTCGCTCTCGGTGAACCGTCAGGGCGAGGTCGTGGAGGTCGCCGTTCAGGCCAATGCATTCCTTCATCACATGGTGCGCAATATCGTCGGTTCATTGATCCTGGTCGGTTGTGGTGAGCAGCCGGTCGCGTGGATGGGGCAACTGCTGGCCGGGCGCGACCGCACCGTGGCCGGCCCGACTGCCCCGCCGCAGGGATTGGTCTTCGTTGGTCCCCTGTACCCCGACAACTGGCAGCTGCCTGCCGAGGTCACCTTATGAGCCGCTCCTTCTACCGCACCCGTATCAAGTTCTGCGGCATGACCCGTGCCGGCGATGTGCGCCTGGCCGGCGAGCTCGGCGTGGACGCGGTCGGTTTCATCTTCGCCCGCGAGAGCAAACGCCGGGTTGCGCCGGCGGAGGCGCGCGCCATGCGCCAGGCAATCGCCCCGATGGTCGACGTGGTCGCCCTGTTCCGCGACAACACCAAGGAAGAGGTGCGCGAAGTGCTGCGCACCGTGCGGCCGACCCTGCTGCAGTTCCACGGTGACGAAGACGAATCGTTCTGCCGCAGCTTCAACATGCCGTACCTCAAGGCCGTGGCGATGGGCGGCAAGGACGAGGTCAATGCCCGCCAGCTGCAACTGCGTTATCCCAGCGCGGCCGGCTTCCTGTTCGACAGCCACGCCCCCGGTGGCGGCGGTGGCACCGGCGTCGCCTTCGACTGGACCCGCCTGCCGACCGGCCTGCATCGTCCGTTCCTGCTCGCTGGCGGGATCACCCCGGACAACGTGTTCGACGCGATCGTGGCCACGCTGCCGTGGGGTGTGGATGTGTCCAGTGGCATCGAATCCGAACCGGGCATCAAGGACGGCTACAAGATGCGCAAGTTCGTCGAAGAAGTGCGTCGCGCGGACTGCCACGAAGCGGATTGATCAGCCTGCCTTGTGCGGGTCGCCCAGCACCCGGTAGTGCCGGCCGCTGGCCAGCAGCCTGATACACCCGCGCACTCACCCCTTCAGCTGCTCCTGCAGCCACCCGGCCAGCGCATCCACCCGCGGATCGGCCGCACCGTCCGGCGTTGCCAGTACCCAGAACCCCCCGGTCGCGCCGAATCCCCAGGGTGCCAGCAGCCGGCCGGCGGCCAGCTCATCGGCCACGAGCGGCTCTGGCGCGATCGCCACGCCCAGTCCGGCGACCGCCGCTTCCAGCAGGTAATACAGATGCTCGAAGCCACTGCCCAGTTGCAGCTGTGCCGGCTCCAGCCCATGCGACAGGGCCCAGGCCGGCCACGCCTGCGGACGTGAGGTCGTATGCAGCAGCGATTCGCCCAACAAGGAGGAGGGCGGCTGATGCGCCAGCCGCACCGCGGCCGGGTGCTGCGGACTCACCACCACGCCCACCCGCTCCGGCGCCAGTTCGCGCACCTGCCAACCGCGTGGCCACGGCGGCTGAGCGAGCAGCAGGACCGCATCCAGGCCCTGCTGCTCGGCGGTGAAGCTCCCGTCCTGGGCGGACCAATGCAGCGGCAGCTGGGGCAGGGCGCTCTGCAGCGCCTGCAGGCGGGGAATCATCCAGCGCGCCAGGATGCTGCCGCTGCAGCCGAGCACCAACGCTTCGGGCCGCTGTTGGCGCTTGAGCGCCACCACCGCCTCGCGGATCTGGTCGAAGGCACCTTCGCAGGCGGCCTGCAGATCCTCGCCGGCGCGGGTCAGGCGCAGCCCACGCCCTTCGCGCTGGAACAGCACGACGCCGAGGTGTTCCTCCAGCAGGCGCAGTTGGCGGCTGATCGCGCCATGGGTGACATGCAGTGCCTCGGCGGCACGTCCAACCCCGCCCAGCCGGGCGGCCGCTTCAAAGCTGCGCAGGGCATTGAGCGGGGGCAACGGTCCGTCGGTCATGTGAGTTTTCCTGACAGGTCGTGGGAGATATTATCGATATTCCTGTCATGACAGGTGCGTTAAATTGTCAGCCTGTCTCCACCGGCTGTCGCGCTATGTCTGCTTCCCCCGTCTCCCCCATCGTCGATTTCCATGCCTACCCCGATGCCAACGGCCATTTCGGCCGCTACGGCGGGAGTTTCGTCGCCGAGACCCTGATCGGGCCGTTGCAGGAGCTGGCTGCCGCCTATGACCAAGCGCGTCGTGATCCGGCCTTCATCGCCGCCTACGACAAGGACCTGACCCACTACGTGGGCCGTCCCAGCCCGATTTACCATGCCGAGCGCCTCAGCCAGCAGGTCGGCGGCGCGCAGATCCTGCTCAAGCGTGAGGACCTGAACCACACCGGCGCGCACAAGATCAACAACACGATCGGCCAGGCGCTGCTCGCTGCTCGGATGGGCAAGACGCGCATCATCGCCGAGACCGGCGCCGGCCAGCACGGCGTGGCCAGCGCCACCGTGGCCGCCCGCCTGGGCCTGGAATGCGTGGTGTACATGGGTGCTACCGACATCGAACGGCAGAAGATCAACGTCTACCGCATGAAGCTGCTCGGGGCGACGGTGGTGCCGGTCACCTCCGGCTCGGCCACGCTCAAAGATGCACTCAACGAAGCGATGCGCGACTGGGTGACCAACGTGCGCGACACCTTCTACATCATCGGCACCGTCGCCGGCCCGGACCCGTATCCGCGCATGGTGCGTGACTTCAACGCCATCGTCGGCCGCGAAGCACGCGCGCAGATGCTGACCGACTACGGCCGCCTGCCCGATGCGATCACCGCCTGCGTCGGTGGCGGCAGCAACGCAATCGGTCTGTTCCATGCCTTCCTCAACGACCGTGACGTGCGCATCGTCGGCGCCGAAGCGGCCGGCGACGGCATCGAGACCGGGCGCCATGCTGCCTCCATCGCGGCGGGTCGCCCGGGCGTGCTGCACGGCAACCGCACCTATGTGATCTGCGACGACGACGGCCAGATCACCGAAACCCATTCGGTCTCGGCCGGCCTGGATTACCCGGGCGTCGGCCCGGAGCACGCGTTCCTGGCCGATGCCGGCCGCGCCGAGTACGTCGGCATCACCGATGACGAAGCGCTGGCCGCGTTCCACCAACTCGCGCATAGCGAAGGCATCCTGGCCGCGCTGGAGTCCAGCCATG
This sequence comes from Stenotrophomonas sp. TWI819, assembly GCF_039673075.1. Classification (NCBI taxonomy): domain Bacteria; kingdom Pseudomonadati; phylum Pseudomonadota; class Gammaproteobacteria; order Lysobacterales; family Lysobacteraceae; genus Stenotrophomonas; species Stenotrophomonas sp. TWI819. The sequence goes on along the minus strand of NZ_JBDJKY010000022.1, from coordinate 7,817 downwards.
CGGTGGCCCAGGCGATCAAGATCGCGCGCGATCTGCCGCGCGACAAGCTGGTGCTGTGCAACCTGTCCGGCCGTGGCGACAAAGACGTGCACACCATCGCTGCCCGGGAGGGTCTGGTGCTGTGAATCCGCTGCTGCGCCAGGGAGGTGCGCTGCTGATGGTGGTCGGTCTGACCGGTTGCGCGCCGCCGGATCCGCCGGTGTTGCCGGCCCCTGCCGCGCCTGTGGGCGAGGTGGCACCGGCGCGGGAGCTGGCGAGCAATGACGATGACATCGCCAACCGCCCGATCGAGGACGCGCCGGAAACGCCCAAGGCTGCTGATCCGCCCGCTGCGGATGACACTGCGCCGTCGGTGGTCTCGGTCGCGCTGGATCACGCCGGCGATGTGCTCATCGGGCAGCGCTTCACCGAGCTCGCCGCCGATGGCCCGTGGCATTCGGCCGGCCTGAGCGAAGGCGAGCCCAACGGCGCCTGCGAGTACTACGAGCGTGGCAACCTGCCCGAAGGCGTGTCGATGATGGTCGAGGACGACCACGTGCAGCGCTTCGAGCTGGCCCCGATCGAGGAGTCCTACGAGGCCATCACCCAGCCGGGGCCGTTCGGGCTGCGCCTGGGCATGACGTTGGATGAAGCGCTCAAGCGCCTGCCGACCGGCAGCACCCGCGCGCCGCATGCCTATGACCCGGAAACGGGCGAATACCTGACCTGGCAGGACCCCGGTTCGGATCTGGCGATCCGGCTGGAGATCTTCGACGGGGTGATATCGAAGCTGTACTGGGGCGCCAGTGGCGCCGTTGAACTGATTGAAGGATGTGCCTGAGATGTCCGTGGACCGTATCGATGCCTGTTTTGCCCGCCTGCGCGATGAACGTCGCAAGGCGCTGATTCCCTTCATCACCGCCGGCGATCCGGGCCTGGAAGCCACCGTGCCGGTCATGCATGCACTGGCCGCGGCCGGTGCGGACGTGATCGAGCTCGGGGTGCCGTTCTCCGACCCGATGGCCGACGGCCCGACCATCCAGCGCAGCTCCGAGCGTGCGCTGGCGCGTGGGGCAGGGCTGCGCTATGTGCTGGAGACTGTCGCCGCCTTCCGCAAGGACGATGCCACCACGCCGGTGGTGCTGATGGGCTATCTCAACCCGATCGAGATCCACGGTACGGAACGCTTCGCGCAGTCGGCCATTGCCGCCGGCGTGGACGGCATCCTGCTGGTGGATCTGCCGCCGGAAGAAGCGGCCGAAACCCGGGAGATCTTCACCGCGGCCGGCCTGGCGCTGATCCTGTTGGCCTCGCCGACGACCGCTGATGCGCGCCTGGATGCGCTGTCCGCGATGGCCCAGGGCTACCTGTATTACGTCAGTTTCGCCGGCGTGACCGGCGCGTCCGATCGCCTGGACAGCAGCGCCGCCAGTGCCCGCCTGCGCGACCTGCGCCGCCGCTCCAGCGTACCGGTGGTGGCCGGCTTCGGGATCAAGGATGCGGCCAGTGCCGCGGCCATGGCCGTGGAGGCCGATGGCGTGGTGGTGGGCAGTGCGCTGGTGGCTGCACTGGGTGAGGCGCCCGACGCGGCGGCCGCTGCAGCAACCGCGCAGGCTTTCCTCACGCCGCTGCGACACGCGCTCGACGCCGCCTGAAGCTCCTAAACGTACGTACCAGAATGGTTTACGCCAGCCCCCCGGCAACCGCCGGGGGGTGCCCGAGCATGGAAACGGTGAGCTAGACTGTCCGCCTTTGCGGCCCCCGGGCCGCCCTGAACGGAAGTAGCATCCCGCATGAGTTGGCTCAGCAAGTTGATGCCGTCTGGCATCCGCACCGACAACGTCCCCAGCAAGAAGCGCAGCGTCCCCGAGGGCCTGTGGGAGAAGTGCAGCAGCTGCGGCAGCGCGCTCTACCGTCCTGAGCTGGAAGAGAACCTGGAAGTCTGCCCCAAGTGTGGCCACCACATGGCCATCCGCGCGCGTGCGCGCCTGGCCGCGCTGTTCGATGCGGACAGCACCACCGAGATCGGTGCGCGCCTGGGGCCGACGGACCTGCTCAAGTTCAAGGACCAGAAGAAGTACAGCGAGCGCATCAAGGCCTCGCAGAAGAACACCGGCGAGTACGACGCACTGATCGCCATGCAGGGCCTGATGAAGGGCCGCCCGCTGGTCGCCTCGGCCTTCGATTTCGCCTTCATGGGCGGCTCGATGGGCTCGGTGGTCGGTGAGCGTTTCTCGCTGGCCGCGGAAAAGGCGCTGGAGATCGGTGCGCCCTACGTGTGCTTCTCCGCCAGCGGCGGCGCGCGCATGCAGGAAGGCCTGTTCTCGCTGATGCAGATGGCCAAGACCTCGGCCGCGCTGGGTCGCCTGCGTGATGCCGGCCTGCCGTACATCTCGGTGCTCACCCACCCGACCACCGGTGGCGTGTCGGCCTCGTTCGCGATGCTGGGCGATATCAACATCGCCGAGCCGCAGGCGCTGATCGGCTTCGCCGGCCCGCGCGTCATCGAGCAGACCGTGCGCGAAAAGCTGCCCGAAGGCTTCCAGCGCTCGGAGTTCCTGCTCGAGCACGGTGCGATCGATCAGATCTGCGACCGCCGCGAAATGCGCGATCGCCTGTCCGAGATCCTGGCCATGCTGGCACGCCAGCCTGCGCCGGCACCGGACGCGGCGGCCTGATGGCGTCGCGCAAGTATTTCGGCACCGACGGCATCCGCGGCAAGGTCGGTGAGGGCGTCATCTCCGCCGATTTCGTGTTGCGCCTGGGCAATGCGCTCGGGCGTGCGCTGACCGAGCGCAACGGGCACCGCCCGGTGGTGGTGATCGGCAAGGACACCCGTATCTCCGGCTACATGTTCGAAGCCGCACTGGAAGCCGGGCTGGTCGCCGCCGGTGCCGATGTGCAGCTGCTCGGCCCGATGCCGACGCCGGCGGTGGCTTTCCTCACCCGCACCCTCGGTGCGGATGCGGGCATCGTCATCAGCGCCTCGCACAACCCGCACTACGACAACGGCATCAAGTTCTTCTCCGCCGACGGCGAGAAGCTCGATGACGCCACCGAGCTGGCGCTGGAAGCCGCGCTCGATGCGCCCTTCACCACGGTCGAGTCCGAGCGGCTGGGCAAGGCCATGCGTGCCCGCGATGCGGTCGGTCGCTACATCGAATTCTGCAAGGCCAGCGTGCCGCGCGGGTTCGATCTGCGTGGGCTGAAGATCGTGCTCGACTGCGCGCACGGCGCCACCTACCACGTCGCCCCGCTGCTGTTCCGCGAGATGGGCGCGGAGGTGATCAGCATCGGCGATGCGCCCAACGGTCTGAACATCAACGATGGCGTCGGCTCGATGCACATCGACAATCTCGCGGCGAAAGTGCGCGAGGTCGGCGCCGATTTCGGTATCGCCTTCGACGGCGATGGCGACCGCGTGCTGATGGCCGATGACCAGGGCAATCCGGTCGATGGCGATGACCTGCTGTTCGTGCTGGCCCAGGCCTGGCAGCGCAGCGGTCGCCTGCATGGCCCGGTGGTCGGTACGCTGATGACCAACTTCGGCCTGGAGCAGGCACTGGAACGGCTGAACATTCCGTTCCAGCGCAGCAACGTTGGTGACCGCTACGTGCATCAGGCCCTGGTGGAAAACAATGGCGTGCTCGGCGGCGAAGCCTCCGGTCACCTGTTGTGTCTGGATCGCGCCACCACCGGTGATGCGATCGTCAGCGCGCTGCAGGTGCTGGAAGTGCTGCGCCGTGATGGCACCTCCCTGCGCCAGGTGCTGTCGGTGCTCAACAAGGTGCCGCAGAAGACCGTCAACGTGCGTTTGCAGGGCGCGGCCAAGGCGACCGTGCAGGCCGAGAGCGTGCAGGCCGCGCTGGCGGCTGCGCAGCACGCAGTGAAGGGGCGTGGGCGTGCGTTCCTGCGCCCGTCGGGCACAGAGCCGGTGGTGCGCGTCACCGTCGAGGCCGACAGTGCCGAGCTGATGCAGTCCACGCTGGACAGCCTCTCGGCAGCGGTGAAGACAGCTGCCTCGGCCTGAGCCGGGCAGCGATGCCGGAAACTGAAAACGCCCCGGGAGACCGGGGCGTTTTCGTTGCAGCGCGGTGGCGCGTTACGGCCCCGCCACCATCTTCTTTTTCTTCGCCTTGAAGCGGTTGAACAGGGGGGAGATTAACGGGTGGTAACTGTAGGCGATGCGCTTGCGCAGCCAGCTCGCCGGCCGGTTGCGGATCGCGAACCGGTAGATGTGTCCCGGATCGCCGCCGACCACGTTGCGGCCGAACGGATGGGTGGTATGCAGGTAGTTGAAGCCCTGCGCCCGTGCGATCTGCACGTAGTCCTCGTCGAAATCGCCGTACGGCCAGCACAGCGTGTCCGAGACCGCGCCCAACTGCTGCTGCAGCACGTCGCGTGCCACCGAGAGGTCGCCGCTGATGCCCTGGCGCTTGTGCTCGCGGGAGATATCCTGCTTGAGCCAGCGCGTGTGCGTGTGGGTGTGGCAGTGCACCTCGAACGTGCCGGCCGCGATCATTTCGCGCGCTTCGCTCCAGCGCATCATCACCTCGTCCGGGCGGTTTTCGCGCAGGATCGCGGCCTCGCAGCCGCGATGGTCCGGCGTTGCGGGCAGGGTGGCGCCGGCCTGACCGGCATGCGGGCGGACATCGCCTTCGCCCATCCAGCCGGTGACCACGAACACCACCGCGTGCATGCCGTACTTGGCCAGGATCGGGTGCGCGTACACCCAGTTGTCCAGATAGCCGTCATCGAAGGTGATCACGATCGATTTGGCGGGGGTCGGCTTGCCGGCGAGGAAGTCGGCGTACTGGTCCAGCGTCAGCGATGTCCAGCCGTTGGCCGCCAGCCAGGCGATCTGGCTTTCAAAATTCTCCGGCGAGACCGTGATCATTCCCGGGGACGGGGACACATGGTGGTGCATCAGCACCGGGACGGATCTAGCGTTGGCCATGGCCCAGTTCCTTCAACCACTGGTGGTAATAGTGTTCGGTCGCTTCAGTGTGACCGGTCGGAGTGAAACGATGTGCGCTGCGCATCCATTCCCACCCCGCCAGGCCCATCTGCTGGCGGCGGTCGGGCTGTTCGATCAGGGTGCGCAGTGCGCCGGTCAGCGCCGCCTGGTCGCCCAGCGGAGCAAGCAGGGCATTGCTGCCTTCCACCACCATTTCCGGCACGCCACCCACCCGGGTCGCAACGATCGGCACGCCGACATACGCCGCTTCCAGGAACACCGTGCCGGCGGCTTCCTTGTGGGTGGCGAGCGCGAAGATATCGAAGCCGGTCATCAGCCGGCAAGCGCCGTGGCGGTAGCCGAGCAGATGCACCTGCGCGGCAATGCCGAGCTGCTCGCGCAGCGCGATCAGGCGGTCCATTACCGGCTGGCCGTCGCCGACGATCACCAGCTGCACGCGCGGATCGGCGCGGCAAAGCGGCGCCATGGCCTGCAGCAGCTCCAGGTGACCCTTGGGCTCGCGCAGCACGGCGACGCAGCCGACCACGATCTGTTCGTCGTTGAAGCCCAGCTCCGCGCGCACGTCCGCGCGGGTGTCCTGCAGGCACTGCCACGGGTCGCGCTTGGCGATCTGCGACCACTGCGGCGGCACCGCGATCGGCGGGACGATGCCAACGTGCGCATCCTCGATGCCGCGGCTGACCATCAGCTTCTTGACGAAACTGCTCACCGTCATCACCCGATGGGGCAGGCCGGAGTAGGTCAGCAGCGAGTTGATCGGGCTCATCAGGTGGCGCGAGCGGACCACCAGTGGCGTCCCGCCGAGCCGGGCACCGGCGGCGGCGATCAGACTGTCGCGGCGGCTGGTGGTGTTGACCACATCGTAGCCATGGCGGCGTACCAGGCGCGAGACCGACCAGATCCCCCGCAGCATGCGCAGCAGGCCGCCCATTTTCAGCGCGTGGACGGTGAAGCCGGCTTCGCGCGCCATCTCGCCCAGGCGGGCGCCGGGCTGGCAGAGCAGGGAGACCTCGTGGCCGCGGTCGCGCATGGCCAGCATGTGGCGGTAGATGTAGATCTCCTGCCCACCAAATCCCTTGGCGGCTTCCGTGTGGAGAATTTTCAGGGGCGCGTTCATCGTTGGACAATCCATGTGTAAAAAAGCGCCCGCACTACGCGAGCGGCTGTCGTTGTTGCCTGCGGTTTGCGCCAGCGCATCCGATGCGCTGTGCAGTGCCGTGGGTTTGGGGTAGTGCGGACGGCCCGGCACGGTCTCGCCGCTGCCGGCGTGAGTCAGCGCAACGCCATCGGCGATGAGGGGGAGAGCAGGGGCATCCATGAGGCGGACCGGGCGACGCAAGGAGTAATGGGGGCGGCGCCAGGGCGTCGCCGGTGGCCCGTTCTGGCCTTCTGGGCGCGCGCATTGTATCGGTTTGTATCAATGTATCGGTGGCGGGGGTGGCCCGATCTGGCACAATGTTCAGCCGGGCCACAGCTGGCCCACCGACCACATGAACAAGCAGGAATCGCTGTGAGCCAGATCCCCACCCTCGACATCACCCGTTTTGACACCGACCGCGACGCGTTCGTGGCCGAGCTGGGTGCGGCCTACCGCGAATGGGGCTTTGCTGGCATCCGCAACCACGGCATTCCGCAGGCCGATATCGACGCCGCCTATGAGGTCTTCAAGGCCTTTTTCGCCCTGCCGGAAGAGACCAAGCGCCAGTACCACGTGCCCGGTAGCGGCGGCGCGCGCGGCTACACCGCCTTCGGCGTGGAGACGGCCAAGGGCTCGCAGCACTTCGATCTGAAGGAGTTCTGGCACATCGGTCGCGAGATTCCGGACGACTCCAAGTACCGTGACGTGATGGCCCCGAACCTGTGGCCCAGCGAGGTCCCGGGCTTCCGCGAGCGTGGCTATGGCATCTACCAGGCCCTGGATAAACTGGGTTCGCGCGTCCTGTCGGCCCTGGCGCTGCACATCGGCCTGCCGGAAGACTTCTTCGCGGACAAGACCAACAACGGCAACTCGATCCTGCGCCCGATCCATTACCCGCCGATCACTGCCGAGAACATCCCGAACGTGCGCGCCGGTGCCCACGGCGACATCAACTTCATCACGCTGCTGGTCGGCGCCAGCGCGGCCGGCCTGGAAGTGCAGTCGCATGAAGGCAAGTGGGTGCCCTTCACCTCGGACGCGGACACCATCGTGGTCAACATTGGCGACATGCTGCAGCGCCTGACCAACCACGTGTACCCGTCGACGATCCACCGCGTGGTCAATCCCCCGGGCGAGCAGGCCCGCCAGCCGCGGTATTCGGTGCCGTTCTTCCTGCACCCGAACCCGGATTTCCTGATCGACGTGCTGCCGACCTGCATCACCCCGGAAAACCCGAGCCGCTACCCGGAGCCGATCACCGCCCACGGCTTCCTGGAAGAGCGCCTGCGCGAGATCAAGCTGAAGTAAGCGATCCTACCGGAGCAAGAACGAAGGCCGCCGAAAGGCGGCCTTCTTCGTTTCGTGTATTGCCTGCCTCTGGCTGGCTCCAAACATTGCTGCCCTGGTTGCATTGGGCTATTCGCTGCCCCGTGTTGGGCGAGCGCTGCCATGCCCAGCCGGGACGCGCCGTAAACCCGTCCATGGGGGCTCGACGTGCGCCATCCATGGCGCCCGACGGTCCCGGCTGGGCATGGCAGCGCTCGCCCCGACAGATTGCCTCGCCGGAGAGCAGGGCAGATTCAACGCCGACCCACCGCGTCTTAGCCGTCCCATGCAAGCCGACACATTGTCAGAGGGTGGGCGTGGGGGGGGTTGGGGGGCCGGTTTTAGCCAAAAAAGTAGCAAAAAAATCCCCCCAAAAAAGGGTTAAAGCGAGGGAAG
>NZ_JBDJKY010000021.1:0-18843 GCF_039673075.1 Stenotrophomonas sp. TWI819 | reverse complement strand
GCCCTGGCCAGGACCGTTGGGCCGCATGGATTCGGCCCACGAGCCCCCCAAGGTTGGTTTTCAGCGCGGCCTGGCCCCGGCAGCCCCGCACCACCCCCCCCCATGGCCACCAAGGCGCCCGAGCCCCCCCAAACCGACACACCCCCCCCAAAACCCCCGCCCCGCATGACCGTTTCGGCATCACACGGTAAACTCCCCCGGTGAACACTCCTACCTATACCGCCCAGCAACTCGCCGAGCAGTTTGGCCTGCAGGTCCATGGTGATGGCAGCACCGCCATCCATGGCGTGGCTACGCTCGCCCATGCCGGCCCTGGCCAGCTCACCTTCCTGGCCAATCCGCGCTACCGCGCGCAGCTGGCCGACAGCCAGGCGGCCATCGTCGTGCTGCGTGCCGAGGATGCCGAGGCCGCGCCCGGCGCCGCCCTGGTCGCCAAGGACCCGTACACCACGTTCGCCAAGATCGCCGCCCTGTTCGACATCGCACCGCCGCGCGCCCCGGGGATCCACCCCAGCGCCTGCATCGCTCCGGACGCCCAGGTCGCTGCCAGTGCCCACATCGGCCCGTTCGTCACCATCGGCGCCCGTAGCGTTGTCGGTGAGAACTGCATCGTCGGGCCTGGCAGCATCATCGGCGAAGACTGCACCCTGGAGACCGGCTGCGAACTGATCGCCCGCGTCACCCTGGTCACCCGCGTCAAGCTCGGCAAGCGCGTGCGCATCCATCCCGGCGCCGTACTGGGTGCCGACGGCTTCGGCCTGGCCATGGATGCCGGCCACTGGATCAAGGTGCCCCAGCTCGGCGGCGTGCGCATCGGCGACGACTGCGAAATCGGCGCCAATACCTGCGTTGATCGCGGCGCGCTGGAAGACACCGTGCTCGAAAACGACGTGCGCCTGGACAACCTCGTGCAGGTCGCCCACAACGTCCAGATCGGCGCCCACTCGGCCATCGCCGGCTGCACCGGCATCGCCGGCAGCGCCAAGATCGGCCGCTACTGCCTGCTGGGCGGCGCCGTCGGCGTCGTCGGTCATCTCGAAATCTGCGACAAGGTCGTCATCACCGGCAAATCGGTGGTGCGCAACTCCATTCATGAGCCGGGCGAGTATTCCTCCGGCACCCCACTGACCGACAACCGCACGTGGCGTAAAAATGCCGCGCGCTTCAAGCAGCTCGATGCGCTCGCCCGGCGCATCCTGTCTGTGAGCAAGGAGAAGGAATGAGCAACAACCAGAATCTGCCGGACATCAACCAGATCCAGCAGTTGATCCCGCACCGCTATCCGTTCCTGCTGGTGGACAAGGTGATCTCGCTCGATTTCGAGAACCGGAAGATCGTCGCCACCAAGAACGTCAGCATCAACGAGCCGTTCTTCCAGGGCCACTTCCCGGGCCAGCCGATCATGCCCGGCGTGCTGATCATCGAAGCCATGGCCCAGGCCGGTGGCGTACTGACCCAGCTCACCCTGGGCCGCGATGCGCAGTCCAAGCTGTTCTACATGGTCAAGGTCGACAAGGCGCGCTTCAGCAAGCAGGTCGTGCCCGGCGACGTGCTGGAAATGCACGTGGAGATCAAGCGCGTGATCCGCAACATGGCGGTGTACGACTGCGTGGCGAAGGTCGATGGCGAAATCGTCGCCTGCGCCGAAGTGCTGTGCGCCGGCACCCGCGAATGATCCAGGCAGGAGATCTGCAATGAGTGACAACGCCCCTCTCATCCACCCCACCGCGGTCATCGACCCGTCGGCGTCGCTGGCTGCGGATGTGCGCGTGGGTGCGTTCTGCCTGATCGGCGCGGACGTGGAAATCGGTGCCGGCACCGAGATCGGTCCGCACTGCTCGATCCACGGCCCGACCCGGATCGGCCGCAACAACCGTTTCATCGGCCATGCCGCGATCGGTGGCGAGCCGCAGGACAAAAAGTACAAGGCCGAACGCACGGAACTGGTGATCGGCGATGACAACGTCATCCGCGAATTCGTCACCATCAACCGCGGCACCGCCGGTGGCGGCGGCATCACCACGGTCGGCAACGACAACTGGATGCTGGCCTACACCCACGTGGCACATGACTGCCACGTCGGCAGCCACTGCGTGTTCTCCAACAACACCACGCTGGCCGGCCACGTCACCGTGGGCGACTACGTGATCATCAGCGGCTTCGCCGGTGCCCACCAGTTCTGCCGCATCGGGGCCCACGCCTTCCTCGGCATGGGCGCGTTGACCAATGGCGACGTTCCGCCGTTCACCATGGTCGGCAGCGACAGCCTGGGCCGCCCGCGCGGCATCAACAGCGAAGGTCTCAAGCGCCGTGGCTTCGATGCCGAACGCATCGCCAGCATCAAACGCGCTTACCGCACCCTGTACGTGGCCGGCCTGCCGCTGGCCGAAGCCAAGGTGCAGCTGGCCGAACAGGCCAGCCACAGCGCCGACGTGAAGGACCTGCTGGACTTCATCGAAAGCGCCGAGAGGCCCTTGCTGCGATGACGGGTCCAGGCGGGCAGACCCCGGGCATCACGACCGCCGAGATCATCCCGCTCGCTGCGATGGCGACCAGCGTCGAACAGACGCTGGCCGTGCGCACCTCTGAGCGCCCGGTACGGATCGCCCTGGTCGCCGGCGAAGCCTCCGGCGATCTGCTCGGTGCCGGCCTGGTCCGCGAACTGCGCCTGCGCTTCCCGAACGCCGAATTCGCCGGCATCGGCGGCGATGCCATGCGCAGCGCCGGCTGCCAGACGTGGTTCGATGCCAGCGAACTGGCGGTGATGGGCCTGACCGAAATCCTGCGCCACCTGCCGCGTCTGCTCAAACTGCGCCGCGAGTTCCGCGCGCGTGCGCTGGAGTGGCAGCCGGACGTGTTCATCGGCATCGACGCGCCCGACTTCAACCTCGGCGTCGAGCGCTGGCTGAAAGAACGCGGCGTCCGCACCGTCCATTACGTCAGCCCCTCGGTCTGGGCCTGGCGCGAAAAACGTGCCGAGAAGATCGGGGCCAGCGCCGACCTGGTGCTGTGCCTGTTCCCGATGGAACCACCGATCTACGCCAAGCACGGCATCGACGCCCGCTTCGTGGGCCATCCGATGGCTGATGACATCCCGCTGCACAATGATCGCGAACAGGCGCGTGCCGAGCTCGGCCTGCCCTCCAACGCGAAGGTGCTGGCGGTACTGCCCGGCAGCCGCCTGGGGGAAATCAGCAAGCTCGGCGAACCGTTCTTCGAAGCGGCCTGGCAGGTCTCCGAACGCATTCCCGGCCTGCACGTGGTGGTCCCGGCCGCCAACGCCGCCTGCCGCCAGTTGATCAGCGAGCAACTCTCCGCCTCGGCGCTGCCGGTTGCGCATTCGCACCTGCTCGACGGCAACGCCCGCACCGCGATGATCGCCGCCGACGTGGTTGTGCTCGCCTCCGGCACCGCGACGCTGGAGACGATGCTGGTCAAACGCCCGATGGTGGTCGGCTACCGCGTGGCCGAACTCACCTACCGCATCGTCAAAGCGCTGGGCCTGCTCAAGGTCGACCGCTTCGCCCTGCCCAACATCCTCGCCGGCAAGGACCTCGCTCCGGAGCTGATGCAGCACGACTGCATCCCGGACAAACTGGCCGCCGCCATCCTGCAGTGGTTCGACCACCCCCAGCGCGTGATCGACCTGCAGGACACGTACGAGCACCTGCATCTGCAACTGCGTCGCGACGCCTCGGCGCGCGCCGCCGACGCCGTCACCGAGCTGCTCGAACGCGGCCCCAACCGCGACCGCACCGCATGAGCCGCCGCCACGCCGCCGCCGCTTCACTGGCCCTGTTCGACGGCGCCGCCCTGGCCACCGTCGCCCCGCGCTACGTGGCCGGCGTGGATGAAGCCGGACGCGGCCCGCTGGCCGGGCCCGTCGCGGTCGCCGCCGTGGTGTTCTGCCCCGACCGACCGCGCCTCAACGGCCTGGACGACTCCAAGCAGCTCACCGCGGCACGCCGTGACCAGCTCTACGACAAGATCCTGGACCGCGCCCTGGCTTGGCACGTGGTGATGGTGGACGTCGGCGAAATCGACGCCCTCAACATCTACCAGGCCACGATGCTTGGCATGCGCCGCGCCGTCGAAGGCGTCGCCCACGTCGCCCAGTTCGCCCGCATCGACGGCAACGTCGTCCCCAAAGGCCTGCCCTGCCCGGCCCAGGCCCTGATCGGCGGCGACGCCCTCGACCGCGCCATCATGGCCGCCTCGATCCTCGCCAAAGTCAGCCGCGACCGCTTCATGCAGACCCTGCACGACGCCCACCCCGAATACGGCTTCGACCAGCACAAAGGCTACGGCACCCCCGCCCATCTCGCCGCCCTGCGCAACCACGGCCCCTGCCCCCAGCACCGCCGCAGCTTCGCCCCCGTCCGCGCGTGCCTGGAACCCGACCCCAGCAGCCTTCCCGCCTGAGCGCAGCAACGGCTGGGCGCCGCCCGGCACGGCATGACACCCCTCAGCACACGGCGATTGTCAGCTCGTCCGCATCAACGATGTCGAAAGCTTGGCGGTTGCTCGCTCCCGTGTATCAGATGTCTCTCGAAGGATGACGGTTGCCTGCCTCTGCGCACCAGCACCCTCTCGAAGGATCGGCTGTTGCTCACCCCAACGCACCGGCTATCTGTCGAAGGAGCGCTGTCGCCTGCCCCAACGCACCGGCCATCTGTCGAAGGGGTGGCGGGGGTAGAGGCGCGGGACCGTTAGGCAGCATGGATGCTGCCTACGAGCTTACACGGACGTATTCACAGCGCGTCCCGCGACTCTGCCCTCGCCGCCCCAGCCCGCAGGCACCACCGAGCCCACCGCTCCTGCACTTGCCGCTCCTGCACGTGCCCCACCAGCGCCAAGCCCTGCAATCGCTGCAACCGCAAGAAACCTGAACCCCACCGCCAACCCGCGCCCCCGCAACACCCCTGTCAAGCCTTGTTAGCGACCACCGCCACCGCTACCCTGACCGGGCATCACATTGGTTCGGCATGTCCACTTCCCGTTTCGTACATCTCCACGTCCACACCGAATTTTCGCTGGCGGATTCGACCATCCGTGTCCCGGCGAAGCCGGATCAGGCTGACCCGAAAAAAGCAAAGCAGGCCAACCTGCTCAGCCGCGCGGTCGAACTGAAGCTGCCTGCACTGGCAGTGACGGATCTCAACAACCTGTTCGCGCTGGTCAAGTTCTACAAAGCCGCCGAAACCGTGGGCATCAAGCCCATCGCCGGCGCGGACATCATGATCGCCGAAGAAGGCATGACGCCTTGGCGCATGACCCTGCTCTGTCGCGACCGCGAAGGCTACCTCAGCCTCTCCAGGCTGCTGACCCGCGCCTGGATGGAAGGCCATCGCCCCGAAGGCGGCGTCGCCGTGCACCCGGACTGGCTCAAAGCCGGCTGCCACAACCTGTTCGCACTGGCCGGCCGCGACAGCCTCGCCGGCCGCCTCGCCGGCGACGGCCGCCACGATCTGGCCGAGCAACAGCTCGCCGACTGGCAGCGCGTGTTCGGTGACGGCTTGCACCTGGAGCTGACCCGCACCGGCCGCGATGGCGAAGAAGCCTTCAACCAGTTCGCCCTGCAGGCCGCCGGCCAGCGTGGCCTGCCGGTGATCGCCAGCAACGATGTGCGCTTCCTGCAGCCGGAAGACTTCAGCGCCCACGAAGCGCGCGTCTGCATTTCCTCCGGCCGCGTGCTGGACGATCCCAAACGCCCGCGCGACTACAGCGACCAGCAGTACCTCAAGTCCGCCGAGGACATGTGCGCGCTGTTCGCCGACATCCCCGACGCGATCGACAACACCCTGGCGCTGGCCGAACGCTGCAACATCGAGATGCGCCTCGGCACCTACTTCCTGCCCAACTATCCGGTCCCCGAAGAGGAAACCCTCGACAGCTGGATCTGCAGCGAATCGCGCAAGGGCCTGGAAGCGCGCCTCGAAAAGAATCCGCTGGCGCCGGGCAAGACCCGCGCCGACTATTTCGAGCGCCTCGAATTCGAACTGGCCACCATCATCAAGATGGGCTTCCCCGGCTACTTCCTGATCGTGGCCGACTTCATCCAGTGGGGAAAGAACCAGGGCATTCCGATCGGCCCCGGGCGCGGTTCCGGTGCCGGCTCGCTGGTGGCCTGGGCGCTGCAGATCACCGATCTGGATCCGATCCCGTACAACCTGCTGTTCGAGCGGTTCCTCAACCCCGAACGCGTGTCGATGCCCGACTTCGACATCGACTTCTGCATGGACCGCCGCGACGAGGTCATCGACTACGTCGCGCGTAAATACGGTCGCGACCGCGTCAGCCAGATCATCACCTACGGCACCATGGCGGCCAAGGCCGTGGTGCGCGATTCCGGTCGCGTGCTCGGCTTCCCGTACGGCCTGGTCGACGGCGTCTCCAAGCTGATCCCCAACATCCTGGGCATCTCGCTCAAGGATGCGATGGGCGAAGGCAAGGATTCGGAAATGGCGTCGCCGGAGTTGATCCAGCGCTACCAGAACGAAGACGATGTCCGCGACCTGATCGACCTGGCACGCCAGCTCGAAGACCTCACCCGCAACGCCGGCAAGCACGCCGGTGGCGTGGTGATCGCACCGGAACCGCTGGCCGAATTCTGCCCGCTGTTCGCCGAACATGACGAAGGCGGCCGCGGCCGCAACCCGGTCACCCAGTTCGACAAGAACGACGTCGAAGAAATCGGCCTGGTGAAGTTCGACTTCCTGGGCCTGCGCACGCTGACGATCATCGACTGGGCGGTCAAGGCGATCAACAAGCGGCACGAGCGCGCCGGCATTCCGCCGGTGGACATCACCGCGCTGCCGCTGGATGACGTGCCTACCTACAAGGACATCTTCGCCAACGGCAATACCGGCGCGGTGTTCCAGTTCGAATCCTCGGGCATGCGCCGCCTGCTGAAAGACGCGCGTCCTGACCGCTTCGAAGATCTCATCGCGCTGGTGTCGCTGTACCGACCCGGCCCGATGGACCTGATTCCCTCCTTCAACGCGCGTAAGCACGGGCAGGAAGAAATCATCTATCCCGATCCGCGCACGGAAGCGATCCTGAAAGACACCTACGGCATCATGGTGTACCAGGAGCAGGTGATGCAGATGGCGCAGATCGTCGGCGGTTACTCGCTGGGCGGCGCCGATCTGCTGCGCCGTGCGATGGGCAAGAAGGTGCCGGCCGAGATGGCCAAGCACCGCGAGATCTTCCGCGAAGGTGCGGCCAAGGACGGTGTCGTCGAAGCCAAGGCCGACGCGATCTTCGACCTGATGGAGAAGTTCGCCGGCTACGGCTTCAACAAGTCGCACGCCGCCGCCTACGCACTGGTGAGTTACCAGACCGCCTGGCTCAAGCGTCATTACCCGGCCGAATTCATGGCCGCGACGCTGTCCTCGGACATGGACAACACCGACAAGGTGGTCGGCTTCCTCGCCGAAGTGCGCAACCTCGGCCTGACCGTGCTGCCGCCGCGCGTGAACGAATCGGCGTACATGTTCGAAGCCTCCAGCGCCGACACCATCGTGTACGGCCTGGGTGCGATCAAGGGCGTCGGCCAGGGTGCCTGCGAAGCGATCGTGGAAGAGCGCCAGCGTGGCGGCCGCTATGCGTCGCTGCTGGATTTCTGCATGCGCGCCGAATCGGGCAAGCTCAACCGCCGCACGCTGGAAGCGATGATCAACTGCGGCGCGATGGACGGGCTCGGCAAGAACCGCGCCTCGCTGATGCTGCAGCTGCCCGAAGTCCTCAAGGCCACCGACCAGATGGCGCGCGAGAAGGCCTCCGGGCAGAACTCGCTGTTCGGCGCGCCCGATCCGGTCAGCACCGCGATGCAGCTGGAGCTGCCGGAAGCCAAAGAGTGGGCGCTGGGCCAGTTGCTGGACGGCGAGCGCGAAACGCTGGGCTTCTACCTCAGTGGCCACCCGTTCGATCCCTACGCCGATGACGTCAAGGAACTGGTCGGCACCGACCTGGGCAAGCTGGAAAAGCTGATCCCGCCGGCCCGCCCGAGCAAGGACGGCGAGAAGCGTGCCTGGCGCCAGGAAACGCCGGTGATCCTGGCCGGCCTGGTGGTCGGCGTGCGCCGCAAGGGCGAAAGCCAGATCTTCATGCAGCTCGAAGACGGCAAGGGCCGCGTGGAATGCAGCGCCTTCACCGATGGTCTGGCCGAGTTCGGCCACCTGATGACCAAGGACCGCATCCTGGTGGTCAAGGGCGGCCTGCGCGAAGACGAGTTCAACGGCGGCTATGCGCTGCGCATCCGCCAGGTCTGGGATTACGAAGACATCTGCGCCAACTACGCCACGCGGCTGTCGCTGCGGGTGGATCTGCGCCAGGACGGTGCGGTGTGGAACCGCGTCAACGCCCTGCTCGACCGGCATCGCCCCGGCCGCACACCGCTGCGCCTGGACCTGCTGCTTGGCTCGGAACAGGGCCCGGTGGCCGGCATGCTCGATGTTGCCGGTGACATCGCCGTGCGCGTGGACAGCCACCTGGTCGATGCGCTGCGCGCCGATCCCGCGGTCCGCACGGTGAAGGTGCGCTACAGCCCGCCCTGGGCGAACTGATTTTTTTCTGTTGCAACACAGGTATTTTGTTTTGATCAAGCGTTTTGCCGTGCTGCTGAGTGCAGCCGTCGCCATCACCGGCTGTTCCAGCCCCGCCCAGACCTTCGAGATCGACAACCCGGGCGCCACGCCGCTGACCCTGCGCATCGATGGCAATGAACTGCCGATCGCCGCGCACGCCTCGCGCCCGGTCAAGCTCAAGCCGGGTGAACATCATCTGCAGACCGACCAGCTTGGCGATGTGCGTTTCATCGTCTACGCCAGCGGCAAGGGTGGCTTGATCAACCCGACCCTGGCCGAGTACGTGATCGCCAATGAGATCTACGTCACCGGTGAAGACAAGCTGCAGCACTTCGGCAGCCTGAAGAACCAGATCGAGCTGGGCGGCGTGACGTTCGAAGGCCCGTACCAGACCACCCATGACCTGTTCATCGACCAGGCCTGGAGCTTCGGCGTCCGCGAGCCGTTCCCGGAGGTCCAGACCGTGGCCCATGTGGACGCCAGCGGCGGCCGGATCAACGCCAAGATCTTCACCGCCCCGGATTTCATCGCCTACGTGGAAGCAGGCACGGGCCAGCCCGGTGCTTACGCACGCCAGCAGCCCAAGGGCTACGTGGCGCCCGCCTACACGCTGGAGGCAGCCCCGGCCGTCCTGCCGCCGCTGGATCCGGCCTTCGAAGTCCATGCCGGCCCGCTGCGCGAGCTGTACACCCGCTACCTGCACGCCACCTCTGCCGATGCGCAGCTGCAGCTCCAGCAGGAGGCCTTCCAGGCGCAGATGGCGTTCACCGCCGCCACCGCCAGGCTGGGCTCGGGCATGCCCAAGGAGGCCAACGAGGGCTACAACACCTTCGTGAAGACCCGCAGCACGCTGATGGGCAGCGCGGCGCTGGTCGTCCCCTGAGCTGACTGGCGCCCTTCGCCCCGCTGCGCTACCGTCGGTTTCCAGACGACGGCGTACGGGGCTTTTCGGCGCATTCGGCTACACTTTCCCTCTTTTCTTCACGACGGTTTCCGATGAATCCGAACTACCTCGACTTCGAGCAACCCATCGCTGATCTGGAGGCGAAGATCCAGGAACTGCGCAGCGCCAGCGCCGGACCTGCGGTCAATGTCGAGGCCGAAGTGCATGCCCTGCGGGACAAGCTGCGGGTGCGCACCGCGCAGATCTTCCGCAACCTGACCTCCTGGCAGGTGCTGCAGCTGGCCCGGCATCCGTCCCGCCCGTACACCGAGGACTACATCCGCATCATCTGCGATGAGTTCCAGGAACTGGCCGGCGACCGCGCCTTCGCCGACGACAAGGCGATCATCGGCGGCCTGGCCCGCATCGGTGGCCGCTCGGTGATGCTGATCGGCCATCAGAAGGGCCGCGACACCAAGGAAAAGATCAAGCGCAACTTCGGCATGCCCAAGCCGGAGGGCTACCGCAAGGCGCTGCGCCTGATGAAGATGGCCGAGCGTTTCGGCCTGCCGGTGCTGACGCTGATCGACACCGCCGGCGCCTGGCCGGGCATCGACGCCGAATCGCGCGGCCAGTCCGAAGCGATCGCACGCAACCTGATGGAAATGGCCGAACTGAAGGTCCCGGTGGTCTGCACGGTGATCGGTGAAGGCGGCTCGGGTGGCGCACTGGCCCTGGGCGTGGGCGACCGCACCGTGATGCTGGAGTACAGCGTGTACTCGACCATCAGCCCGGAAGGCTGCGCCTCGATCCTGTGGAAGGACCCGGCCAAGGCCAAGGACGCCGCCGAACAGCTCGGCCTGACCGCCCCGCGCCTGAAGGGCCTGGGCCTGGTGGACAAGGTGGTGCGTGAGCCGACCGGTGGCGCCCACCGCAACCCGAACCAGATGGCCAAACGCCTCAAGGCCGTGCTGCTCAACGAGCTGGACGTGCTGGAGAAGCTGCCGGTCGATGAGCTGCTGCAGAAGCGTTACGAGCGCCTGCGCAGCTACGGGACCTACGAAGTGGCCTGATCAGGCTGCGGCGCAGACGAAAAAGCCGGACGCGCAAGCGCCCGGCTTTTTTTTCAGAACGGCTTGGCGATCACCAGCCAGACCACGCCGATGAACAGCACCAGCGGCAGTTCGTTGAACCAGCGCAGCGCGCGCGAGGACGGCAACGGCTTGCCGCGTACCGCGCCCTTCAACAGGCGCCCGGTCCACGAGTAATACACCAGCAGCAGCACCACCAGGCCGAGCTTGGCATGCAGCCAGCCCGCCGCACCGGGCGCGACCATGGTCGGGAAATCGGGAATCACGCGGTAGCCCAGCCACAGCACCACGCCCAGGATCAGCGCGAGGCCGAACATCATGTGGCCAAACTTGTACAGGCGCAGGCCCATCAGCTGCAGCCGCTCGGTCACCGGCAGCTGGCCGGCCGTCTCGCTGAGGTTGACCAGGATCCGGGGCAGATAGAACACCGCCGCCATCCACGCCACCACGAACAACAGGTGGAAGGTCTTGACCCAGTAATAGGACTGCATGTGCTTGCTCCGGCGGCTGGCATGGGTTGGCCGCCATTCTCGCATGCCCGGTAGAGCCGCCCCATGGGTGCAGGCGCGACCCATCGCCACACCTCCCCACTACGCATCCGCGCGCGCCACGCCGTACGATAAGCGCCGTTTTCACCCACGTGCATATCCCCATGGACAAAACCTACGACGCCGCCTACTTCCAGCGCTGGTACCAGCCTGACCAGACCGGTGGCGCCGCGCGGCTGGCGCGCAAGGTGGCGCTTGCGGTGGCCAGTGCCGAGTACTACCTGGAACGCCCGATCCGCAGCGTGCTGGATATCGGCTGTGGCGAAGGCGCCTGGCGTGCCCCGCTGCTCAAACTGCGCCCCCGCGTGCAGTACCTGGGCTTCGACAGCAGCGATTACGCCGTGCACCGCTACGGCCGCAGCCGCAACCTGCACCCGGCCAAGGTCGGCGATTTCGCCTGGCTGCGTCCGTGCGCACCGGTCGATCTGCTGATCTGCTCGGACGTAATGCACTACGTGCCCAGCCGCGAGCTGCGCCCGGCACTCGAGGGCTTTGCCGAGCTGACCGCCGGCGTGGCCTTCCTGGAGGCATTCACGGCCGAGGATGACTTCGATGGCGACCACGAAGGCTTCCAGCCGCGCCCGGCGCGCTGGTACCGCAGCCAGCTCAAGCGGGTCGGCTTCACCACCTTGGGCTCGCACTGCTGGCTGTCCCCGGCACTGGCAGGTCACGCGGCTGCTCTGGAACGCGGCGCGCCCTGAGTCTCGATAACAATTGAGACAGGCCGCGCATTAACGCGCCCGCGCGACGGGTGCGCTATGCTGCGCGGCAACATAAGACCATACATATTGGACGTCATGCTATATCAGCTGCATGAGTTGACCCGCAACCTGCTCGCCCCGTGGGTGCACCAGGCCCAGGCCAACGCGAAGTTCTTCGCCAATCAAGGTCATTGGTGGTCGCAGATGCCCGGCGCGGATCGCCTGGCCGCTGTGAACGAGCTGTTCCACCGCATCGGCAAGGATTACGAGAAGCCCGAATGGGGCATCAATGAAATCGACGTCGAGGGCGAGCGCGTGCCGATCGTCGTCCACGAAGAGATCAGCAAGCCGTTCTGCAAACTGCTGCGCTTCAAGCGCCACAGCAATGAAGCCGACCAGCTGCACACCATGCTCAACCAGCCGTTCGTGCTGGTGGTAGCGCCGTTGTCCGGCCACCACGCCACGCTGCTGCGCGATACCGTACGTACCCTGCTGCGCGATCACCGCGTATACGTGACCGACTGGGTCGATGCGCGCATGGTGCCGGGCAGCGAAGGCGAGTTCGGGCTGGATGACTACATCGCCTATGTGCAGGAATTCATCCGCCACCTCGGTGCGGAGAAGCTGCACGTGATCAGCGTCTGCCAGCCGACCGTGCCGGTGCTTGCCGCCGTCTCGCTGATGGCCAGCCGTGGCGAAACCACGCCGCGATCGCTGGTGATGATGGGCGGCCCGATCGATGCGCGCTGCAGCCCGACCGCGGTCAACAATCTGGCCACGCAGAACCCGATGTCGTGGTTCGAGAACAATGTCATCCACACCGTGCCGGCCACCTTCCCGGGCGCCGGCCGCCGCGTGTATCCGGGCTTCCTGCAGCACGCGGGGTTCCTGTCGATGAACCCGAGCCGCCATTTCAGTTCGCACTGGGATTTCTATGCCGACCTGGTCAAGGGCGACATGGAAGATGCCGACGCGCACCGTCGTTTCTACGATGAGTACAACGCGGTGCTCGACATGCCGGCCAAGTACTACCTGGACACGATCCGCGTGGTCTTCCAGGAGTTCCTGCTGCCGCGCGGCGAGTGGTACGTGCAGGGTGAACGCGTGGATCCCAGCGCGATCACCGGCACCGCACTGCTGAGCATCGAAGGCGAGCTGGACGATATCGCCGGCCTCGGCCAGACCGAAGCGGCGCAGGACCTGTGCACCGGCATTCCGGCCGCGCATCGCGAGCATTTCATCGTCGAAGGCGCCGGCCACTACGGCATCTTCAGCGGCCGCCGCTGGCGCGAAACGGTCTATCCGAAGGTGCGCGATTTCTTCGCGGCCCATGCGCAGACCGTGGCCAGCAAGCCGAAGAAGGCCGCGAAGATCGCGAGCAACGTGACCCCGTTGCGCCGTAAAGCGGGCTGACGAGCGCGACCGCCCCCCGACCAGGGGGCTTACGCTGGGGAATGCCGGCCAGCGGCCGGCACTACCGGATCCTCGGGTTCCGACCTGTGGCCGTGGGTTACAGCCGCACCAGCAGGTGCTTGGCCATCATCCCGTGCAGGTGACCGATGCCGCGGGCCAGGTGCAGCGTCGCAAACAGCAGCAGCACGCCGATGATCGCCAGCAGCGGTGTGACCCAGACCGGCAGCATCTGGATGCCGTCGATGTGGATGCCCACGTAGTCACTGGAGAACAGCGCCGCCACCGGTGCCCAGATGAAGCCGATCGAGGTCGACAACAGCGTGGTGGCGATCGTGAAGTAGACGATGCCCAGCGGCAGCATCAGCACGAAGTACAGCAGGGTCAGCCAGGTGCGGCCATCGGTGAACATGTCGCCGATGCGCTGCAGCCAGCTGCGGCTGCGGTCGGAATACGTCGGCCGGCGCGGCATGCGCTCGCCCAGCAGGGCCTCCACCAGCCGCCCTTCCAGCAGCGACAGACCGCGCACCGAGCCGAAGAACAGCACCGCCACCGGAATGCCGATGATCAACACCATCAGGCCCAGCGACAGCGACAGGCCGGTGACCACCCAGGTAAAGAAGAAGATACCGGTGGCCAGCGAGAGCAGCATGTAGAACAGCGCGCCATAGGTGCGTGCCTCCAGGGCGACGCCGAAGAAGCGGGCCAAGGCCGAGCGTGGCTTGGGCGGCGCCTGCGGCGGTGTTACCGAGGCGATGCCGGGGCTGGTGGCCGCTGCACGCCGGATCGGTGCGGCACCCGCGCTCGGCGTGCGCAGCGCACGGTTCACGGTGATTTCCGTTTCGCGGTAGATCTCGGCCACTTCTTCCGGCGCACCGTAGCTGCCGGCCACATCGGCGATCACCTCGGCCTCGCTGCGGCCCGGCTGCGCGGCCAGCTCCGAGCGCAGGTATTCCTCGGCGTCGTACAGGGCGTCCTGCACCATCGCCGGATCGGCGTCGTGCAGCGCCGCACGCAGCTGTGCCAAGTACGCCGGGATGGTGGTCGGCAAGGCCCGACCGGCCACGGATTCGATGTTCATGCGGTTACCCCTTCCAGGACGGAATCGACGGAATCACGGGTGGCACGCCACGCGGCGGTCCATTGACTGAGCACTTCACGCCCCGTGTCATTGATGCGGTAGTAGCGACGCGGCGGACCAGCCACCGACGGTTCAACATGGCTTTCCAGCAACCCGGCGCCTTCCAGGTTGCGCAGCACCGGGTACAGCGCGCTCTGCTTGCCGCTCAGCACGCCCTCGCCGACCCGCTCCAGCTCCTTGGCGATCAGGTAGCCATACAGCGGCTCACCGGCCTTGGCCAGCACCGCCAGCAAGGCCAGGGATACCGTGCCGGAGCTGAGCTCTTTCTGGAACTTCTTGAGGTGGACTTCGTGGTCGCTCATGGCGGTCTCCGCTAGCGTGGAGTCCACACTAGTCCGAACTTCGCTATAGCGGATGTGTCGTTAGTCACCATGCCGGTTGGGATGCCCAGCGATCCCCGGGGCCCGGGTACGGGCGATCTGTCAGAATCGCTCTCCCCACGGAACGCACATGACGTCATGAAGACCCGCACTGCCGTCCTCTCGCTTGCCCTGTTGGCCGCTGCCGCAGGCCCCGCCCACGCCATGAAGGGATGCAACTTCGTCGATGGCTCGCATGAGTCGATCAGCGTCGCGCTGCTGGCCTTGGACGCGCGCCAGCGCGGCGATAGTCGGGAGAGCGTGCTGGCCCATGCGGAGCCGACCAAGACGGATCCGTCATGGCACGCCGCGATGGCGCGCGAAACGGTCGACGAGGTCTTCAGCGACCTGCCCCCCGTGGATGCGGCGGTGTATACGGTCTATCGCGCGATGATCTGCTATCGCGCCTCGACGCGCCCGGCCGAAGACGTGGTGGTGGATTACGTCGCGATCCACCCGGCGCTGGTTGCCTGTGAAGCCCAATCGGGTCCGCGGCAGCGGGGTCAGTGCGCCGGCAAAGCCTTGGACGATTACTTCGCCGCCCAGGCGGAGTGACGAGGTAACCCGCACCGTGACATGACAGGCAGTGCGCCGCTCGCGCATTATCGGGACGCCACCATCTTCGGGGACACCATGCAAAATCATCGCTTCGCCGTGCTCACCCTCGCCCTGGCCTGCCTGCTGCCCAGCCTTGCCAGCGCGGCCACGCCTTACCGCAGCGCGCAGCAGATCCTGGACGCGTCACCGGACAGCGACTGGCGTACGCCCGAGCCGGCCAACCTGCTGTACATGAACCTGCCCGCGGGCCGGGTCATCATCGAGTTGGCCCCGGCGTTCGCGCCGCAGCACGTGGGCAACATCCAGACCCTGGCCCACGAGCATTTCTGGGACGGCGAGAGCATCTACCGCGCGCAGGACAACTTCGTGGTGCAGTTCGGCGATGCCGATGCGGACGATGCCGCCAAGGCAAAGCCGCTCGGCAGCGCCAAACGCACGCTCCCGGCCGAATTCCAGCGCGACAGCAAGGGGCTCACGGTCAGCCTCCTGCCCGACCGTGACGGCTGGGCCGACCAGACCGGTTTCGTCGACGGCTTCCCGGTGGGCCAGGATCGCAAAGACGGCAAGACCTGGCTGGCGCATTGCTACGGTGCACTGGGCGCCGGCCGCAACAACGAGGAAGACAGCAGCATCGGCGCCGAGCTGTACGTCGTGACCGGGCAGTCGCCGCGTCAGCTGGACCGCAACATCACCGTCGTCGGCCGCGTGCTGCAGGGCATGGAACTGCTGAGCGCACTGCCGCGTGGACCGGCACCGATGGGCTTCTACGCCGATCCGGCGCAGCGCACGGCGATCCAGTCGATCCAGCGTGCCAGCGATGTACCGGCTGCGGAGCGACCCAGGCTGCAGGTGCTGCGCACCGACTCCAGGACCTTTGCCGATGCGACCGAAGCGCGCCGCAACCGCGTCGATGATTTCTACAAGCGCCCGGCCGGGCACATCGACCTGTGCAACATCCCGGTGCCGGTGCGGTGAGGCCGAGCCACCGGCGCGTTGAACGTGCATGGGGTTGGACATGCACGTCTCGGTCGTGCCGGCCGCTGGCCGGCTGATCGCCTTCGCAGAAGCGATCTCTATCGCTTCTGCGACACCGCTACGCTGCCAAGAATCAACACGCCCGCCACGACCATCGCCCCGGTCACCGGTTCGCCCAGGAACACCCACGCGAACAGCGCGCCGAACATCGGTACCAGGTAGGTCACGGTCGAGGCACGGGCCGGGCCAATGCGGGCGATCAGGCGGTAGAACATCAGAAACGCCAGGCCGGTGCAGACCACGCCCAGCGCGATCGCGCAGGACCAGGACAGCATCGGGATCGGGGCCGTCGGCCAATGGGTCAGCGCCATCGGCAGCAGCAGGATCGCCGCGCAGCCCAGCGTGGCACCGGCCGACGCCGCCGGTGGCAGGCCGGTCATGTGGCGCTTCACCAGATTGACGCCCAGTCCATACAACAGCGCGGCCAGGGCACCGGCCATCACCGCCGCACCGATGCTCAGACCGGACACTTTGGCCGTGGCCAGCACCACCACGCCGGCGAAGCCGACCAGCAGGGCGATCGCGCGGCGCATGCCGATCTTTTCGCCGAAGAACAGGAACGCGATCAGCGCCGCGAACAGCACGGTCATCGCATTGCAGATCGCACCGATCGCGGCCGGGGCGCGTTGCGCGGCCCAGGCGAACAGCACGAACGGGATGGCCGAGTTGATCAGGCCGATCGGTGCCAGCCACAACCAGCGTCGCGCCGGGAACTGCGCGCGCGCCTGCCACAGGAACGGCAACAGCACGAGCGCGCCGAGCAGCAGCCGCACCTCCACCAGTGCGTACGGTCCGAAGGCAGGCACGGCCACCCGCATGAACAGGAACGAGCAGCCCCAGATCGCGCCGAGGACGGTCAGTTCCAGCGGGGTGCGCCAATCGCGCTCCACCGTACCGGCGGCCAGCGGTGCTCCGCTCATGAGCGGTCCCCGAAGCAAGCCAGGCGCGCGGAGCAGGCGGTAAGGGAGGGCAACATACGCGTGAATCCGGGGAGGAAGGGCGACAGCATCCGCCTGCCGCTGCGTGCCCACAAGCGCGTAGTATCCGTGCAAGCCACAAATATGATTTGGGTCTCGACCATGATTCTCCGCCCGGCTTTGCTACCTGCGCTGGGGGTGTTCGCCGTTGCCGCACGCCACCAGAACTTCGCCCACGCCGCCCAGGAGCTGCACCTCACCGCCAGTGCGGTCAGCCACCATGTGCGACGGCTGGAAGAGCTGCTCGGGACCGTGCTGTTCCAGCGCCACGCGCGCGGTGTGCGCCTGACCGCCGAAGGCCGCCAGCTGGCCGATGCCGCAGCGGCGGCACTGAGCGATCTCAATGCGGTGGCCGGCAATCTGCATCCGCAGGCGGACATCGTGCCGCTGCGGGTCACCACTATCCGCTCGCTGTCGTACTGCTGGCTGATCCCGCGGTTGCCGCGCTTCGCCCAACAGCATCCGCGCATGCGCATTGAACTGCAGACCAGCACCGAGCTGGTCCGCTTCGACGAGACGGGGCCGGAACTGGGCATTCGTTACGGTCTTGGCCAGTGGCCGGGCATGACCGCCCATCACCTGATGGACGACGAACTCTGCCCGGTCGCCTCACCGGCACTGCCGGGGGTCCCGGCCTTGCGCGACCCGGCGCAGATCGCCGCGCTGCCGCTGCTCAGCGACATGTCGCCGCAGGGTTGGCGCGACTGGTTCCGGGCAGCGGGTGTGCGCGGACTGGACCTGCCCTCGCTGCACACCTTCAGCGACAGCACCGATGCGATGCGCGCCGCGGTCTACGGCATCGGCGCAGTGCTGGCGCGCAAGCACATCGCCCAGCCCTACCTGCAGCGCTATGAGCTGGTGCGCCTGCCCGGCCCCGCACTCAAGGCGCGCTACGCCTACTACGTGGTCCACGCCGAACACCGGGCGCTCAGCCCGACCGCGCAGGCGTTCATGGACTGGCTCAAGCGCGAAGCACTGGATGAGCGCACCCCGCTGCCGGCCCTGCCCGATGAACTGCTGGGCCTGCCGCCTGCGGACCGCGCGCACGACTGAACCGGACGCCACGATCCAGCACGCATCCTCACCCGACCTTTTCTGCACGCTGGCTAGGCTGGAGTCTCTTTCCCCGAGGACCCGCCCATGGCCCTGTTGCGACTGCGAATCACCGGCACCGAAGACGATGCACGTGCCATCACCGACCTGCTGCAGAGCATCGAGGGAATCGAACACGTCGAGGAAACCGACGACCTGATGCCGCACATGGACGACGACGATTCCAGCTCGGCCGGCCTGTCCGATGACATCGGCCCGGGCACGCACGAACTGGAAGTGGAAGTAGGCAATGCACTCGGCGCCCAGCGCGTGCGTGATGCCGTGCAGGAACTGGCGCTGGAACTGGATGTGTTCGTTGAGTACGAGCAGGACGAAGGCTGAGTCAACCGTCGTGGGGCGCCTTGAGGCGCCGCCCGCCCCCCCCCCCCACCGGCGGCCCCCCCCGCCCGGCCCCCCGGGGGGCGGCGCCCCAAAACCACCCCCCCCCCCCCCCCCCCCC
>NZ_JBDJKY010000020.1:0-26846 GCF_039673075.1 Stenotrophomonas sp. TWI819 | reverse complement strand
GCCGGAAGGTGTGGAAATGGTGATGCCGGGCGACAACGTGAAGATGGTTGTCACCCTGATCAACCCGGTCGCCATGGATGAAGGCCTGCGCTTCGCGATCCGCGAAGGCGGCCGTACCGTCGGCGCCGGCGTGGTCTCCAAGATCATCGCGTAATCTGTTAGAATCTGCGCCCCGATGTTGCCTGGGTAGGGCATCGGGGCGTAACTAAACGGGAAAAGAGGCGCAGGATGCTCCTCGTGTTCCCCAGACCAGGAAGGGTCGCGCCATTCAGGCTTTGTCAACAGGACCCCTGTTGACTGCCAACTTGTATGCGCGCTATACTTTTTGTCTGGGCAGATCGGGAGACCGGTCTGCCTCGATTTTTGAGGTCTACGGAAAGATCTTGTCGCCGCGCAGGAATGTGCGGCGTCTGCATTCAGGATATTCATGGGACAAGGCAACCCAGAGGCCTTGTCCGTCGCTCTTTTAACGAAGGAACCCACCGTCATGGCGGACCAAAAGATCCGGATTCGGCTGAAGGCGTTCGATCATCGTTTGATCGACCGTTCGGCCAGCGAGATCGTAGAAACGGCAAAGCGGACCGGCGCGCAAGTGCGTGGCCCGATCCCCCTGCCGACCAAGATCGAGCGTTACACCATTCTCGTCTCCCCGCACGTCGACAAAGACGCGCGTGACCAGTACGAGACCCGCACGCATAAGCGCGTGCTCGATATCGTTGACCCGAACGACAAGACCGTGGACGCGCTGATGAAGCTCGAACTGGCTGCCGGCGTCGACGTTCAGATCAAGCTGACCTGAGGACTACGACCATGACGAAGAAATATTCGTTGGGCTTCGTGGGCCGCAAGGCTGGCATGAGCCGCGTGTTCACCGAAGATGGCCAGGCCATCCCGGTAACCCTGATTGAAGCTACCCCGAACCGCATCGCGCAGATCAAGACCGTCGAAGCTGACGGCTACAGCGCCGTGCAGGTGACCGTCGGCGCGCGTCGCGCTGCCCTGGTCAACAAGCCGGAAGCCGGTCACTTCGCCAAGGCGAAGGTCGACGCGGGCCGTGGCCTGTGGGAATTCCGCGTTGAAGACGCGCAGCTCGGCGATTTCGCCGTTGGCGGCGAAGTCAAGGCGGACATCTTTGAAGTTGGCCAGAAGGTCGACGTCCAGGGTGTCACCAAGGGTAAGGGCTTCCAGGGCACCATCAAGCGCTACAACTTCCGTATGGGCGATGCAACCCACGGTAACTCGCTGTCGCATCGCGCGCCGGGTTCCTTGGGCCAGCGCCAGACCCCGGGTCGCGTTTTCCCGGGTAAGAAGATGTCCGGCCACATGGGTTCGGTGCAGCAGAGCACCCAGAACCTTGAAGTGGTGAAGGTCGATGTCGAGCGTGGTCTGATCGCGATCCGTGGTGCCGTTCCGGGCGCAGCGGGTGGTGACGTGATCGTTCGTCCGGCTAGCAAGGCATAAGGAGAGATGACGATGGAACTCGTTATCACGGGTAGCAACAACAAGGTCTCGGTCTCCGATGCCGTGTTCGGTCGCGATTTCAGCGAAGATCTGGTTCACCAGGTCGTCGTTGCTTACCGCAACGCCGGTCGCGCCGGCACCAAGGCACAGAAGACTCGCTCTGAAGTGGCTGGTACCACCAAGAAGTCGAAGAAGCAGAAGGGCGGCGGCGCGCGTCATGGCGCACTGACGGCTCCGATCTTCATCGGCGGCGGTGTCACCTTCGCGGCCAAGCCGCGCAGCTTCGAGCAGAAGGTCAACCGTAAGCAGTACCGTGCAGCCATGTGCGCGATCCTGTCCGAGCTGAACCGCCAGGGCCGTCTGACGATCGTGGAGTCCTTCGATGTCGAAGCGACCAACACCAAGTCGTTGATCGCCAAGCTGGCCGGCCTGGAAGTGGGCAAGCGTCCGCTGATCGTCACCGAAGATGCTTCCGAGCACCTGTACCTGTCGGCGCGCAACATTCCCTACGTGGAAGTGCGTGACGTGCAGGGCCTGGACCCGGTGTCGCTGGTCGGTGCCGACACGGTCGTCATCACCGCTGATGCGGTCAAGAAGGTCGAGGAGTGGCTGGCATGAGCAGCAACGAAAAAGTCTTCAGCGTGCTGCGCGCTCCGCGAGTCTCCGAAAAGACCGCGCGCCTGCAGGAACATTCCAACCAGTATGTCTTCGAAGTTTCGAACGAAGCCACCAAGGCCGATGTAAAGGCCGCGGTTGAGCAGCTGTTCGACGTCAAGGTCGAGTCGGTCAACGTGCTGAACGTGAAGGGCAAGAACAAGTCCTTCCGTAACCGCACCGGCCGCCGCGGCGATTGGCGCAAGGCGTACGTGCGTCTCGCCGATGGCCAGTCCATCGATGTAACGGCCAAGGCCTGAGGTCCATCCCATGCCATTGATGAAATTCAAACCCACTTCTCCCGGCCGCCGTTCGGCCGTGCGCGTGGTCACGCCCGATCTGCACAAAGGCGCGCCGCATGCTGCGCTGCTGGAGCCGCAGAGCAAGTCCGGTGGTCGTAACCACCACGGCCGCATCACCACCCGTCACGTGGGCGGTGGTCACAAGCAGCACTACCGTGTCATCGACTTCAAGCGCAACAAGGAAGGCATTCCGGCGCGCGTGGAACGCATCGAATACGATCCGAACCGCACCGCCCATATCGCCCTGCTGTGCTACGTCGACGGCGAACGCCGCTACATCATCGCACCGAAGGGCCTGAAGGCCGGTGACCAGGTGATCGCGGGTTCGGATGCGCCGATCAAGACCGGTAACACCCTGCCGCTGCGCAACATCCCGGTCGGTACCACTGTCCACGGCATCGAACTGAAGCCGGGCAAGGGTGCTCAGATCGCGCGTGCCGCCGGCGCTGCCGTGCAGCTCGTCGCTCGTGAAGGTATCTACGCCACCCTGCGCCTGCGCTCGGGTGAAATGCGTAAGGTGCCGGTCGAGTGCCGCGCCACCATCGGTGAAGTCGGTAACGACGAACACAACCTGGAAAAGCTGGGCAAGGCTGGCGCCAAGCGCTGGCGTGGTGTCCGCCCGACCGTTCGTGGTGCTGCCATGAACCCGGTTGACCATCCGCACGGCGGTGGTGAGGCGAAGGCCGGCCAGGGCAACCCGCATCCGGTCACCCCGTGGGGTGTCCCGACCAAGGGTTACAAGACGCGCAAGAACAAGCGCACCCAGCAATTCATCGTCCGCGATCGTAGGGGCTAATCGACCATGGCACGTTCACTCAAGAAGGGCCCGTTTGTCGATCACCACCTCATCAAGAAGGTGGAAGCCGCTGCGGGTAGCAAGAAGCCGATCAAAACCTGGTCGCGCCGTTCGATGATCCTGCCGGAAATGGTAGGCGTCACCATCGCCGTTCATAACGGTAAGAACCACGTTCCGGTGCTCGTCAACGAGAACATGGTCGGCCACAAGCTTGGCGAATTTGCCATCACCCGGACCTTCAAGGGTCACGGTGGTGACAAGAAGTCCGGCAAGTAAGGAGAGATGACAATGGAAGCGAAAGCAATCCTGCGCTCCGCGCGCATCTCTGCGCAGAAAGCCCGCCTGGTCGCTGACCAGGTGCGCGGCCTGCCGGCCGAGCGTGCGGTCAACCTGCTGAAGTTCTCGGACAAGAAGGCTGCCCACCTGATCAAGAAGGTGGTGGAGTCGGCTATTGCAAATGCCGAGAACAACCAGGGCGCCGACGTCGACGAGCTGAAGGTACAGACCATCATGGTAGATGAAGGTCCGACCCTGAAGCGTTTCATGGCGCGGGCGAAAGGCCGCGGCACCCGCATCCTCAAGCGCACCAGCCACATCACTGTGGTTGTGGGCGCCGGCAAGTAAGCGGAAAGGAAAACACCATGGGTCATAAAGTTCATCCGATTGGTATCCGCCTCGGCATTTCCAAGGACTGGAACTCCAAGTGGTACGCCAACAAGGCCGAGTTCGCTGGTTATCTGGCAGCCGACCTGAAGGTGCGGGAAATGCTGCGCAAGAAGCTTGCGCAGGCCGGCATCAGCAAGATCCTGATCGAGCGTCCGGCAAAGACCGCTCGCGTGACGATCCACACCGCCCGTCCGGGCGTGGTGATCGGCAAGCGCGGTGAGGACATCGAGAAGCTGCGCAAGGAAGTGAGCGAAATGATGGGCGTCCCGGCGCACATCAACGTCACCGAAGTGCGTAAACCCGAGCTGGACGCACAGCTGGTTGCCGAGTCGATCGCGCAGCAGCTTGAGCGTCGCATCATGTTCCGCCGCGCGATGAAGCGTTCGGTCGGCAACGCGATGCGCCTCGGTGCCCTGGGCATCAAGGTCAACGTCGGTGGCCGCTTGAACGGCGCAGAAATCGCCCGTTCGGAGTGGTACCGCGAAGGCCGCGTGCCGCTGCATACGCTGCGTGCCGACATCGACTATGGCTTCGCTGAAGCCAAGACGACCTACGGCATCATCGGCATCAAGGTCTGGATCTACAAGGGCGAAGTCTTCGATTTCTCCCAGGTTGGCCAGGAAAAGCAGGACGACTCCCCGCGCAACGATCGTAACGATCGCGGCGATCGCGGTGACCGTCCGTCGCGCCCGGCTCGTGAAGCGAGGTAACGACAATGTTGCAACCCAAGCGAACCAAATACCGCAAGGTACACAAGGGCCGTAACGATGGTCTGAGCTGGAGCGGCAACGCTGTCAGCTTCGGCGAATACGGCCTGAAGGCAACCGCTCATGGTCAGCTGACCGCGCGTCAGATCGAAGCGGCTCGCCGCTCGATCAGCCGCTACGTCAAGCGCGGCGGCAA
Source organism: Stenotrophomonas sp. TWI819 (assembly GCF_039673075.1). Classification (NCBI taxonomy): domain Bacteria; kingdom Pseudomonadati; phylum Pseudomonadota; class Gammaproteobacteria; order Lysobacterales; family Lysobacteraceae; genus Stenotrophomonas; species Stenotrophomonas sp. TWI819. Next base: position 22,064 of record NZ_JBDJKY010000020.1, on the reverse strand, counting down.
GATGTGGATCCGAGTGTTCCCCGACAAGCCGATCACCAAGAAGCCCATCGAAGTCCGAATGGGTTCTGGTAAGGGCAACGTGGAGTACTGGGTAGCCCAGATCCAGCCCGGCCGCATGATCTATGAAATCGAAGGCGTCGCAGAAGACGTGGCACGTGAGGCGTTCCGCCTGGCTGCCGCCAAGCTCTCCGTGACCACCACTTTCGTGACCCGGACGGTGCTCTGATGGATATCAAACAACTTCGCGAAAAGTCGGCTGACGACCTGAAGAGCCACCTGATCGACCTGCGTAAGGAGCAGTTCTCGCTCCGTATGCAGCAGGTCACTGGCCAGCTGCCGAAGACCCACGAAACCCGCCGGGTTCGCCGCGAGATCGCTCGCGTCAAGACCCTGCTCGGCAGCACCAAGTAAGGATGGCCGCGATGAGCGATAACAACGACAGCAAGACGCTGCGCACGGTCGAAGGCCGTGTCGTCAGCAACAAGATGGACAAGACGGTCACCGTGTTGGTGGAGCGCCTGGTCAAGCACGCCCTGTACGGCAAGTACATCAAGCGTTCGACCAAGCTGCACGCACACGACGCCGACAACACCTGCAACGAAGGTGATGTCGTTCGTGTGACCGAGATTGCTCCGATGTCCAAGACCAAGAACTGGCGCGTGGTGGAAGTCATCACGCGTGCGGTTCAATAAGGAGATCTGACTCATGATCCAGATGCAGAGCTACCTCGAAGTCGCGGACAATTCCGGTGCCAAGGAAGTGATGTGCATCAAGGTGCTCGGCGGCTCCAAGCGCCGCTACGCGCACATTGGCGACATCATCAAGGTCACCGTGAAGGATGCAATCCCGCGCGGCAAGGTCAAGAAGGGTGAAGTGTTCGACGCCGTCGTGGTGCGTACCCGCAAGGGTGTGCGTCGCGCCGATGGCTCGCTGATCCGTTTCGATGCCAACGCCGCGGTCCTGCTCAACAACAAGCAAGAGCCGATCGGTACCCGCATCTTCGGACCGGTGACGCGTGAACTTCGTTCCGAGAAGTTCATGAAGATCGTCTCGCTCGCTCCCGAAGTGCTGTGAGCGACAGGAGATAATCATGGCTAACCGTATCAAGAAGGGCGACCAGGTTGTCGTCAACACCGGCAAGGACAAGGGCAAGCAGGGCGAAGTCGTCCGCGTCGACGGCGATCGTGTGATCGTCGCCAACGTGAACATCGTCAAGCGCCACACCAAGCCGAACCCGCAGGCAGGCGTTGCCGGCGGCGTGGTCGAGCGTGAAGCGTCGATCCATATCTCCAACGTGAATGTGCTGAACCCGGCTTCGGGCAAGGGCGAGCGCGTTGGCTTCAAGGTGCTGGAGGATGGACGCAAACTGCGTGTGTTCCGCTCCAGCGGTGAGGCGCTCGACGCCTGAGGAATGAGCAGATGAATTCCCGTCTCGAAAAGTTTTACAAGGAAGAAGTGGTGCCGGCGCTGATGAAGCAGTTCGGCTACACCAATCCGATGCAGGTTCCGAAGCTGGTCAAGGTCACCCTGAACATGGGTGTCGGCGAAGCAGCCACGAACAAGAAGATCCTGGAAAATGCCGTCGCCGATATGGCCAAGGTCTCCGGTCAGAAGCCGATCGTGACCAAGTCCCGCGTCTCGGTGGCATCGTTCAAGATCCGCGATGGTTGGCCGATCGGCTGCAAGACCACGCTGCGTCGTGAAAAGATGTACGAGTTCATGGACCGTCTGATCAACATCTCGTTGCCGCGCGTGCGCGACTTCCGTGGTGTCTCGGGTCGTTCCTTCGACGGTCGTGGCAACTTCAACATGGGTGTGAAGGAACAGATCATCTTCCCGGAAATCGACTTCGACGCTGTCGACGCGATCCGCGGCATGGATATCGCCATTACCACCACCGCCAAGACCGATGCGGAAGCGAAGGCGCTGCTCGCAGCGTTCAAGTTCCCGTTCCGTAACTGATACGTCGAGGAATCCGAAATGGCAAAGACCTCCATGGTCAACCGCGACCTCAAGCGTGCGAAGCTGGCCGTCAAGTACGCCGGCAAGCGTGAAGAGCTGAAGAAGATCATCTCCAGCGCGACCGCGTCGTACGACGAAAAGGCCGAGGCCGTCATCAAGCTGCAGAAGCTGCCGCGCGACTCGTCGCCGAGCCGTCACCGCAACCGTTGCGAGCTCTCGGGCCGCCCGCGTGGCGTGTACAGCAAGTTCGGCCTGGGCCGTAACAAGCTGCGTGAAGCCACCATGCGTGGTGACGTGCCGGGCCTGCGCAAGGCCAGCTGGTAAGGGATTCGTCCCTTCAACTGCCCGGCGCCGTCACGGCGCAGGGCAGGGGGGAGGGGCCGGATTTCCGGCCTTTACCCCGGATTGAGAGAGCCCGACGCAAGTCGGGCTCTTTTTGCCGTATACTCCCGCGTCTTGCTCGCCCGCAAGGCGTGAGCAGTGTGTGAAGACGGGCCCTGGCCCATTCCAGGTAGACACAAGATTTTCGCGAAAGCGGATATCGGTGCACTCAAAGGTATCGACTATGAGCATGACTGATCCCATCGCCGACCTGCTGGTACGCATCAAGAATGCGGCCGCGGTTGGCAAGCAGACGGTGAAAGCACCGTCGTCCAAGATCAAGGTGGCAATCGCAGAGGTGTTGAAGGCCGAAGGCTACATCACCGATCTGCGCGTGACCAAGATCGAGAACAACAAGGCCGAGCTTGAAATCGTCCTGAAGTATTTCGAAGGCAAGCCGGTCATCGAGACCCTGAAGCGCTTCTCGCGTTCGGGTCTGCGCCAGTACCGTGGCAAGTCCGAGCTGCCGAAGGTCCTCAACGGCCTGGGTATCTCCATCATCTCCACCTCCAAGGGCATCATGACTGATGCGCAGGCGCGCCAGTTGGGCGTCGGCGGCGAAGTCCTGTGCTTCGTGGCCTAAGGCGAGAAGGAACCAACTATGTCCCGCGTAGCCAAGAAGCCAGTCAACCTGCCCAAGGGCGTTGAACTGAACATCCAGCCGGAATCCGTCAGCGTGAAGGGCCCGAAGGGCACCCTGTCGCTTGCCAAGGTTGCTGGCGTTGAAATCACTGTCGACAACGGCGTTGCCACCCTGGCCGCCAACGATGCCTCGCTGGTTGCCCTCACCGGCACCGTGCGCGCCATCCTGGCCAACATGGTCAAGGGCGTCACCGAAGGCTTCGAGCGCAAGCTTGAGCTGGTCGGCGTCGGCTACCGTGCTGCCATGCAGGGCAAGGATCTGAACCTGTCGCTCGGGTTCTCGCATCCGGTCCTGTTCGTGGCGCCGGAAGGCATCACCATCTCGACCCCTACCCAGACCGAAGTGCTGGTCCAGGGCACCGACAAGCAGCGCGTTGGCGAAGTTGCCGCCAAGATCCGTGGCTTCCGTCCGCCGGAGCCCTACAAGGGCAAGGGTGTGAAGTACGCCGGCGAAGTCATCATTCGTAAGGAAGCCAAGAAGGCCTAATTCAGGTCCTCAGCTTTCCAAGGAAAAAGATCATGAACAAGAACATCGCTCGTCTGCGTCGTGCCAAGTCGACCCGTGCACACATCCGTGTGCTCGGCGTGCCGCGCCTGTCGGTGCTGCGCACCGGTCAGCACCTGTACGCCCAGGTCTTCACCGCCGATGGCTCCAAGGTGCTGGCTTCGGCCAACACCACCCAGGCCGACGTCAAGGAAGGCCTGAAGAACGGCAAGAACAGCGACGCCGCCGTCAAGGTTGGCAAGCTGGTCGCCGAGCGCGCCAAGGCTGCGGGCATCGAGAAGGTCGCTTTCGACCGCTCGGGCTACCGCTACCACGGCCGCATCAAGGCACTGGCTGATGCAGCCCGCGAAGGCGGCCTGCAGTTCTAAGGGATAAGGAAGCGGGGCTGGTCCCCGCTTCCGCCTGCCTGCCGGCGCGGGTTGCGCCGGGCGACGTCCTTCTTCTGCAGGGGCGCTCGATCCACCGCTTCATTCCACAGCTATAAGCGGCATTGAGCCGTACATACTCAATCAATCAAGGAATCAACATGGCAGAAGAACGTCAGCAGCGGGGTCGCGATCGCGATCGCCGCGAAGAGAAAGTCGACGACGGCATGATCGAAAAGCTGGTCGCGGTCAACCGCGTCAGCAAGACCGTCAAGGGCGGTCGCCAGTTCACCTTCACCGCACTGACCGTGGTCGGTGATGGCGCAGGCAAGGTTGGCTTCGGTTACGGCAAGGCGCGTGAAGTGCCGGTCGCGATCCAGAAGTCGATGGAGCAGGCTCGCAAGAACCTGGCCACTGTCGATCTGAACAACGGCACGTTGTGGCACCCGGTGAAGTCCGGCCACGGCGCAGCTCGCGTGTTCATGATGCCGGCCTCGGAAGGTACCGGTGTCATCGCCGGTGGTGCCATGCGCGCCGTCCTGGAAGCCGTTGGCGTCAAGAACGTGCTGGCCAAGGCCGTCGGTTCGCGTAACCCGATCAACCTGGTTCGCGCCACGCTGAAGGGTCTGACCGAAATGCAGTCCCCGGTCCGCATCGCGGCCAAGCGCGGCAAGAAGGTGGAGGATCTCAACCATGGCTAATGACACCGTCAAGACCGTCAAGGTCCGTCTGGTTCGTGGCCTGCGTGGTGCCCAGGCGCGTCATCGCCTGTCGGTGCGTGCGCTGGGTCTGGGTAAGTTGAACGATGTCCGTGAACTGAAGGACAGCCCGCAGGTTCGCGGTCTGATCAACAAGGTCCACTACCTCGTCAAGGTTGAGGAATAATCCAATGACCATGCATCTGAATGAATTGAGCCCGGCACCGGGCGCTCGTAAAGAGCGTACCCGCGTCGGTCGTGGTATCGGCTCCGGCCTGGGCAAGACCTGCGGCCGCGGCCACAAGGGTTCGTTCGCCCGTAAGGGTGGCGGCAAGATCAAGGCAGGCTTCGAAGGCGGCCAGACCCCCATGCAGCGTCGTCTGCCGAAGGTCGGTTTCCGTTCCAAGATCGCCAAGGACACCGCTGAAGTGCTGTCCTACCAGCTTGAGCGTCTGGAAGCTGGCGAGATCGACTTTGCCGCGCTGCGCGCTGCCAAGCTGGTCCCGAGCACCGCGAAGCGTGCCAAGATCGTCATGAAGGGTGACCTGACCAAGGCATTCACCCTGAAGGGCGTCGCTGCAACGGCCAGTGCCAAGGCCGCGATCGAAGCTGCCGGCGGCAGCGTACAGGAGTAAGACATGGCGCAAGCTGGCATTGGTAACCTCGGCGGCGGGCTCGGCAAGTTCACGGAACTCCGCCAGCGACTGCTGTTCGTCATCGGGGCATTGATCGTCTACCGCATCGGCTGTTATGTGCCGGTGCCTGGCGTCAATCCCGATGCCATGCTTGCGCTCATGCAGGCGCAGGGCGGCGGCATCGTGGACATGTTCAACATGTTCTCGGGCGGCGCCCTGCACCGTTTCAGCATTTTCGCGCTGAACGTGATGCCGTACATCTCGGCATCCATCGTGATGCAGCTGGCGGTCCACATCTTCCCGGCATTGAAATCGATGCAGAAGGAAGGTGAATCGGGTCGTCGCAAGATCACTCAATATTCCCGCATCGGCGCCGTGTTGCTGGCGGTGGTGCAGGGCGGCAGCATCGCGCTGGCGCTGCAGAACCAGGTCTCCCCGGGCGGTGCTCCGGTCGTCTACGCACCGGGCATGGGCTTCGTGCTCACTGCCATCGTCGCGCTGACCGCCGGTACCATCTTCCTGATGTGGGTCGGTGAGCAGGTCACCGAGCGTGGCATCGGCAACGGTGTGTCGTTGATCATCTTCGCCGGCATCGTGGCCGGTCTGCCGGGCGCGGTCATCCACACCGTGGAAGCCTACCGCGACGGCAACATGAGCTTCATCGCCCTGCTGCTGATCGTGCTGGTGGTGCTGGCCTTCACCTACTTCGTGGTGTTCGTCGAGCGCGGCCAACGCCGCATCACGGTGAACTACGCACGTCGCCAGGGTGGCCGCAACGCGTACATGAACCAGACCTCGTTCCTGCCGCTCAAGCTGAACATGGCGGGCGTGATCCCGGCCATTTTCGCCTCGAGCATCCTGGCATTCCCGACGACGCTGGCCATGTGGTCCGGCCAGGCCAGTTCGGCCACGTGGCTGCAGAAGGTCGCCAACGCCCTCGGGCCGGGCGAGCCGCTGCACATGATCGTGTTCGCTGCGCTGATCAGTGGTTTCGCGTTCTTCTACACCGCGCTGGTGTTCAACTCGCAGGAAACCGCCGACAACCTGAAGAAGTCGGGCGCGCTGATTCCGGGCATCCGTCCGGGCAAGGCCACCGCCGACTACGTGGATGCCGTGCTGACCCGTCTGACCGCGGCCGGTTCGCTGTACCTGGTGATCGTCTGTCTGCTGCCGGAAATCCTGCGCACCCAGCTCGGCGCCTCGTTCTACTTCGGCGGCACCTCGCTGCTGATCGTGGTGGTGGTGGTGATGGACTTCATTGCCCAGATCCAGGCGCACCTGATGTCGCACCAGTATGAGAGCCTGTTGAAGAAGGCCAACCTGAAGGGCGGCAACCGCGGCGGTTTTGCCCGCGGCTGATTGACCTGTTACACTAGTCTTCTTGTTGCGAAGGCCCTCCGGTTCCCGGACTGGCCTTCCAAATCGAAGGGCGGCCCCTGCAGCGGTTTCGGGTGGGGGTGTGATGTGGTGGTCCCGCGCGGGAGTAGCGCGGGCGGCGGCGAGGGCAACCTCTGCAGTCAACGACATCCGGCGCCGGAGCATGGGCACACTCCCCACGCCGGGTCCATGGAACCTCAAGGTTCCACGGGCTTCCAAGTAAACCGAGACCTTGATAGAATCGCTAGTTCACTTTTTTGATCCATCCTGCCGGATTGGCGCGCCCATGGTGCGCTGTCGGCCATCACTCAGCTGGAGAACCGCGTCATGGCGCGTATTGCAGGCGTCAACCTGCCAGCCCAGAAGCACGTCTGGGTCGGGTTGCAAAGCATTTACGGCATCGGCCGTACCCGTTCGAAGAAGGTCTGCGACGCCGCAGGCGTGACCTCGACCACCAAGATCCGCGATCTGTCGGAGCCGGAAATCGAGCGTCTGCGTCTCGAAGTCGGCAAGTACATCGTGGAAGGCGATCTGCGCCGTGAAATCGGTATCGCGATCAAGCGCCTGATGGACCTGGGCTGCTACCGCGGTCTGCGTCACCGTCGCGGTCTGCCGCTTCGTGGCCAGCGCACCCGTACCAACGCCCGCACCCGCAAGGGCCCGCGCAAGGCGATCAGGAAGTAAGGGACCTAAGAAATGGCTAAGCCCGTCGCTAAGACCAAGAAGAAGATCAAGCGCGTCGTCACTGACGGCGTCGCCCACGTCCATGCTTCTTTCAACAACACCATCGTGACCATCACCGACCGTCAGGGCAACGCTCTGTCGTGGGCGACCTCCGGTGGCGCTGGCTTCCGCGGTTCGCGTAAGTCCACCCCGTTCGCTGCCCAGGTGGCTGCCGAGAAGGCCGGCCGTGCCGCGCTCGACTACGGCGTCAAGTCCCTGGAAGTCCGCATCAAGGGCCCGGGTCCGGGTCGTGAGTCGGCCGTGCGCTCGCTGAACAACGTGGGCTACAAGATCACCAACATCATCGACGTGACGCCAATCCCGCACAACGGGTGCCGTCCGCCGAAGAAGCGTCGCGTCTAAAGGAGCGATAAGAAATGGCTCGTTATATCGGTCCTACCTGTAAGCTCGCCCGCCGCGAAGGCGCCGACCTTTCCCTCAAGAGCCCGGCCCGTGCGCTGGACTCCAAGTGCAAGCTGGAGCAGAAGCCCGGCCAGCACGGCGCCACTGCCCGTAAGGGCAAGCTGTCCGACTACGCTACCCAGCTGCGTGAAAAGCAGAAGGTCAAGCGTATCTACGGTCTGCTGGAGCGTCAGTTCCGCAACTACTACAAGAAGGCCTCGACCAAGAAGGGCAACACCGGCGAGAACCTGCTGCAGTTGCTGGAAACCCGTCTTGACAACGTCGTTTACCGCATGGGCTTCGCAGTGACCCGTCCGGCTGCCCGTCAGCTGGTCTCGCACCGCGGTGTCACCGTGAACGGCAAGTCGGTCAACCTGGCTTCGTACCAGGTCAAGGCTGGCGACGCCGTCGCTCTGTCCGAGAAGGCTGCCAAGCAGCTGCGCGTTCAGGAAGCCCTGACCGTGTCCGCTACGCATGACCTGCGTCCGTCGTGGGTTGAAGTTGATTCCGGCAAGTTCGCCGGCATCTTCAAGGCCGTGCCGGATCGTTCGGACCTGCCTGCGGATATCAACGAAGCGCTGATCGTCGAGTTGTATTCGAAGTAATTCACATTGGAGAACCTCCGGGTCACACCGGAGGTTCGCAGGAGAACCCGCAACATGACGGTTACCGCCAACCAGGTTCTGCGTCCTCGCGGTCCGCAGATCGAACGCCTTACCGATACCCGCGCCAAGGTCGTCATCGAACCCTTGGAGCGTGGTTACGGGCATACGCTGGGCAACGCCCTGCGTCGCGTGCTGCTGTCGTCCATCCCGGGCTTCGCCATCACGGAAGTCGAAATCGATGGCGTACTGCACGAGTACACCACGCTCGAAGGCTTGCAGGAGGACGTGCTGGAAGTCCTGCTCAACCTGAAGGACGTGGCGATCCGTATGCATACCGGTGACAACGCTACGTTGTCGCTGTCCAAGCAGGGTCCGGGTGTTGTGACCGCTGCTGATATCAAGCTGGACCACAACGTCGAAGTCCTCAACAACGACCATATCATTTGCCACCTGACCAAGGACACGGCAATCAATATGCGTTTGAAGATCGAGCGTGGTTTCGGCTACCAGCCGGCCGCCGCTCGTCGTCGTCCGGATGAAGAAACCCGTGCCATCGGCCGTCTGGTTCTGGATGCGTCGTTCTCGCCGGTCCGTCGCGTCGCCTATTCGGTGGAAGCGGCCCGCGTTGAACAGCGTACCGATCTGGACAAGCTGGTGCTGGACATCGAAACCAACGGCACGATCGATGCCGAGGAAGCCGTGCGCACTGCCGCCGACATCCTCAGCGATCAGCTGTCGGTCTTCGGTGACTTCACCCACCGCGACCGCGGTGCGGCAAAGCCGGCCAACAACGGCGTGGATCCGGTGCTGCTGCGCCCGATCGACGATCTGGAACTGACCGTGCGTTCGGCCAACTGCCTCAAGGCAGAGAGCATCTATTACATCGGCGATCTGATCCAGAAGACCGAAGTGGAGCTGCTCAAGACCCCGAACCTTGGCAAGAAGTCGCTGACCGAGATCAAGGAAGTCCTCGCACAGCGCGGTCTTTCGCTCGGCATGAAGCTGGAGAACTGGCCGCCGGCCGGTGTCGCCCAGCACGGCATGCTCGGCTGATCCAGCGCTACGCAAGATGCTTGACCCCGCACCTTCGGGTGCGGGGGCTTCACCCGCAACACCCCGCACCGACAGGTCGATAGCCTGCGGTGACGGCCAGCCAGGACGGCTGGCACCGGACCATCCGCAGTCCAAGCAGCAACGCCAGGATGGCGACAGCGATACTCAACCGATCCAACATTCACTTCAGGAATCACCGTCATGCGTCATATGAAGTCCGGTCGTAAGTTCAACCGCACCAGCGCCCATCGCGAAGCAATGTTCAAGAACATGGCCGCGTCGCTGTTCAAGCACGAGCTGATCAAGACCACCCTGCCGAAGGCCAAGGAACTGCGCCGCGTTGCTGAGCCGCTGATCACCCTGGCCAAGGTTGATTCGGTTGCCAACCGTCGTCTGGCGTTCGCTCGCCTGCGTGACAACGAAGCCGTCGGCAACCTGTTCACCACCCTGGGCCCGCGTTACGCGACCCGTCCGGGCGGTTACCTGCGTCTGCTGAAGTGCGGTTTCCGCGCTGGCGACAATGCGCCGATGGCCTATGTCGAGCTGGTCGATCGTCCGGCTGCTGTGGCTGAAGCCGTCGAAGAGTAATCTTCGAGCTGTACCTGTTATTCGGTGAAGAACCCGGCCTTGTGTCGGGTTTTTCCGTTTCTGGGGTGTGATGGCGCCAACGCCTGCACACTGGGTCGGTGCGCATGGGGGTAAAGCAAAGCATGTGGCGGTCGCGGTGCGTGGGTAGTGCCGGCCCCGGGCCGACTCCTCAGTACCGTCGCTACGTTCGGGTGGTTCCGCTTGCTGGACGGAACACGCTGTCCGGTCCGCTACGCCGATGGTCGGCAGGTGCGCATAGACGTGAGCGGTCGCGGCCCTGTTAATCTTGGGGCCTGGACTTTCACGAGTGTTGGCAATGAATCCATTGCGTTGGCGTTTCCGCGCCCAGTTCCTGTTGGGGTTTCTGGTCTGCGCGGCACTGTTGGGGTATGCGATCTTCCTGCAGTTGAAGATGGGGCTGGAGCCGTGCCCGTTGTGCATTTTCCAGCGGATTGCGTTCGCGGCGCTGGGGCTGCTGTTCCTGATCGGGGCGCTGCATGGTCCGCGGGATCCGGCCGGGCGGAAGACGTATGGGGTGCTGGCCTTCATCGCGGCCGCGGTCGGTATCGGTATTGCCGGTCGCCACGTGTATGTGCAGTTGCTGCCGCAGGACATGGCCTCGAGCTGTGGGCCGCCGCTGAGTTTCCTCAGTGAGACGATGGGGCCGTTCGAGGTGTTCCGCACCGTGCTGACCGGTACCGGCAACTGCGGCAACATCGATTGGCAGTTCCTGGGCCTGACGATGCCGATGTGGAGCCTGGTGTGGTTCGCGGCCTTGGCGGTGTGGGCGCTGGTGACGGCGTTCCGTGCACGTCGTCGCCACTGAGGCGTTTCTCAACTCGGTTACCCCGACCTGGCACGCGTTGCGCGGCCAGGCCGGGTGTTGCGATCAGGTCTGGATGCGTTTGATCTGATCGAGTGGCAGGGCTTCCTCGCGCAGCTCAGAAGTCCTGCTGCAGGCTGAGGTAGGCGCCGCGGCGGGGACCCCATTGCGGGGCGAAGACGCCGATGCCGCCGCCGTCGCGCAGTTGGTAACTGCGGTCCAGTGCGTTGACCAGGGCGAGCTGTGCATGCAGTGGGTGGCCGCTGTCGGCGTTGAAGTCGTGGCCGGCGCTGAGGTTGAGCTGCAGGTAGGCAGGGAGTTCGCCGCCATTGGGAACGCCATCGGCATCCGAGCGCAGGCCGCTGCCGAAGACGTAGTCCGCGCCAAGACGGTTGTGCCCGGCGAAGGCGTAGCTGATGCCGCCGGACGAGGTCAGTTTCTGGTCGTGGTCCAGATGGATCCAGTTGTTCTGGACATAGGCCAGTGCCTCGGGATCGAGGTTGTATTGGCCGGTGATGACCTGCTTGCCCATGGCCTTGTTGTAAGCGGCGTTGACGTAGGCGCTGAGCGGGCCGTTGCTGTAGTCGGCGCTGAACTCCACGCCGTGGATGTGGCCGAGGCGATAGTTGAAGGTGGAGTAGATGTAGGCGGCGCCGAACTGGCCTTCGTCCTGCAGGCGGTCGACCTTGCGGTCGTAAGCGTCCAGGCCCAGGGTGAGGTGTTCGCCCACCTGCTGGGAGACGCCGATGTCGTAGTAGTCGCTGCGCTCGGACAGTGGCGTGGTGCTCCCCCCGGCCGGTTGCTGGTTGGTGGTGCCGTCGTAGAGTGCGATGTCGCTGCTGGCCACCAGTTCGCTGGCCGGCGGGGTGAAGTAGCGCGAGTACCCGGCGTGCACGGTGGTGCTGTCGGTGGCGTTCCAGACCACGCCCACCCGCGGGCTGAGCTGGCCTTCGGTGCCGCCGAACGCCTTGTAGCGGTCACCGCGCAAGCCGTAATTGACCGTCCAGTCCTCGCCCAGGCGCCATTCGTCCTGCAGATAGACCGCGGTGGTGGTGGCGTTGAAGGTGCTCGCCTCCGGAATGCGCAGGGGCGTGGTGCTGGCCTGTTGGCCGTCGGCGTCGACCGGGAACACCCAGGTGTCGCTGCCGGCGCGGGCGCGCTCGGCGTTGACGTACAGGCCGTAGCGCAGCGTGTGGTTTTCACCGAGCGGGGTGGAGAAATCGGCCTGCACGGTGTTGGCGCGGTTGCTGCGCTCCACCTGTGAGGCGACGCCGTTGAAGATCAGATCGCCGGCGCGGTCCGGGTTGAAGGACAGGTCGCTGTATCGCTGCCCGGCCGAGACCTGGTAGGCGGTGCTGCCCAGCGCACCCTGCAGCACCAGCATGCCGAAGCGGGTGGTCTCGCGCTGGGTTTCGTCCAGCGCGGCGGAGTCCGCAGTGACGGTATCCAGGTAGCCGAACTGCGGAGTCTGGCCAGGGTTGACCGGGATCTGGAAGCGGTTGTTGGAGAACCCGGCGAACAGGCTCAGGCGGGTGTCGTCGTTGACCAGATAGGTCAGGTCGGCGAACGCCTTGCCCTGGTGGGTGTCATCGTGGTCCGGCGTGCGCGAGGCGGTGGGGTTTTCCATGCCGACCTGGTTCTGGTCGTAGTTGCCGGTCAGATACCAGCTCCAGCGGCCCTGGCTGCCCCACCACGAGGCGTTGGGGTTGACCTTGCCGTAGGAGCCGGCAGTCAGGCCGGCGCTGCCACCATCGCCCAGCTCGGCGCCGCTGCGGGTGGTGATGTCCACCACGGCGGCGGTGCGCTCGCCGAACTGCGCCGGCAGCGCACCGTCCATCAGGCGGATGCTCTTGATCGCGCGGGCATCCAGGGTCTGGCCGAAGCCGGAGATCGATTCGGGCAGCAGGACGCCGTTGAGGCGGTACTGGAGGTTGGCGTGGTCGCCGCGCACGTGGACGCCGCCGTAGGAGTCCTGGACCACGCCCGGGGCCTGCAGCAGCACCTGGTTCAACGGGGTGGAGGCGCCCAGCGGCAGGTTCTGGATGTCTTCGGCGGTGATCTGGTACTGGCTGCTGCCGATATCCGGCGACAGCGCATTGCGCGCCTGGTCGAGTTTGGCGCTGACCGTGACCGCATCCAGATCGGTCACCGCAGGGGCGGCGCTGGTGGGGGTGGTGGCGAGGGCGGGCAGGCCGGTCAGGGCCAGGGAAACAGCAATACCGGTAGCAAGCAGGGAGGGCTTCATGAGGATGGCTTGGCTGGGCAAAGGGAGGAGGGGCCGGCCTGGCAAGTGTTACTCCGTAACAAATCATGCGCCTGTCCGATGCCGCTGGACCATGCGCGATCTGGCCGATCGTGGTGTCCTTTCTTCAGCGTTCAGCCTCCGGGCACGGGCCCGCCCCTTTGCGCCGGGGGCGCGCTCTGCGACCATGACCGGCCCCACACCCCGGAAGTCCGTGATGAGCCTGTCCGCCCCGCCTGTAGCCGATCCCGCCGCGACCGCTGTCGACGCTGCCTGGTCGCCGGAGAGCTGGCGTGGCAAGCCGGCGCTGCAGATGCCGACCTACCCGGACCCGCTGGCACTGGATGCCGCCCTGCACGAACTGAAGCGGCTGCCGCCGCTGGTGACCTCCTGGGAAATCCTGGCGCTCAAGCAGCAGCTGGCCGATGCCCAGGAAGGCAAGCGCTTCCTGCTGCAGGGCGGTGACTGCGCGGAGAATTTCAGCGACTGCGAATCCACCACCATCTCCAACCGGCTCAAGGTGCTGCTGCAGATGAGCCTGGTGCTGGTGCACGGCATGCGCAAGCCGGTGATCCGGGTCGGGCGTTTCGCCGGGCAGTACGCCAAGCCGCGCTCGGCCGATACCGAAACCCGCGACGGCCTGACCCTGCCCAGCTATCGGGGCGATGTGATCAATGCGCCGGAGTTCACCGAGGCCGCCCGCCTGCCGGACCCGCGCCGGATGCTGCAGGCGCATGCGCACTCGGCGATGACGATGAACTTCGTGCGGGCGCTGATCGATGGCGGCTTCGCCGATCTGCACCACCCCGAATACTGGAACCTGGAATGGGTGCGGCATTCGCCGCTGGCCACCGATTACCAGAAGATGGTGTCCTCGATCGGCGATGCGGTGCGTTTCATGGAAACCCTGTCCGGCACGCAGGTGTACAACCTCAACCGGATCGACTTCTACACCTCGCACGAAGCGCTGCTGCTGCCCTACGAACAGGCGTTGACCCGCCAGGTGCCGCGCCAGCAGGGCTGGTTGAACCTGAGCACGCATTACCCGTGGATCGGCATGCGCACCGCCGCTCTCGATGGCGCACACGTGGAGTATCTGCGTGGCGTGCGCAACCCGATCGCGATCAAGGTGGGCCCGTCGGTGCAGCCGGACCAGCTGCTGCGCCTGATCGATGTACTCAACCCCGAGGACGAACCGGGCCGCCTGAGCTTCATCCACCGCATGGGGGCGGCACAGATCGCCGAAAAACTGCCGCCGCTGTTGAATGCGGTCAAGCGCGATGGCCGGCGCGTGCTGTGGGTGTGCGATGCGATGCATGGCAACACCGAGAGCACCAGCAACGGCTACAAGACGCGGCGTTTCGACAACGTGCGTGGCGAGGTCGAGATGTCCTTCGACCTGCACGCCGCGGCCGGCACGCGGCTGGGCGGCGTGCATCTGGAGCTGACCGGTGAGGACGTGACCGAATGCACCGGCGGTGCGCGTGAGCTGACCGAGCGCGACCTGGAACGCGCGTACCGCTCGTCGGTGGATCCGCGCCTGAACTACGAGCAGTCGCTGGAAATCGCGATGGCGATTGTGCGCAAACAGGCGCACTACGCCGCCTGATACCGGTGCGTGTCCTCGACACCCACCTTACATTCGCCTGACACGATGGTCATGGTGGCACCGGCATGCTGTGCACTTCCTTGCGAAGAACACAGGAGCGTGCAGTGACCGTGGACTGGCAGCAGGCAGCGCTGTATCTATGGCCGATCTCGATCGCACTGGCGATCGGGATCAGCGGCTGGTGGTTGTTGATGGCGTTGACGCGGCGGCTGAAAGACCGCGACTACCGCCGCGCCCGCATCGCGCGCGTGATCAGCCGACCGCTGGCGTTCGCTCTGCCGCTGTTGCTGTTGATTCCCGCACTCGAAGCGACGCCGCTGCAGGAGCACCGGCTTGAACAGGCACTACGGCTGCTGCACATCGGTGTGACCGGCTGCGTCATCTGGCTGCTGGTGCGAGCTGTGGCCGCGGGCGAGCAGGCGATCCTGCGCGACCATCCGATGGAGGTGGCCGACAACCTCGAAGCACGCCGCATCCAGACCCAGACCCGGGTGCTGAGCCGCGTGTTGATGGGCGCGATCATCCTGGTCGGCGTCTCGCTGATCCTGCTCACCTTCCCGATGGTGCGCCAGATCGGCACCGCGCTGCTGGCCTCGGCCGGCATCATCGGCCTGGTCGCCGGTATCGCGGCCAAGCCGGTGTTCGGCAACCTGATCGCCGGCCTGCAGATCGCCTTGACCCAGCCGATCCGGCTGGACGATGTGGTGATCGTCGAGGGCGAGTGGGGCCGTGTGGAAGAGATCAACAGCAGCTACGTGGTGGTGCGGATCTGGGATGCGCGACGCATGGTGGTGCCGCTGACCTGGTTCATCGAACACCCGTTCCAGAACTGGACGCGGCGCAGCGCCGATCTGCTCGGCACCGCCTTCCTGTGGCTGGATTACACCGCGCCGATCCCGGCGATCCGCGCCGAACTGGAGCGCATCTGCAAAGGCGAGGCGCTATGGGATGGCCAGGTCTGCGTGACCCAGGTGACCGAGACCAGCGAGCACACCCTGCAGGTGCGTCTGCTGGTGAGCGCACGCAACTCCGGCGATGCCTTTGATCTGCGCTGCATCGTGCGCGAACGCATGCTCGATTTCCTCGCGCGCGAACATCCTCAGTCGTTGCCGCGCACCCGCGCCGAGCTCAATCAGGAGGCCACGCCGACGCGCCGCGCGCGTTCGCAGCCCGCCGAGGACGTGCGTTCGCCCGGTGCCGAAGATGGTGAGCCGGCGGTCCTGCCAGAGCCGGGTGACGTATCCCGGTAATGCCGGCCGTGGGCCGGTACACGCCGTTCAGGGCGCGATGCCGTTCGTCAGCAGGGTGTCGGTCTGGAACCGCGGCGGGCGACGCGCGCGGGTGCGCTGCTCGTAGGCGTAGCCCAGCTCGATCAGCCGCGGCTCGCTCCATGCGGTGCCCATGAACAGCAGCCCCAGCGGCAGCCCGTTCACGTGCGCCATCGGCACGGTCAGGCTGGGGTACCCCGCCACCGCGGCCGCGCTGTAGCTTTCACCGGGGAAGTCATCGCCGCGGCCGGGCCGGATCGGCCAGGCCGTCCCGGTGGTCGGTGCCACCAGCGCATCGAGGTTCTGCTCGCGCAGCACCGCATCGATGCCGTCCGGACCGGCCAACCGGCGGGCATCGCTGCGCGCGCGGATGTACGCCGGGCTGCCAAGGCCGCCCATGGTGGCGGCGGTGTCCATCAGGTCCTGATCGAACAGCGCCAGCTCCTTGCCCACATGCTGCCGGTTCCACGCGATGACGTCGTCCAGCGTGCGCACCGGCGCCTGGTAGGTGGTGAAGTAGCGCTGCAGCCCAGCCTTGAACTCGTGCATCAGCACGATCTGCTCAGCCTCCTGCCACTGGCCCTGGGTCGGCAACTGCACCGGCACCACGGTCGCGCCCGCGTCGCGCAGCACGGCCACCGCATGTTGCAGGGCCGGTGCGATGCCCGGCTTCTGCAGCAGGTCGCCATACAGCACGCCGATCCGCGCACCGCGCAGGCCATCGGCGTTCAAGCGCGAGGTGTAGTCGTACACGGCGCGGCCGGGCATGGTGGCGGTAGCCGGGTCGGCCTCGTCACGGCCGGCCATGGCGGTCAGCAGGGCGGCCGCATCGGCCACGCTGCGCGTCATCGGGCCGGCGGTGTCCTGGCTGAAGGAGATCGGGATGATGCCTTCGCGGCTGACCAGTCCCACGGTCGGCTTCAAGCCGACCACGCCGTTGACCGCGGCCGGGCAGACGATGCTGCCGTCGGTCTCGGTGCCGATCGCGGCCACCGCCAGATTGGCCGAGACCGCCACCGCGCTGCCACTGCTGGAGCCGCACGGGTTATGGCTGAGCCGGTAGGGATTGCGGGTCTGGCCGCCGCGCGCGCTCCAGCCGGAGATCGACTGGCTGGAGCGGAAGTTGGCCCACTCACTGAGGTTGGTCTTGCCCAGGATCAGCGCACCGGCCGCGCGCAGCCGCTTGACCAGGAACGCATCGTCGGGGCGGAAGCCTTCCAGCGCGAGCGAACCGGCCGTGGTGCTCATGGGGCTGGCGCCGATGTTGTCCTTGAGCAGCAGCGGGATGCCGTGCAGCGGGCCGCGCAGCTGCCCTTGGCGGCGCTCGGCGTCCAGCTGGGCAGCTTCGCGCAGCGCATCGGGATTGAGCTCGATCACCGCGCGCAGGCGCGGGCCGGCCCGGTCGAGGCGGGCGATGCGGTCCAGGTAGGCGCGGGCCAGGGTGACGCTGTCCAGCTCGCCGCTGGCCATGCGCGACTGCAGCGCGCTGATGTCGGCCTCGGCGTAGGCGAACGGGAGCGCGGTGACGGGTGAGGGCGTGGGCGATTCGCGGGCATGCAGGGGCGCCGGGCCCGGGCTGCAGCCGGCCAGTGCGATGAGCATCAATGACGTCAGTGTCAGGCGCATGCCTGTTCCCCCGAACCGGCCGACAGGCTAACCAGCACAGGCGGCGCTTGGCAACTCAAGCCGCGTTGGCGATCGTGCCGTGGCGTTTGCGGATATCGCGGGCGAGCACGCCGACCACGATCAGATTGATCACCAGCACCGACCACGAGGCCCAGCCCGGGTGACGGAGGATGGCGTAGATATCGAACGGCAGGTAGATGCCGGCGGTGACGCAGCCCAGCCAGGAAGCCCAGGCTTTGGCGCGCCAGAGGCCCCAGGCCTCGAACAGGTGCAGGACGCCGTAGGCGACCATCGCAGCAGCCGCCAGATGCACGGCATCGGGGCTGATCATGTTGAGCAGCGAGGGCAGGGTGCCGTGATCCGGGTCCAGGCTGAACCGGCGGATCAGGGCATTGACCGCATCGCGCAGGGGCTGCGGACCGAGCATTTCCAGCCCGGTCGCAGCCAATAGCGCCAGAACCGCCTTGCTGGCTTCCAGCAAGGCGATCAGGTGAAGCCCCGGATGCTTGTGAGGATCCGGGTTATAGGGCTTGTCGATCACGACAATGGGTCCGATCAGCCGCCGCGCGATGCCTTCTTGCGGTCGCTTTCGGTCAGGCCCTTCTTGCGAAGACGGATTTCCTTCGGGGTGATCTCGACCAGCTCGTCGTCTTCGATGAAGTCCAGGGCCTGTTCCAGCGAATACTTGATCGCCGGGGTCAGCTGGATCGCATCGTCCTTGCCCGAGGCGCGCATGTTGGTCAGCGGCTTGGTCTTGATCGCGTTGACGGTCAGGTCGTTGTCCTTGGAGTGGATGCCGACCAGCTGGCCTTCATACACGTTGTCGCCTTCAGCAGCGAACAGCTTGCCGCGTTCCTGCAGCGGGCCCAGGGAGTACGCCGGGGTGGCACCCGGGGCATTGGCGATCATCACGCCGTTCTGGCGCTTGGCGATCGAACCCTGTTCCTTCGGGCCGTAATGGTCGAACACGTGGAACAGCAGGCCCGAACCCTGGGTCAGGGTCTTGAACTCGTTCTGGAAACCGATCAGGCCACGGGCCGGGATCTGGTATTCCAGGCGCACACGGCCCTTGCCGTCCGGCTCCATGTTCTTCAGCTGGCCCTTGCGGGTGCCCAGCTTTTCCATCACGCCGCCCTGGTGCTGCTCTTCGATGTCCACCACCAGCTGCTCGATCGGCTCCATGGCCTGGCCGTCGATCTGCTTGATGATCACTTCCGGACGCGACACGGCCAGCTCGTAGCCTTCACGACGCATGTTCTCGATCAGCACCGACAGATGCAGTTCGCCACGGCCGGAGACCAGGAACTTGTCGGCGTCTTCCAGCTGTTCGACCTTCAGGGCCACGTTGTGGACCTGCTCGCGGTCCAGACGATCCTTGATCTGGCGGCTGGTCAGGAACTTGCCACCGGACAGGTCCTTGTTGCCGGCGAACGGCGAGTTGTTGACCTGGAAGGTCATCGAGATCGTCGGTTCATCGACGGTCAGCGCCGGCAGTGCTTCCGGGGTATCCGGATGGCACAGGGTGTCGGAGATGGTCAGTTCCGGAATACCGGAGATGGCGACGATGTCACCGGCCTCGGCGGTGTCCTGCTCGATGCGCTCCAGGCCCAGGAAGCCCAGCACCTGCGCGACCTTGCCGTTGCGCTTCTTGCCTTCACGATCGATGACCGCGACCTGCATGTTCTTCTTCAGGGTGCCGCGCTGCACGCGGCCGATGCCGATCACGCCCACGAAGTTGTTGTAGTCCAGCTGGCTGATGCGCATCTGGAACGGACCTTCCGGGTCCACTTCCGGCATCGGCGCGTGCTGCATGATCGCTTCGTACAGCGGGGTCATGTCGCCGTCGCGCACGGTGTCTTCCAGGCCCGCGTAGCCGTTCAGGGCCGAGGCGTAGACGATCGGGAAGTCGAGCTGCTCATTGGTGGCGCCGAGCTTGTCGAACAGGTCGAAGACCTGATCGATCACCCAATCCGGACGCGAGCCCGGGCGGTCGACCTTGTTGACCACGACGATCGGCTTGAAGCCCATCGCGAAGGCCTTCTGGGTCACGAAGCGGGTCTGCGGCATCGGGCCGTCCATCGCGTCGACGAGGATCAGCACGGTGTCGACCATCGACAGCACGCGCTCCACTTCGCCGCCGAAGTCGGCGTGTCCCGGGGTGTCGACGATGTTGATCCGGTTCTTGATACCGGTCTTCTTGTCTTCCCAGGTGATGGCCGTGTTCTTGGCCAGGATGGTGATGCCGCGTTCCTTTTCCTGGTCATTGCTGTCCATCACGCGCTCGGCGAGCACGGTGCGCTCGGAGAGGGTGCCGGACTGCTTGAGCAGCTGGTCGACGAGGGTGGTCTTACCGTGGTCGACGTGGGCGACGATGGCGATGTTGCGAAGATTTTCGATAGACATGCGAAAGGGGGCCAGTCGGCGCCGGATTTGGAAAAAGAAGTCCAACATTATACGGCCAAGATGACCAATCGCGAAAAGTACGTCGCAAGCCTTGCCGGACGGGCATTCAGCTGTGTGAGGGGCGCCTGTCCGGGCGGCCGCGATGATGCAGGAAGCACCACCGCCCCCTGAGTCAGGGGGCTGCCGCGAAGCGGCGGGGGTGTGGGTGCTGGCAAGAGGGGCCCGCGGTTCGCGCAGCGAAGCGTGGGGCCGCAGCGCGCATGCGGTGGCGCATACCACGGGTGTATCCTATGGGGCTAACGACAAACCCCCGTACCCCAAGGATTTGCATGTCCCTCATCGCCACTTTCGACACCACCCAGGGCCCGATCAAGGTCGAGCTGTTCGCCGACAAGGCCCCGCTGACGGTCGCCAACTTCGTCAACCTGGTCAAGCACGGTTTCTATGACGGCCTGGTCTTCCACCGCGTGATCCCGGACTTCATGATCCAGGGCGGCTGCCCCAAGGGCCAGGGCACCGGCGGCCCGGGCTACAAGTTCGAAGATGAAAAGAATGGCGTGAAGCACCAGGTCGGTTCGCTGTCGATGGCCAATGCCGGCCCGAACACGAACGGCAGCCAGTTCTTCATCACCCACATCAAGACCGATTGGCTGGACGGCAAGCACACCGTGTTCGGCCAGGTGCTCGACGGCCAGGCCATCGTGGACTCGGTCAAGCAGGGCGACGTGATCCATTCGATCACCCTGGAAGGCGACACCGACGCCGTGCTGGCCGCCCAGGCCGAGCGCGTGGCGGAGTGGAACAAGCTCATCCCCAGCGCCTGATCCGATCCCGACGGCCCCCTGTGAAGGGGGCCGTTTTTACGATTCTTAGCAGAGGAAATCCCCATGAAAGCACCTGTTCGTGTTGCCGTGACCGGCGCCGCCGGCCAGATCGGCTACGCCCTGCTGTTCCGCATCGCCTCCGGCGACATGCTGGGCAAGGACCAGCCGGTCATCCTGCAGCTGCTCGAGCTGCCGGTCGACAAGGCCCAGGCCGCCCTGCGCGGCGTGATGATGGAACTGGAAGACTGCGCCTTCCCGCTGTTGGCCGGCATGGTCGGTACCGATGACGCCGAAGTGGCCTTCAAGGATGCCGACATCGCCCTGCTGGTCGGCGCGCGTCCGCGCGGCCCGGGCATGGAGCGCAAGGATCTGCTGCTGGAAAACGCGAAGATCTTCACCGCCCAGGGCGCGGCGCTGAACAAGGTCGCCAAGCGTGACGTCAAGGTGCTGGTGGTCGGCAACCCGGCCAACACCAACGCCTACATCGCCATGAAGTCGGCACCGGATCTGAACCCGCGCAACTTCACCGCCATGCTGCGCCTGGACCACAACCGTGCACTGAGCCAGCTGTCGACCAAGCTCGGCAAGCCGGTCGGTGGCATGGAGAAGCTGATCGTGTGGGGCAACCACAGCCCGACCATGTACCCGGATTACCGTTTCGCCACCGCCGAGGGTGCCTCCATCGCCGAGGCGATCAACGATCAGGAATGGAACGCCTCCACCTTCATCCCGACCGTGGGCAAGCGCGGCGCGGCGATCATCGAAGCCCGTGGCTCGTCCTCGGCCGCCTCGGCCGCCAATGCCGCCGTCGACCACATCCGTGACTGGGTGCTGGGCAGCAACGGCAAGTGGGTCACCATGGGCGTGCCGTCCGACGGCTCCTACGGCATCCCGGAAGGCGTGATCTTCGGCTTCGCGGTCACCACCGAGAACGGCGAGTACACCCTGGTCAAGGATCTGCCGGTCGACGACTTCAGCCAGAAGTACATCGACAAGACCCTGGCCGAGCTGGAAGAAGAGCGCTCCGGCGTCGCCCACCTGCTGGGCTGATCACTCACACGGGTGGGTGCCGAAGAGAACGGCAGGAGCCGTTCTCAACGGTGCAAAGCGCCGGCCCGAAGGGTGAGCGCCAGGACGGCGCGAATATCGTTGGTCGGTACGAATGGAAAAAACGCCGGGCATTGCCCGGCGTTTTTTTTTGTTCTTCGCCCATAGGCGGTGCAAAGGCGCGTACTGAGTCTTTTCCGCGCGGCGGTCGGTGGGTGGGGCGCTGGCCCCCCATGCCCTTGTAGGCGAAATAAAGGAGGAGGGGGCGGCCGCAGGCCGACGCCGG
>NZ_JBDJKY010000019.1:0-60580 GCF_039673075.1 Stenotrophomonas sp. TWI819 | reverse complement strand
CTGCAAGTACGTCCATGTAAGCTCGTATGCCGCCATCCATGGCGGCATACGGTCCCGCCAACCCACCCCTTCCCACCCATTTACAATTGGGTGGTGCGCAACGGAAAAACGGCATCCCGGCTGCGGCTTTTGATCTGCTCGCTTTTGATCTGCTCGCTGTTGATCTGCTCGCTGTTGATCTGCTCGCTGTTGATCTGCGCGGCTTTGATCTGCTCAGCGTTGATCCGCCCAGCTTGATGGGCTCAGCGTTGCTTTGCTCCGCCTCACAGACTCAGCTCCAGTTCGCTCGACCTGCTTGGCTGCGCTCTGTCTTGGCTGCGCTTCGACCGGCGTGGCTTCCACCGGATCAATACGCTCGGCGCTGCAGCAATGGCGCCGCAGCGCCGTGCCGCCTTTCGCTTTGGCTTTGGCTTTGGCCTTGGCCACCAGCCCACTGTCGGAGGCGGGGTGTGGGTGGGTGCGCGGGACCATATGCCGCCATGGATGGCGGCATATGAGCCCCCATGGATGGGTTCACGGCGGGTCCCGCGCACCCACCCACACCCCGCCTGGCCAAGCAGCCCAGCAAACCAAGGCTCCGGCCTTCAGGCTTTTTCAGCCTTCAGCGCTTCAACGCACCACCCGCCCGCGACCGCCACACACCGTCGCCGATGAACAGCAGCAGCCCGGTCCAGATCGCCGCGAAGCCCACCGCCTTGGCCGTATCGAACGGCTCGCGGAAAAAGAACACGCCCAACAACAACCCGATACTCGGCGCGATGTACTGCAGAATCCCCACCAGCGACAACGGAATCCGCTTCACCCCGTATGCAAACCCGATCAACGGCAACGCCGTCACCGCACCACCGAAGATCAACAACGCATCGGTGCGCCAGCCCCAGCCACTGAAGAACCCGCCGCCGTGCCCGTTCTCGCTCCACAGCGCAAACCCGATCGCCGGCAGGAACAGATACAGACTCTCCATCCCGAGCCCCGCCACCGGGTCCACCGAAATCATCTTGCGCAGCAGCCCGTACAGGCCGAACGAACAGGCCAGCCCCAGCGCGATCCAGGGCGGCGTTCCCGCATCGAGCGTCAGCCATGCCACACCGAGCGCCGCGCAGCCCACTGCGAGCCACTGCAGGCGGCGCAGGCGCTCTTTGAGCACCACCACACCGAGTACCACGCTGACCAGCGGATTGATGAAATAGCCGAGGCTCGTCTCGATCACATGCCCAGCGTTGATCGCCCAGATGTACAGGCCCCAGTTGAACGCGATCGCCACGCTGCTCAACGCCAGCGTCGGCAGCGCGCGCGGCTGCGCGGCGATGGCCTTCCACCAGCCCAGGCCATTGCTCAGCAGCAGCCAGGCCACCACCAGCACCGTGCTCCAGATGATGCGGTGGGCGATGATCTGCTGCGACGGCACGGCCTTGAGCAGGTGCCAGTAGACCGGCACCAGGCCCCACAGGGTGAAGGTGAAGGCGGTGATCGCGAACCCGCGGCGCTGTTCCTGCAGGCTGTGTTGGGCGGGCAGGCTCACTTCGCGCGCGTCCGGGCCAGGGTCAGCACCACCACGCCGGCCAGGATCACGGCCATGGCGAGAAAGTCACGGCCGCCGAAATGCTCGTTGCCGATGATCACGCCCAGGATCACCGCGATCACGGGATTGACGTAGGCGTAGCTGGCCACCAGCGCCGGGCGCACGTTGTGCAGCAGCCACACGTACGCGGTGAAGGCGACGATCGAGCCGAACACGCACAGGTAGGCCACCGCCAGCAGCCCATTCATGCTGGGCCAGGTGGTCGGGCGTTCGCCGCTGAGCAGGCCGAGCACGACCAGCATCACGCCGCCGCAGAGCATCTGCCCGGCGGCGGTCATGAACGGGCTGGGCAGGTCCAGGCCGCGCGCCCAGATCGAGCCGAAGGCCCAGCCGATCGGGGCGATCAGCAGCAGGATCAGGCCCTGCGGCGAGGCGGTCAGGCTGCTGCCGGCGTTGAGCCAGACCACGCCGAGGAAGCCGATCGCGATGCCCAGCCATTCACCGCGGCTGGCGTTCTGCCCGCGCATCGCGCCAAACAGCGCCATCCACAACGGCACCGACGCCACGGCCGTGGCGGCCAGGCCGGAAGACACCGTGCGTTCGGCCAGCACCACCATGCCGTTGCCCAGCACCAGCATGGTCAGGCCCATGATCGCCAGGTTGCGCCACTGGCGCCTGGTCGGGGCAGGCGAGCCACGCCAGCGCAGCACGGCGTACATCAGCGAGCCGGCGATGATGAAGCGGCCCCCGGAGACCATCGTCAGCGGCAGTGCGCCGCCTTCCAGCGCCAGCCGGATCCCGAGATAGGTGGACCCCCAGACCACGTACACCAGCAGCAGCGCCAGGACGACCAGGCCGCTGCGGGGAGCGGCCGACGGGGAGTGCGGTAGGACGGCCATGGGCCACCACGGTACGGGGGAAGGGGAATTCTAGGCCGTTGCCGATGGCGCGGCACGCGTTGAGGTGGCACGCTGTTTTCATCAGGCCGCATCGTGATGCCTGACACGCACCCGTTTTTGACGTGCGGTAAGGTAACAAGAGCCATCAACGCTTCCCCGCCAGGACCCCCTACCCTGTATGAGTACATCCGTCCCCGCCACCGCGGCACCTTCCGACCGGGCCGCACTGCGGCGTTCCATCTCCAATACCCTCAAAGGCTCGGCCGGCAATCTGGTCGAGTGGTATGACGTCTACGTCTACTCGGTCTTCGCGGTCTACTTCGAATCCCAGTTCTTCTCGGCCGCCGACAAGAACTCCACCATGTACGTGTGGGCGATCTTTGCCGCCACCTTCCTGATGCGCCCGATCGGGGCGTGGTACTTCGGCCGCTTCGCCGACCGCTACGGCCGCCGCCTGGCCCTGACGGTGTCGGTCACGATGATGGCCGCCTGTTCGTTCCTGATCGCGATCACCCCGACCGCGTCGCAGATCGGCATCTGGGCGGCGGTGATCCTGCTGTTCGCGCGCCTGCTGCAGGGCTTCGCCACCGGCGGCGAGTACGGCACCAGCGCGACGTACATGTCCGAGGCCGCCATTCCCGGTCGTCGCGGCTTCCTGTCCTCGTTCCATTACGTCACCCTGGTCGGTGGCCATGTGCTCGCACAGCTGACTCTGCTGTGCATGCTGACCTTCTGGGACAAGCCGGAGATTTCCGCGTGGGGCTGGCGCGTGGCGTTCGGCATCGGCGGCATCGGTGCGATCGTGGTGTTCTGGCTGCGCCGGACCATGGACGAATCGCTGCAGTCCGATTCCATCGAAGCTGCACGCGATGGCCGTGCCAAGGCCTCCGGCTCGATGCGTGAGCTGTTCGTCAACCAGTGGCGTCCGCTGCTGCTGTGCTTCCTGATCACTGCGGGCGGC
The DNA here is from genome assembly GCF_039673075.1 of Stenotrophomonas sp. TWI819. Taxonomy (NCBI): domain Bacteria; kingdom Pseudomonadati; phylum Pseudomonadota; class Gammaproteobacteria; order Lysobacterales; family Lysobacteraceae; genus Stenotrophomonas; species Stenotrophomonas sp. TWI819. The sequence goes on along the minus strand of NZ_JBDJKY010000019.1, from coordinate 57,198 downwards.
ACCGTCGCGTTCTACACCTACTCGGTGAACGGGCCGAAGATGATCCAGAGCGCGTTCGCGGGCAATGACGTCATGACCGGCACGCTCATCAACCTCGGCGTGCTGACCTTCCTGATGGTGCTGCAGCCGATCGGCGGCTGGCTGTCGGACATGGTCGGGCGCAAGAGCCTGCTGGTGTTCTTCGGGATCGGCGGCGTGCTGTACAGCTGGTACCTGATCACCGAGCTGCCCAACCAGCATGATCCGTTCATGGCCTTCCTGGTGCTGGGGATCGGCTTCGTGATCCTGACCGGGTATACCTCGATCAATGCGGTCGTCAAAGCCGAGCTGTTCCCGACCCATGTGCGTGCACTGGGCGTGGGCTTCGGCTATGCGATGGCCAACTCGCTGTTCGGTGGTACCGCGCCGCTGCTGTACCAGGGCGCGCTGAAGACCGGCCAGGTGAACCTGTTCGCGGTATACGTCACCGCGATCATCGCGGTGTCGCTGGTGGTCTACATGTTCTTCCTGACCAACAAGGGCCCGAACTGGCTCGATGGCACCCGAAAGTAAGCGCTGCCCCGCCCGCCCCGCGCTCGCGCGGGGCGGGGGAGTACTCGCGATGCTGGTCCCGGCGTTTGCCCAGGCCAGCAGCTCTGCCCATGCAATCAGCGCCCCTGCGGGCGCTGTATTGCTATGGGGGGCAGCCCTGCTCGCCGCCGGCACGACCGTGGCGTGGCTGCTGGGTCGGCCATCGGCGCAGGCCCGCTGGCCGCGGATCGGTTTCGGTCTGGCGCTGTTGGCGGTAATGGTCGCCCTGACACTGCAACTGGCGGCCGACCTCGGCAGCGGTCACAGCGCGCTGCAGCTGCGTTTTGGCCGGCATGCCGCCAGTGCCGACACCCAGCCGACGCGGTTCGGCTGGATGATCGCCTGTTATCTGGCCGCGCTCGCGGCCAGCGGCTGGGGCGCCTGGCGCCTGCTGCGGCGGCCTTGAGCGCCGCCGACGATTCGCCTTAACGGCGGGCCGATTCGCTCTTCTCGCGCTCGGCGCGGAACTCGGAGCCTTCTTCCCACTGCGGCCAGCGACGGCTGTTGGCCAGCTCCGCGCCCAGGTCGTAGACCAGCAGGGTGTCGGCGGCATGGCCACTCGGATCCCAGTTAGGGGTCCAGGCATCGCAGGCCTGGTGGTAGCAGGCGGCGAAGTACGCATCGCGCAGTTCACGGCCCTTCTCGACCCCACCCTCGCGCATGTCCAGCCCCGGCCCGATGGTGATTGCCGGCACGCCGAGGCGGGCGAAGGCGAAGTGGTCGGCGCGGTAGAAGAAGCCGGCTTCCAGATTCGGATCCGGCGAGTAGGTGCGGCCGCGTGCCTTGGCCACGCGCTCCAGGTCGCCTTCCAGCGAGACCCGGCCCTTGCCCCACGAGGCGATATCACGGGTCGGGCCATCCGGGCTGAACATCTCGATGTTCAACACTGCAGCCGTCTTGTCCAACGGGGCGAGCGGGTGCGCGGCGTAGTAGCTGGCGCCGAGCAGGCCCTTCTCTTCGGCGGTCAGCGCCACGAAGTACAGGGTGCGCTGCGGCTGCGGGCCGGCAGCGAAGACACGGCCCAGCTCGAGCACGGTGGCCACGCCGGTGGCGTTGTCGATCGCACCGCGACGGATGCGGTCACCCTTGGCATCGGGCTGGCCGATACCGAAGGCATCCCAATGCGCGGAGAAGATCACCGCTTCATCAGCGTGTGCGCCGCCCGGCAGCTTGGCCACCACGTTGCGGGTGATCACCTGCTCGCGCTTGAGCTTGAAGTCCACCGAGAGCTGCGCATCGCCCAGCGCGACTGGCTTGAAGGCCGGGGTCATCGCGCGGCGCTTCTCGGCCTCGAAATCCAGGCCCGCGTCGCGGAACAGCTGCTCGGCCAGGCTGCGCTGCATCCAGCCGCGCACCGGCACGTGCTGGGCCAGCGCCTGCTCGCGGGTGCGTTCGATATCGAACAGCGGCGAGGTGCCCGAGCTCTTCACCGTGGCCCAGCCGTACGCGGCCGGCGCGGTCTCATGCACGATCAGCACGCCCTGCGCACCACGGCGCGCGGCTTCTTCGAATTTGTACGTCCAGCGGCCGTAGTAGGTCACCGCCTTGCCATCGAACGCGCCCGGCTGGTCGGCCTCGAAATCGGCGTCGTTGATCAGCACCACGGCGATCTTGCCGTGCAGATCGACGTCCTTGTAATCGTTCCAGTGGCGCTCGGGCGCATCGATGCCGTAGCCCACGAACACCAGCGGGGCGTTCTTGATCGCCACCGCATCCTGCGGACGCAGGCTCTGCAGGGTCACGTCCTCGCCATTGACCAGGGCGCGCTGCTTGCCCTTCTGGCGCAGCTGCGCACGCACCGGGCCATCGACCTGCGCACGCACCATCGGCACCGGCTGCACCCAGCCGCCGTCAACGCCGCCGGGCTGCAGGCCGTACGTCTTGAATTCTTCGATCAGGTACTGGACGGTGCGCTCTTCGCCGGGCGTGGCCGGGGCACGGCCTTCGAACTCGTCCGAGGCGAGGATGCGTACGTGCCGCGACAGGGCCTGCGGGTCGATGCCGCCGCCGGGCAGGTCATTGGCGGCGTGGGCCAGGCCGCCCACGAACAGGCAGGACGACAGCAGCAGCATGCGCATCGGATTCACGGCAGACACCAGGACGGAAAACAGGACACCGGAGTGTAACGTGACACCCGCATGACCGTGCACTAGCGGCGGTCGCGATCCAGCCAGCAGGCCAGGCCCTGCGCGTTGAGTTCGATGTCCATCGCCAGCACCCGGGTCACCGCCTCATCGTCCAACGGGCAGCCGTGGGCCTGTGCGCGCTCGAGGTAGAGCGCGGTCAGCGCCGCGACCAGACAGCGATGCCGATCCGGCCGACCGTCGCATTGGCGGCCGATCTCGACCATCGCATCGATCTGCTCGACGAGATCCGCCGCCAGTTTCTGCGGCGGTGCCACGCGCCCGTAGTGGGTCAGGTACATGGCCTGTGGATCGTGGGCCAGCATCTTCGCGATCGACTGCTTCAGCGGCTCGGGATCGAACTGCACCGGCGATGACGTCGGCACGATGAAGGCCCCCTGCGCACTGTCCAGCTCGCGGTAGGACAGCCCGAAGGTATCGCCGGTGAACCAGCTGCGGCTGCGCGCATCCCACACGCACAGGTGATGACGCGCGTGCCCGGGCGTATCGATGCACAGCAGCGGGCGGCCGGCCAGATCCACGGTATGGCCATCCTCGGCGATCACCACCCGGTCGGCGGCGACCGCCAGGATCGGCCCATAGCTGCGCGCGATTTCCGCTTCGCCATACACCTCGGTCGCACCGGCGATCAGGCGGGTCGGATCGACCATGTGCGGCGCACCGCGCGGATGCACCACCAGCGTGGCGTTGGGCAGCTGCTGCATCAGCAGGCCTGCGCCGCCGGCATGATCCAGGTGCACGTGGGTCAGGATCAGCCACTCGACCTGTTCGGGCGTGCAGCCGGCGCGCGTCAACGCGGCGAGCATCGCCGGGACGGCCAGGCCGGTACCGCAATCGATGAAGGCCGCCCGGCCGTTCTCGACGATCAGGTAGGCGGCGTCGAAATCATCGCGCTGGAACGCGGTGTCGATCGTATGAATGCTGGGGCCGACGTGCATCACCACCTCCCTGGCGCGAAACGCCCCCATCTTACGTCGATCAGTGCAGCGGCTTCGATGCGGCTTTGGTCGCAGTCGCGCTCAGCAGTGGCCCACGCAGCAGCAGCGCGGCCACCATCACCGCCAGGAACGCGCCATAGGCATAGAGCACCGCCAGCACCTGTCGCCAGATCGGCCCGGCATCGTTCTGCACCACGCCGATGTGGTGGCCCCACAGCATCGCCAGGATGCTCAGCACGAAGGCCAGCACCAGCGCAGCACCATCGAACAGGCGGCGCGCGGTGCCACGCGGCTGGCGCGGAAACAGCCAGTACAACGTGCCCAGCAGCACGAACCAGGGCAGGAACAACAACAACGACAACCAGGCCATCGCAGTCTCCCGTGCAGGAACACGCCCCTGCGGCGTGCAGGGGCATCATGCCATAGCCCGGTTGTCGGCCCGCGGCGGGGGTTACCCGCGCAGCGCCTGCAATGCGGCCAGCACCACGTCCACTTCGGCCTCGAGCTTGAACAGCTCACTCTGCAGGCCGTCGCCATGTTCGGTCTGCTTGAGCACGCCGATCAGCTGGCCGGCGTCACGCGGCGAATCGAAACCTTCGCTCTGGATCAGCAGCGTGCCGTCACTGGCCTGCAGCTTGAAGTAGAAGCGGCCATCCTGTTCGCGGTACTGCTTGAACAGCGGCGGTGCAGCGCGTGCGGCCCCGCTTTCTTCACTGGGCACGTCACCGGCGGTGGACAGATCGCGCAGGCCCACCGCATGACGCAGCTCCTTGAGCAACGGCACGGCGAACTGCTCGCGCAGCTGCTGGCCACGCCGACGCAGCAGCGCCTCGATTTTTTCCGGCTCGGCCATCAGTGCGTCATAGCGCTCGCGCAGCGGGGTGATCTCGCTGTCGATGCGCTCGAACAGCTGCTGCTTGGCATCGCCCCAGCTGATGCCGTCGGCGAAGGCCTGCGCGAACGCCGCGGTCTGCTCCGGGGTGGCAAACGCCTGGTACATCTGGAACAGCGCCGAGCCTTCGGTGCCCTTGGGCTCGCCGGGCGCGCGCGAATCGGTGAGGATCGAGAACACCAGCTTCTTCAGTTCCGCGCGCGGGGCGAACAGCGGAATGGTGTTGTGATAGCTCTTGCTCATCTTGCGGCCGTCCAGGCCGGCCAGCGTGGCGACCTGCTCATCGATCACCACCTCCGGCAGCGGGAAGAATTCCTGGCCGTAGACGTGGTTGAAGCGCTGCGCGAAATCGCGCGCCATCTCGATGTGCTGGATCTGGTCGCGACCGACCGGCACGCGGTTGGCCTTGAAGATCAGGATGTCGGCGGCCATCAGCACCGGGTACATGAACAACCCCGCGCTGACCCCGGCGTCGTCATCCAGCTGCTCCTCGCGGTTCTTGTCCACGGCGGCCTTGTAGGCGTGCGCGCGGTTGAGGATGCCCTTGCTGGCGATCACGGTCAGGAACCACATCAGCTCGGTGGTTTCCGGGATGTCGCTCTGCCGGTAGAACCACACCTTGTCCGGGTCCAGCCCACAGGCCAGCCAGCTTGCCGCGATCTCCAGCGTGGATCGCTGGGTGCGCTCGGGCTCCTGCGCCTTGATCAGGCTGTGCAGGTCGGCCAGGAAGAAGAAGCTCTCGATATCCGAGGCTTGGCTGGCGGCGATCGCCGGGCGGATGGCACCGACATAGTTGCCCAGATGGGGCGTGCCGGAGGGGGTGATGCCGGTAAGAACGCGGGTCGTCATGGGGGAATCAGTGCTGACAAGTGAACCGCCCCAGTTTACCTGCCCGCGCTCAACCCCGTTGGCCGGGGCCGTGCGTTTGATACTGCACCTGCCCTGCGGAGCCTTGCCATGAAGCGTCTGATCCTGCCCCTGCTGGCCGTGCTGGCCCTGTGCGGCTTCAAACCCGGGCTCCCCCTGCGCTACGACACCGGTCCGGTCCACCTGACGGTGATCGACCGCGACAGCGGCAAGGCCCTGACCCAGTACCGCCAAGGCCCGCAACGCTGGGTGGCCGGGCAACAGGGCCACCGCTACAGCGTGCGCCTGCGCAACGGCAGCGCCGAGCGCGTGCTGGTGGTGCTTTCGGTCGATGGGCTGAACGCCATCAGCGGTGAGGTCGCCGCGCCCGGCCAGACCGGCTACGTCCTCAACCCCTGGCAGACCACGGACATCCATGGCTGGCGCAAGTCGTCGGAGGAGGTCGCCCAGTTCGTGTTCACCGATCCGGACCGCAGCTACGCCGGCCGTACCGGGCGCCCGGACAACATCGGCGTGATCGGCGTGGCGGTCTTCCACGAGGCCGGGCGGGTGTCCATGGCAGTCGCCCCAGCGGCGGCGGGATCGGCCGATGCCAAGGCGCGCCCACAGGCACGCTCGTCCTCACTGGAAAGTGTGCGTGTCACCGGCTCCTCCGCACCGCCCCCCCAGCTCGGCACCGGTCATGGCGAGCGCGAGGCCTCCCGCGTGCGCAACACCGCCTTTGAACGCGATACCCCCTACCCGGTGCAGCAGGTGCAGGTCCGCTACGACAGCGAACGCACTCTGATCGCCCGCGGGATCATTCCACGGACGGGCACACCGGCACGCGGTGAACCCCAGGCATTCCCCAACCGGTACGTGCCGGATCCGCCGCCGTATCCAGGCCGCTGATCGGGAACGACGCGCATGAAAAACGGGCCGCTCTCGCGGCCCGTCCCGGTTTCAACCCCCGACGGCTGATCCGTCGTACTGGATCACCACTCAGTGGTAATCCGGATAATCCTTGCGCATGGCCGCTTCGAAGTCGCGGACCTCGGTTTCAGCACGGTCACGTGCCCAGCCATAGCGTTCCTGCAGGCGCCCTGCCAAGTATTCGGCATTGCCTTCGGCCACCTTGAAATCGTCGTCGGTCAGGTCGCCCCACTTGGCCTGCGCCTTGCCCTTGAGCTGCGTCCACTTGCCGGAAATGATGTCTTTGTTCATGGGTTCGCATCCTTGATTGCAACGGCCATCTCGCCGTGGGGCCAGAATGCGACGGTGCACGTTGGCATACGGTCAACCAGCGATGAAACACGCGCTCACGAGCTTGAATGGATTCACTACGGCATGCAGCCACACTGTGATCGCGCGGTTATCTCGCGCGCATGAAAAAGGCCGGGAATCCCCGGCCTTTTCCGTTGACTGCTGATCCGCGGATCAGTTGCCCTTGGCAGCGTCTTCGACCGATTCACCGGCCTTCTGCACGTCCTTGCCTGCACCAGCAACGGTGTTGCAGCCGGACAGCATGGCCACCGAGAACATCGACAACAGCATCAGTGCGATAACACGCTTCATGGGGTTCTCCTGGTTGTTCAAATTCAATACCGAAATCCGGTCCCGCCTGTCAGGAGAGCACGCCAGCGCAGCCCCCCTTCCTGACCTGCAGTGCCGTGAGTGGAAACACACGGCGCCGCGTGACGTGCAATCTGGCTGGAGAGGCGTGCAGCGGATGTGAACGCAGGAAAACGCGGTTCAGCCAAGCGTTCTCAATCGCGCATCAGCGTCGATTTCCCGAACAGGCTTTCGACCAGATCGACGGCCAGTTCGGCGGTCGCATTGCGGTTGTCCAGCAGCGGATTCAGCTCGACGATGTCCAGCGAGCCCATGCGCCCGGTGTCGGCGATCATCTCCATCACCAGCTGCGCTTCACGGTAATTGACCCCGCCCGGCACGGTGGTGCCGACGCCGGGTGCAATGCTCGGATCCAGGAAATCCACGTCGAAGCTGACGTGCAGGTGCGTGTTGGCGTCGATGCCGGCCAGCGCTGCCTCCATCGTGCGCTTCATGCCGGCTTCGTCGATGTAGCGCATGTCATAGACATCCACCTGATGCTGCTTGATCAGGCGCTTTTCCTCCTGGTCCACCGAGCGGATGCCGATCTGGTGCACCTGCTGTGGGCGGATCGCCGGGGCGTCGCCGCCGAGCCGGGTCAACGCGTCCGGGCCCAGGCCGCACAGGCAGGCTACCGGCATGCCGTGGACGTTGCCCGACGGCGTGACCTCGCTGGTGTTGAAGTCCGAATGCGCGTCCAGCCACAGCACGCGCAGGTCCTTGCCCTGTTCGCGGCACCAGCGCGCGACGGCGGTGATCGAGCCGATCCCCAGGCAGTGGTCGCCGCCCAACATGATCGGCATGCGCCCGGCCTGCAGCTCGGCGTAGGTGGCGTCCATCAACGCACGGTTCCAGGCCACCACCTCATCCAGATGGCGGTAGCCCTGCACCGGTGCCGTCCACGGGTTGCGCGGACCGGCCAGATTGCCGAGGTCGCGTACGTCCACGCCGCGCGCGGTGAGCGCATCACCCAGGCCCGCGATGCGCAGGGCGTCCGGTCCCAGACCCGCGCCACGGTGGCCCGCGCCAACATCGGTGGGCACGCCAATCAGGGAAACCGGGGAATACATCGCCATCGCTGTTGCCTCCATTGCAAAGAGGACCAGCATAGCCAGCGCGGGGGGATACGACTCGCGGCGCTGCAGCAGTCGTCATCGACCGTGCATCAATGGTGCCGGCACCCGGATTCGAACTGGGGACCTACCGCTTACAAGGCGGTTGCTCTACCAACTGAGCTATGCCGGCATGGGCATTGCGGCGGGACGACCCGTCGCGGAGCCGGGATTCTAGCGCAAGCGCGCGCATTCCAGCGAGCGGTGCTGAGCTGCGCCGCTGCGCTGGCGGGCCACGGCGGGGTCGGTGCCTTCGGCAAGGGTCGCATCCAGCCACCACTGCGCGCTGCCATCGCCCCCGCTGGCGACCATGGTCGCCTTGAAACCGGCGGCGCTCAGGGCGGCCAGGCGGCGATCCGCGCCTTCGCGATTGCGGTACTGGCCAAGCGCGATGGCGTTGGTGTCCTTGCCCTGGGCAATGATGTAGTAGTCGCTCACGCCGGCCGCGACGATGCGCTTGACCGTGGCCTGCGCCTCCTCACGGCTGGCGGCGGGCGGCAGCAGCACGCGGTAGCGGGTGGCGCCGGCATCGGCGACCTCACGCAGCTTGGCGCCACGCAGGGCATTCCCGGCGCGCGACTGGGCGGTCTGGGCCGTTGCGCGGTCCGCGAAGGGCCCCAGGCTCACGCATTGGGCGGGAGTGGGTGTCGCGGTGACGGGTGCGGGTACGGCGGCCGGTGTGGGCGCTGCGGCCACCGGGGCCGGTGCAGGGACGCTGGCAGCCGGCGTTGGCGCAGGCGTGTCGGCCACGGCGGTGGCCGGCGCGGCGGTGGTCACCGGCGGCTGTGTCACAGGCGCGGACGCGGAGGCGGGCGTGACGTCCTGCAGTGCCGGTGCCGCGGTCACCGGCGTCGCCGTGGCCGGCGGCGCCTGCGTGCTCGGCAGCACTTCCAACTGCGCCACACCGACGGGCGATGCCGGCGGTGCGCTGGCCGGTTCGCCGCGCAGCAGCCACCACAGGGCGACACCGAGGTTGAGGATGACCAGGACGACGATCAGGGCACGGGTAAGCATCGGTTGATCCTAGCCTGCCGACGGCGGTTGATGCACGGCCCAGCGGGCCAGCCCATCAAGCACCAGCGCGGGCTGGAATTCGGCATCGCCGAGCAGCGGCAGCAGGGCCGGCGCACCGCCGCCGTGCACCAGCAGATGCGGCAACGCGCCGAGCCGCTCGCCGCCCTGCACACGACTGCGTTCGATCAGGGCCACCGCCGCCCCATCGCAGCCGGAGGCCAGCGCATCGGCCGTGTCATTGGCGAACTCGCTGTAGTCACCGCCCGCCGCCGGCAACTGCACGGCACGTGCATGCAAGGCTTCGCGCATCGTGGTGGGCGAGGCCGAGATACGCCCGCCGTGATGCTGGCCCTCGGCATCCAGCAGATCGATGGTCAGTGCGGTGCCCACGCCGGCAATCAGCACGGCCTGGCCACGCGCGGCCACGGCCAGCAGCGCCAGGTAGCGGTCCACGCCGAAGCGGGTGGGATCGGCATAAGCGATCCGCACACCGGCGTAGTCGGCTTCGGTGCGCGCCACCCGGACATGGCGGAAGCGTGCCTGCAATACATCCAGCATGGCGGTGGTCAACGAGGGTGCGGCAACGCTGGCAACGTAGGCGGTGTCGCCCGACGGCAGCGCATCCAGTGCCGCGGCCGGCATCGCTTCAGCACCATGCGGCCACGCCTGCACGTCGCCCGCGCGCACGCCCTGCAGCGGCGCGAACTTGAAGCGCGAATTGCCCAGATCAAACAACCAGTCGCTCATTGCGCCCTCACGCTGACTTCGCCCGCATGGAAAACCCGTTCACCGCCGTCGATGCGCACACGCAGCGCCCCGTCGTCGGCCAGACCCAGCGCCGTGCCGGCAAACAGCACGCCGCCTTCTTCCACCTGCACCTCGCGCCCGGCCAGGCTGTCCAGCGCGGCATACCGGGCGAGGAACGGCGCGAGGCCGTCCTGCTCGAAGGCGTCCAGTGCGGGCAGCAGGGCGGCGAGGATGTGCGCGACCACCGCGTTGCGCGAGGTCTGTGCGCCGGAGAGCGTATCCAGATCGGTCCAGGGCTGGGTGATCTCCGCCGCGAACGCAGCGGGCATCCGGACGTTGACGCCGAGGCCAATCACCGCGCGCGCCGGACCGGCGAATTCACCGCCGCCCTCGATCAGCAGGCCGCCGAGCTTGTGCCCGTCGACGACAAGGTCATTGGGCCACTTCAGGGCGACGCCTGGATAGCCGGCCTCGCGCAGTGCTTCGGCCACCGCGACCCCGGCGACCAGGCTCAGCCCGCCCAGCCGCGAGAGACCACCGGCAAACCCGCGTAGCACCGAAAGGTAGATATGCGCCGCCAGCGGCGAGGCCCAGGCCCGCCCGCGGCGGCCACGGCCACGCGTCTGACGCTCGGCCAGCAGGGCCATCGCCCCGCGCTCTGGCGCGCTGCAGCGCAGCAATTCGGTGTTCGTTGACGCGACCGACCAGGCCACCTGCAGGGAGGTCAGCTGGCCGCCGGCCGCGGCCGGCAACGCGGCCTGGATGGCCTCGGCGTCCAGCAGATCCAGCGGCTGCTGCAACTGGTAGCCGTCACCGGCGCGGCCGTCGATATCGACGCCAGCCTCCCTAAGTCCTTGAATCCGCTTCCAAATCGCGGCACGGGTCTGGCCCAGCTCGCGCGCCAGCGCGTCGCCGGACAGGCGCCCGGCGCCCAGTTTGGCCAGCAGTTGGCGGTCGTCCACGGCAGCTTCCATCGGGTAAACGGGAAAAGTATGCGGGAAAGCCGCCGCCAGCGCCCGCCCGGGGGCCTTCCAATCCCCTGGCCGAATCGGGCTAGAATCGAGAACTTGACCCGCCGCTGGATGTTGACGATGCGCCCGTTCGCCCATTGCCTGCTCCTCCTGATGGCCCCGCTGGCCGCGCATGCTTCCGATGCGCTCACCACGGCGGGCCGCGGCGCGTGTGTCTATTCGGCCAACGAGAACGAGCGCAGCGCACCGGCATCGGCTTCGGCGGCTGCGGCACCGGCCGCGGTGAAGCCCAGCGCCAGCAGCGGTACCAGCACCGGCGGTGGCGGCGATGACGACGTGCTGCCACGCCTGCGCGCACCGAAGTGGCACAGCTTCCTGCCAGGTATGTTCCGCTGATCGAACGACTGTTGGGCTGGCTGCGCCGCACGCCACGCGAGATCGACCCTACCCTCTGGGACACTACCTGCCGCCGCGCCGCCTGGCTGCAGCAGCTGGACCCTGCCCGCCGCGAACGCCTGCGTGCCCTGGCGGCCCGCTTCCTGCACGAGAAAACCATCAGCCCCGCTGCCGAACTGCAGCTGGCGGACGCCGATGGCGTGTTGCTGGCCGCGCTCTGCTGCCTGCCGCTGCTGGAAATCGGCGAGATCGGCCTGCGTGGCTGGTCGCAGCTGATCGTGTATCCCGAGGCGTTCCGCGTGCACCGCAGCCAAGTGGATGCGGCCGGCGTGCTGCACGAATGGGACGATGCGCTGATTGGCGAATCCTGGGACAGCGGCCCGCTGATTCTGTCGTGGGCCGATATCCAGGCCGACATCGCCGACCCGGAGGCCGGGTTCTGTGTGGCCGTGCATGAGATGGCGCACAAGATCGATGCGCTGGACGGGGCGATCGACGGCACGCCGCCGTTGCCGCGGGCGTGGCAGAAACAATGGGCGGCGGATTTCCAGCAGGCCTATGACGCGTTCTGCGCCGAGGTGGACCAAGGCCGCGAGACGCTGATCGATCCGTATGCGTCCGAGGCGCCGGAGGAGTTTTTTGCCGTGGTCAGCGAGTACCACTTCTCCGCACCGGCGCTGCTGGCGCGCGAGATGCCGGCGGTGGCCGGGCATCTGCAGCGGTTCTATGGTCCGTCACCGCTGATGCGGTGATGCGTTACGGCCCGGGCGGCAGCTTCACTTCAAAGCGTGCACCACCCAATTCCGGCGAACGCTTCACCTGCAGCTCGCCGCGGTAATCCTTGATCAGGTCCTGCACGATCGACAGGCCGATGCCGTGACCCTGCACGCGCTCATCGCCACGCACGCCACGCTGCAGCACCTTGGCGATGTCTTCCGGTGCGATGCCCGGGCCATCGTCATCCACCGACAGCACCAGCCCCGCGCGACGCGCACCGGGTGCCGGCAACGGGTGCGCGGTCAACAGCACGCGACGCTTGGCCCACTTGAAGGCGTTCTCCAGCAGGTTGCCGAGCAGTTCCTGCAGATCACCGGGCTCGCCGTGGAAACGTGCGGCCGGGTCGATATCGAATTCGCACAGCACGCCCTTGGAGGCGTACACCTTCTCCAGGCCCCGCACGATTTCCTCGGCGTTGGATTCGATCGGCAACGGGGCGGAGAACAGCTTGTGACCGGAGGATGCCGCGCGCGCCAGCTGGTAGGACACCAGGTTGTTCATGCGCCGCAGCTGCACGTCGAATTCCTCGCGCAGATCCTCATCGCGTGCGCCGCTGTCGAGCTGCGTGCGCAACACCGCCAGCGGCGTCTTCAGGCTGTGCGCGAGATCGGCCAAGGTGTTGCGCTGGCGTTCGAGGTTCTCGCGCTCGCTCTCGATGAAGGCGTTGATGCTGTCGGTCAGCGGCTCCAGCTCGCGCGGATGGCGCTCGCTCATGCGCTCGGTTTCACCGCGCTGCACCTTGGTCAGTTCGTTGATCACGCGCCGCATCGGGCGCAGGCTCCACTGCAGAATGACCGTCTGCAGCAGCAGCAGGATCAGGCCGATGCCGCCGAGGTAGAACCACACCCGCCCGCGGAACACGCGCAGCTGTGCACCCAGCGCGCGCGAGTCTTCCAGCACGTAGATCGTGTACGGGAATTCGGTGGCCGGGTCGGCGTCGGCATCCCAGACCAGGCCCATGCCATAGCGGTAGGCCGAGCCCTCGCTGCCGTCGATCTGGATCATCGGCAACGGGCCTTCGAAGACTTCCTGGCGCGGGGCCAGCATGCCGCCGCCCACGGTGGGCAGCATCGGGCCTTCGGCGGACATGGAGTTGCCCTTGCCGTCCGGCATCACGACCTGCAGGTAGAGGCCGCTGCCCGGCACGTCAAAGCGCGGATCCGGTGGCTGCTCGCGGATGTACAGCGAGCGGTCGCGGGTGAAGTCGATGCCGGCCGCATACGCGGTGGCGTAGTTCTTCAGCCGCTCGCGCAGATTGGCCTTCGCGGTATCGGCGAAGGCAGCGTCCAGCGCGTAGCCGGCCAGGGCCAGGAAGGCCACCAGGCCCACCGAGGCGGCCAACAGCTGGCGCGCCTGCAGTGAGCGCGGCCGCCAGCGTTTAAAGAACCACAGACGGCCGGACATCATCTATCGCCAGCCGCAGCTCAGCCTTCGTTGCGCGGAATGGCGAAGCGGTAACCGCGGCCACGCACGGTTTCGATCGGCTTGAGTTCGCCGTCGGCATCGAGCTTCTTGCGCAGGCGGCCGATGAAGACCTCCAGCACGTTCGAGTCGCGGTCGAAGTCCTGCTGATAGATGTGTTCGGTGAGGTCGGCCTTGGAGACCAGTTCACCGGCATGCATCATCAGGTACTCCAGCACCTTGTATTCGTAGCTGGTGAGGTCCACGTTGCTGCCGTTGACGCTGACCGTCTGCGCGGCAAGATCCAGCGCGACCGGGCCACACTCCAGCGTCGGCTTGCTCCAACCGGCGGCACGGCGCAGCAGCGCATTGACGCGGGCCAGCAGCTCTTCCACGTGGAACGGCTTGACGAGGTAATCGTCGGCGCCCTGCTTGAGGCCCTCGACCTTGTCCTGCCAGCTCGAACGCGCGGTCAGGATCAGCACCGGGAATTTCTTGCCCTCGTCGCGCAGGGCCTTGATCAGCTCCATGCCCGACATCTTGGGCAGGCCCAGATCAATGATGCCGACGTCGAACGGAACTTCGCGGCCCATGTACAGACCTTCCTCACCGTCCTGCGCAGCATCGACGGCAAAGCCTTCGCGCTTGAGCCGGGCTGCCAGTGTTTCCCGCAGCGGGGCTTCGTCTTCGACCAGAAGGATACGCATGAACTCTCCCTAGTGTCCTGGGTATGGCCCCATGGGGCCAGTGGGTAATGCAGATGACTGCGGACAACTATCCCTGTTCAGGGGTTATCGCCGCGTAGTGATGACATATCCGAGCGCGGCGTGCGGGGCTGTGAACGCGATGTCGCCGGATCGTCCATATAGCGGACGCGACCGCGATCATCCATGTACTTCACCCGGTTGATATCGCGCCCATCGAAGGGCACGCGCTCGGCGCCGAGGATGTGTCCACCGGTAGTCCGCTGCACCCGACGCACGGCATCGGACAGCGAGCGCTCCTGCGGACCGCCGCGTTCGGCCGTACGCATCATCTCGGCACGGGCCGCTTCCGGCGGCGGCATCTGCGCCCACGCACTGGTGGAGGCAGCTGCGCCCGTCGCCAGAAGGGCGAAGGCAGCAATGCGGCGGTGGCGGGTCACGGAGAACATCGGTCTGATCCTAGCGGAGCGCGGCTAAACGTTCAAAAGTTGTGAATCGGCAACCGCCAGCCTGGGCCGGCGCTTTACGAATCTTTAGCGAATTCTTGGTTTTAGCCAGTGAATCCGGTCTGAACTTTTCCGGTTGCCTCCCCGCGCCGTTCATCTAAGTGAACATTGGCGGCCAAAGCGGGGCCCTTGTCAACTCGACAGGGTGACGCGGCTCACGCGGCGACGCGTTCGGCCTGGGCGCGGGTCACCGCCAGCGCCTGCTCGATCAGGCTCCAGTCGGCGCCGACACGGTGCGAGCCTTCGCTCAGGATCTGGCGGAAGGCACGGCCGCCCGGCTGGCCATGGAACAGGCCCAGCAGGTGGCGGGTGATGTGCTTGAGCGCCAGCCCTCGGGCCAGCTGGGCCTCGATGTAAGGCTGCATGGCGCGCAGCAGCGCCTCGCGCGACTGCAGCGGGGCACCGGTCTGGGCCGCCTCCAGCTGATGCAGCACGTAGGGGTCGTGGTAGGCGGCACGGCCCAGCATCACCCCGTCCAGCGCCGGCAACTGGGCCTGCGCGGCCTCGACCGTGGCCAGGCCACCGTTGAGGACGATCTGCAGCTGCGGGCGGTCGGCCTTGAGACGGTGCGCCCAGTCGTAACGCAGCGGCGGCACTTCGCGGTTTTCCTTCGGCGAGAGGCCCTTCAGCCACGCGTTGCGGGCATGTACCACGAACATCGCGCTGCCGGCGTTGGCCGATTGATCGACGAAGTTAACGAATGTTTCGTAGTCGTTGTCGTCATCCACGCCCAAGCGGCACTTGACCGTGACGGGGATGTCCACCGCGGCGACCATCGCGCCCACGCACTCGGCAACCAGCGCCGGCTCGCGCATCAGGCAGGCACCGAAGCGCCCGGCCTGCACGCGGTCGGACGGGCAGCCGCAGTTGAGGTTGACCTCGTCGTAGCCCCATTCCTGCGCGATGCGGGCGGCCTGGGCCAGCAGGGCCGGATCGCTGCCACCGAGCTGCAGGGCCAGCGGGTGCTCGCTGCCGTCGAAGCCCAGCAGGCGCTCACGGTCGCCGTGGATCACCGCGTTGGCGTGCACCATCTCGGTGTACAGCCGTGCGCCCGGCGCCAGCAACCGGTGGAAATACCGGCAATGGCGGTCCGTCCAGTCCATCATCGGGGCGACGGACAGGCGCAGGGAGGCGGCGTAACGCGCGGCGGCGGCGGTGGCGGACTGGGTCATGCGGCGCGGGGCTATCTGGATTCACTGGCAATACCAGCGCAATCAATAGTTTACCTCCTTCCCATGAACGCTGCCCGTGGAGCCCGACGATCCCAGGACCGCATAGGGAGTACACGCCTGCAACCATGGCAGTAGACAATGCAGCCCTGCACGTCCCTCCCAGGCAGCCATGCCCGCACTTCGCCTTCCCAGCTTCGACCCCACCACCGAACAAGGCGTCCTGCGCCTGTCGATCGCCGCCTCCTTGGCGATGGCCGCCGCCGCGGTGGCCTTCGGCCTGCTGGCCAACTCCTCGCTGATCATCTTCGACGGCATCTACGGGCTGATCGACGTGGTCATGACCTGGCTTTCGCTGCTGGTGGTGCGCCTGATCAGCCTGTCGACCCATGTGGATACCCTGCAGTCGCGCTTGAACCAGCGCTTCACCATGGGCTTCTGGCACCTGGAGCCAATCGTGCTCGGGGTCAGCGGCACGTTGATGATCGGCGCGGCGCTGTACGCGGCGGTCAATGCGGTGGACGCACTGATGTCCGGCGGGCGCGAGATCGCGTTGGGGCCGGCGATCCTGTTCGCGGTGATCTCGATCGTGGCCGAAACCGGCCTGGCACTGTTCGTGCGCCGCGCGAACCGCACGATCGGCTCGGACTTCATCGCACTTGATGCAAAGAACTGGGTGGTCGCGGCGAGCATGTCAGCCGCCTATCTGGTCGCCTTCCTCGGCGGCTATGTACTGGGCGGCACGCAGTGGGCGTGGCTGGTGCCCTACATCGATCCGGCGATCCTGCTGGTGGTCTGCCTGTTCGTGGTCGTCGCGCCGATGGGCACGGTGCGCCAGGCGTTGTCGGACATTTTGCTGATCACGCCGCTGGATCTGCAGACGCATGTGGACGAAGTCGCGCGCGATATCGTGGCCAGGCATCGTTTCCTGGAATACCGCAGTTACGTGGCCAAGGTCGGGCGCGGTGAGCAGATCGAACTGTTCTTCGTGGTACGCGCCGATGATCCACCGCGGGCGCTGATCGAATGGGATCGCCTGCGCGATGAGATCGGCGAAGCGCTGGGTGAGGAGTCGCCGGACCGGTGGCTGACGATCATGTTCACGACGGATCGGGAGTGGGCGATCTGAGCGCTGGCGACGCGCATCGCGTTATCGCTCGGTCGCCACGCTGCCCTGTTTCCACTGCCGCGGCGATTGCCCGGTCTGTGCCTTGAACGCGCGCGACAACGCGGCTTCGCTACCGTAACCCACATCGACGGCGATGCGCTTGAGTGGATGGCCACGGCGTAGCGCCTGCTGCACCAGGCGGGTGCGCCAGCCCTGCAGGTAGTGCCCGGGCGTGCTGCCGATGGTGTCGCGGAAGCTGTCGGCGAAGGCGCTGCGTGACATGCCGGCGCGCTGCGCGAGCGACTCCAGCGTCCACTCATCGGCGGGCGCTTCATGCATGGCCACCAGCGCGTGACGCAGGCGCGGATGCGCCATGCCGGCGAGCAGGCCGACGCGGATCTGGCCACTCTCCATCAGCGCGCGCAGGATCTGGATGAGCACGACTTCAAACAGGCGATCCAGCAGCGCCTGGCGGCCGCAGCGCTGCGCGAAGGCTTCTTCGAACAGCAGCGACAGCACCGGCTGGCCGCCGTACAAGCCTTCCAGCGGCAGGCAGACGATCGGCGGCAGGGCAGCGGCGACCGGGTTGTTGGCGCCGCCTTCGAACTGCAGGTTGGCGCAGGCGAAATCCGCGCCCCGCGTGGCATCGGTGACGAAGCGGTGCGCGAGCGGGCGCGGGTAGAGCAGTACGCTGGGGGTGGTGATCTGCAGCGTGCTGCCGTCCGGGTGCTCGACGCGTACATCGCCGTCGCGGATCAGATGCAGCTGGCCGCGCTCACCGTCTGCCGGCAGATCGTTGATGCCGCACAGCGCGCCAGCGTGGAAGACCTCGGCAGACACCGCGAAACGGTCCAGCAGGGATTGCAGTCGGTCGACCATGGCGGACTCCAGATCAAGTTTTCTGGACGAAATGTTGCCACAAGTACAGAGCAGACGCGCAAAGTACACCTGCCATCTGGCCCACCCCTTTCACTCCGCAGGAGATTCCCATGTCCATTGCCAACGTTCTGTATACCGCCCAGGCCACTGCCAACGGCGGCCGCGACGGCCGCGCCGTCTCTTCCGACAACGTGCTGGACATCCAGCTCTCCACCCCGCGCGAGCTGGGCGGTGCGGGCGGCCCGGGCACCAACCCGGAGCAGCTGTTCGCCGCCGGCTACTCGGCCTGCTTCCTGGGCGCGCTGAAGTATGTGGCCGGCCAGGCCAAGGTCGCTCTGCCGGCTGAAACGCAGATCACCGGCAAGGTCGGCATCGGCCAGATCCCGACCGGCTTCGGCATCGAAGTGGCGCTGGAAATCTCGGTCCCGGGCCTGCCGCGCGAGCAGGTCGAAGACCTGGTGCAGAAGGCGCACATCGTGTGCCCGTACTCGAACGCCACCCGCGGCAACATCGACGTGACGCTGACGGTGGTCTGATCCCCCCGCATGACCTGCCGTGGCGACGGGCAGACAGCTCCGTCGCCACCGGTAGACTGGCCAGACGATCCTCACTGGCAAACGGACATGCACAGGATTCTGGCCGCGCTGTTGCTCAGCGGTTTTCTGGGGGGCTGCGCTACCGCTCCCATCGCGCCACCCGAGGCGATCGCCTCGAACGGGATGAACGCGCTGTCTCTCTTCCGCGGCGCCGGGTTCGTGCACGTGGTGACCGATCTGTATCTGCCCGGCACGGCTGCACCCGGGCTGCCAGAGACCTACGCCTGCCCTGACGCGGCAACCCGCATCCGGATTGCGGCCTATCCGCCGGCGACCCTGCCGGCTACCGATGCCTGCGCCCTGATCGATGCCGCTGCACGCCACGCGCAGCAGTGGTATCCCGAGCGACGCGCGGCCTATACGGCACTGCTCGTGCCCCACGGGACGCGCCTGAACCTGCGCACCCGATCGCTGCGCTTCCGCGTGCCGCATCTGACCTTGGCCATGCGGGTTTACGAAGCGCGCGCGCGGACCGAGGCCAATCTCGTGGACCTGGTCGCTCATGAAACCTTCCATGCCCTGGGCTTCGCCGCCGGTGATCGCGGTGCAGTTGACGAGCGCACTGCCTATTACGCCGGTCTGTGCACGCAACTGGCGGTCCTGGGCAGGATCCCGGAGGCTGCACTGCCGGGTGCCCCGCTCGCCAGCGACAATGCAGACGTGGTCGAGTCAGCGGATGCGGCGTATCGCGTGCGGCGCGAAATCTACGGGTGGTTGCAGGACGGGGAGATCCGTGCCGGCACACCCGGTGGCGAGCATATGCAGGCACGCTGCCGGGACTTGCCGGGCGCGCCGGCGACGGCCGAGTGACGCGATGAAAAAATGGGCGGCTGCCTGGCTCTATAGCCTGGCAACCGCCCATCCCACCGCTGTGGATCCCGTGGTAAGCCCACGGGATGCGTCTGGTGTGGCGCGCAACGACCAACGGTCGTTGCCTACCAGTGAAGCCGGATGTCACCGGTTTCGATAGTGAAGTTGCCGGCCAGCGGCCGGCACTACCCGCTACTTGTCGTGCGTGATCAGCTGCACCACGCTGGAGAAATCCAGCTTGCCGCGACCGGCCTGGTGATTCATCGAATACAGGTTGCGGGCCAGCTCGCCCAGCGGTATCGAGGCTCCGACACTCATCGCTGCTTCCACCGCCAGGCCCATGTCCTTGAGCATCAGGTCGCTGCCGAAGCCGCCGCTGTAGCCACGCGAGGCCGGGGCGTTTTCCAGCACGCCGGGCCACGGGTTGCACACTTCGGTGGCCCAGCTGCGGCCGGTGCTGACCGCCATCATCTGCGAGAGCACCTTCGGGTCCAGCCCGTGTGCGACGCCCAGCGCGATCGACTCACCGGTCACCGCCATGATCACGCCCAGCGCCATGTTGTTGCACAGCTTGGCCACCTGGCCGGCACCGCTGGCGCCGACATGGAAGATGTTCTTGCCCATGGTCTGCAGCAGCGGGCGCGCCCGCTCCAGTGCCTCGGCTTCGCCACCGACAATGAAGGTCAGCGTGCCGGCCTGTGCACCTGCGGTACCGCCGGACACCGGGGCATCCAGCATCTGCAGGCCACGCGCCGCGGCCGCTTCGGCGACCTTGCGGGCGGTGGCCGGGGCGATGGTGCTGCAATCGATGATCAGCGCGCCACCCGGGATATCGGCCAGCAGGCCATCACCACCGAGGTAGACCCCTTCCACGTGGCGGCTGGCGGGCAGCATCGAGATGACGATCTCGGCGTCGGTCAGGGTATCCAGCGCGGAGCTGGCGGCGGTGGCGCCGGCATCGACGGCGGCCTGCACGGCAGCCGGCACCAGATCGAACACGCGCACGGCGTGACCGGCTTTGGCCAGGTTGGCGGCCATCGGGCCACCCATGTTGCCCAACCCGATGAATGCAATACGGCTCATGCGTGGCTCCTTTCAGGGACGGTGGCGCCGAGGTCGGCCAGCGGATGCGCGGCATCGGACCACGGCGAAACGAAGAAGGTGCGGGCCCACTCGGCCGTGGCGTCCGCCAGCGTGCGCGGCTGCCACTTCGGGGTGCGGTCCTTGTCGATCAGCAGCGCGCGGATGCCTTCGGCGAAATCGCCATGGGCGGCCGCATGCAGTGCTGCGATGTACTCGATGCGGTAGACCTCGGCCAGCGAGGCGCCGTCGGCCAGGTCCTGCAGCTCGAACGCGAGCCGCGCCGAGCCGGGCGCACCGGCGGCGAGCGTGGCTTTCGCAGTCTTCAACCAGGCGTCCTCGGTCTCCAGGGCAAGGATCGCCTCGACGATCGCGCCGACGTCGTCACCGGCGCACAGCGCATCCACGGTGGCGGCATTGCGCAGCAACGGGCCGGTGGCCGCATCGCTGGCATGCTGCTGCAGCAGCGCGGTCAGTTGTTCGTGGTTGCGCTTGGCCTCGCGGCTCCAGTGCACGTCCGCCAGCGCGTTGAACACGGTCTCGCGCTGGGCTTCGGCGATGTGGATATCCGCCAGGCCGGCGTAGATCGCATCACCTGCGTTGAGCGGTGCACCGGTCAGGGCCAGGAACAGGCCACCGTGGCCGGGCACGCGCGGCAGCAGCCAGCTGCCGCCCACGTCCGGGAACAGGCCGACGGTGATTTCCGGGAACGCCAGCTTGGAGCGCTCGCTGACCACGCGGTGGCTGGCGCCGGACATCAGGCCGATGCCACCGCCCATGACGATGCCATGGCCCCAGCACAGGATCGGCTTGGGATAGGTGTGGATCGCGTAGTCGACGCGGTACTCCACGTCGAAGAACTCGGCGGCATAGCTGTTGTCGCGGATGTCGGTCTTTCCGCTCTCGCGGTAGTCGACCATGCTGCGGTACAGGCTGTGCAGGTCGCCGCCGGCGCAGAAGGCTTTTTCGCCCGCGCCCTGCAGCACGACCAGCGCGATGCCGTCATCAACGGCCCAGGCCTCCAGCCGCTCGCGCAGCAGGTGCGCCATCGGCAGCGAGAACCCGTTGAGGGTACGCGCTGCGTTGAGCGTGGCGATGCCGATGCGCGTGCCGTTGCCGGCAGCGCGCTCTTCGAACAGCACCGGCGCCTCGTCGTTGGCGACGACCGTGCTCATGCGTTCTTCCATTGCGCAGCGCGCTTTTCCAGGAAGGCGTTCACGCCCTCGGCCTGGTCGGCGCTGTCGAACAGATCGACGAAGGCCTCGCGCTCGGCCACCAGCGCCGAGGCGTGGGTACCGGTGCGGGTTGCCTGCACCAGCGTCTTGCACGCAGCGATGCTGGTCGGGCTCTGCTTGCCCGCCTTGTGCGCCCATGCCAAGGCCAGCGCCTTGGCTTCGCCCTTGGCGACCTTCTCTTCGACCAAGCCGATACGCAGTGCGGTATCCGCATCGATGCGCTCGCCCAACAGGATCATGCGCTTTGCCCAGCCTTCGCCGACCAGGCGCGGCAGGTTCTGGGTGCCACCGGCGCACGGCAGCAGGCCGACGGTGGCCTCCGGCAGCGCCACCTGGGCGTGTTCTTCGATGATGCGCAGGTCGCAGGCCAGTGCGCATTCCAGGCCGCCGCCCATCGCGTAGCCGTTGATCGCCGCGATGGAGACACCACGGAAGCCGGACAGGGCTTCGAACGCCTCGCCGAAGCGACGTGCAGCTTCGCGTGCGGCGGCCTTGTCGCCGGAGGCGAACTGCTTCAGGTCGGCACCGGCAGAGAAGAACTTCTCGCCATCGCCGGTGATCACCAGCGCGTAGATATCGCGGTCTGCATTGAGCGCGCCGACCAGATCGCGCAGCGCGGTCAGGCTGTGCACGGTCCAGGTATGCGCCGGCGGGTTGTTGAGGGTGATGACCGCGACGTGGCCATCGGCCTCGACCTTCAGGCCGACATGATCATGCTGGCGCCACTCCATCATCGCAGTTCCTCTTCAGTGTTGAGCAGGTGGCGGGCCACGATCACACGCATGATCTCGTTGGTGCCTTCCAGGATCTGGTGCACGCGCGAATCACGCAGCAGCCGTTCAATCGGGTATTCACGGATATAGCCGTAGCCGCCGTGGATCTGCAGCGCGTCGTTGCAGATGTTGAAACCGGCATCGGTGGCGAAGCGCTTGGCCATCGCGCACCACACGTTGGCATCGCTGGCACCCGCGTCGAGCTTGCGCGCGGCGGTGTGCACCATCTGCCGGGCGGCGACCAGCTGGGTGGCCATGTCGGCCAGATTGAACTGCAGCGCCTGGAATTCCGACAGCGCCTTGCCGAACTGGCGGCGCTCGCCCATGTAGCGGCGGGCGGCATCCAGTGCGCCCTGGGCAGCGCCCAGCGAACAGGCGGCGATGTTGATGCGGCCGCCGTCCAGGCCCTTCATGGCCAGCTTGAAACCACTGCCTTCCTCGCCGAGCAGATGGCTGACCGGCACGCGCACGTTCTCGAACGTGATCCCGCGGGTGGGCTGGCTGTTCCAGCCCATCTTCTCTTCCTTGCGGCCATAGCTGATGCCCGGCAGGTCGGCCGGCACCGCGATCGCACTGATGCCGCCGGCGCCCGGGCCACCCGTACGCGCCATCACCACCAGCAGTTCGGTGGCACCGGCGCCGGAGATGAAGGCCTTGGAGCCGTTGAGTACGTAATCGTCGCCGTCACGTACCGCGCTGGTCTTCAGCGAGGCCGCGTCCGAGCCGGCACCCGGCTCGGTCAGGCAGTACGAGGCCAGCTTGGTGCCGGAAGAGAGGTCTGCACCCCACGCGGCACGCAGGCTCTGCTGGCCCCACTTGGCCACCATCCACGACGCCATGTTGTGGATGCTGACATAGGCCGCCGTGGACGGATCCACATTGGCGAGCTCCTCGATGACGACGGCGGCGTCCAGACGGCTCAAGCCGCTGCCACCGACCTCGGGGTCCATGTACAACCCACAGAACCCGAGTTCCCCTGCCTTGGCGATCGCCTCGCGCGGAAAGATGCCCTCCGCATCCCATCGC
This sequence comes from Stenotrophomonas sp. TWI819, assembly GCF_039673075.1. NCBI lineage: Bacteria > Pseudomonadati > Pseudomonadota > Gammaproteobacteria > Lysobacterales > Lysobacteraceae > Stenotrophomonas > Stenotrophomonas sp. TWI819. Next base: position 33,893 of record NZ_JBDJKY010000019.1, on the reverse strand, counting down.
GCGGCGTGCGGCGCCAGTTCGGCCTGGGCGAAGTCACGCGCTGCCTCTCTATAGGCCTGCTGCGCTTCGTCGAGTTCCGTCGTCATCGAGTGGCTCATGGTCGAACTCCGTTGTTGCTGTTGCTTACTTCAGGCTGATGGTGGTGTTGACGCCGTGACCCAGCGTCTCGTCATCGAACCAGCGTGAGGTGATCGTCTTGGTCTGGGTGTAGAACATCACCACCTGCTTGCCATACGGGCCCAGGTCGCCGAGCTTGGAGGCGCGCGAACCGGTGAACGAGAACAGCGGCACCGGCACCGGGATCGGCACGTTGATGCCGACCTGGCCGACGTCGATGTCTTCCTGGAACTTGCGGGCGGCCGCACCCGACTGGGTGAACAGCGCGGTACCGTTGCCGTTCGGGTTGGCGTTGATCAGTGCGATGGCGTCTTCGAGCGTGTCCGCTTCGAGGATCACCAGCACCGGCCCGAAGATTTCCTCGTCGTACACGCGCATGCCCGGCTTGACGCCGGCGAAGATGGTCGGGCCAACGAAGTTGCCCTTCTCGAAGCCATCGACCTGCGGGTTGCGACCATCGAGCACCAGCTTGGCGCCCTGCTCCACGCCCGAGGCGATCAGGCCTTCGACACGCTCACGCGCGGCGCAGGAGATCACCGGGCCGACGTCGGTACCGGCGACACTGCCGCCGCTGACCTTCAGCGTCTTGGCCTTGGCCACCAGGTCCGGCACCCACTCGCGTGCTTCGCCGACCAGCACCAGGGTGGAGGCGGCCATGCAGCGCTGGCCGGCCGCACCGAAGGCGGCACCGACCATCGCGTTGAGGCTCTGTTCCTTGTTGGCGTCCGGCAGCACCACCGCGTGGTTCTTGGCGCCCATCATGCACTGCACGCGCTTGCCGGCCAGCGAGGCGCGGTTGTACACGTGGGTGCCGACGCGGGTGGAACCGACGAAGGACACCGCCTTGATATCCGGGTGGTCGCAGATCGCGTTGACCACGTCTTCGCCGCCGTGCACGACGTTCAGCACGCCCTTGGGGATACCCGCTTCCAGCGCCAGTTCGACCAGGCGCATGGTGACCATCGGGTCCTGCTCGGACGGCTTGAGGATGAAGGTGTTGCCGGTGGCGATGGCCATCGGGAACATCCACAGCGGAATCATGGCCGGGAAGTTGAACGGAGTGATGCCCGCGCAGACGCCGAGCGGCTGCAGCAGGGTGTAGGTGTCCACGCCGTTGGCCACGTTGTTGGCCAGCTCGCCGAGCTGCAGGTTGCCGATCGCGGCAGCGTGCTCGACCACTTCCAGGCCGCGGAACACATCGCCCTCGGCATCCGGCACGGTCTTGCCCTGCTCGGCGCTGAGGATGTGGGCCAGCTCGCTCATGTTCTCGCGGATCAGCTGCTGGTACTTCAGGAAGATGCGCGCGCGGGTGCCGATCGGGGTCTTGCGCCAGGTCTTGAACGCTTCCTTGGCCGAGGCGACGGCGGCGTCGACTTCGCTGGGGGTGGCAAACGGAACCTGGGCCAGGACGTCCTGGGTGGCCGGATTGACCACGTTCTGCCAATGCGAGCTGGCCGATTCGATGAACTGGCCATCGATCAACATGCGGGTACGGGGCGCTGCAACAGTCATGGACAATCCCGGCGGGTCGAAAGTTGTTGGCATTATTCACAGTGCCACCCTCGATTTCCGGCCTGTATGCGCTTAATCTGGCCAATGCCCGCTACGATTCTTGTGAATTCTGTGAATAGCCAGCCCGTCCAACGCCAGATCGGCCTGCGTCTGCTCAAGCTGCGCGAGCAGCGCGGCTACAGCCAGCTGGCCCTGGCCAAGGCGCTGGGGCTGTCAGCCAGCTACCTGAACCAGATCGAGCGCAACAAGCGGCCGCTGACCCCGGCGGTGCAGGGCAAGCTGCGCGACGTACTGGGCGACGTCAGCGAACTGTTCGAGGTCGATGACCCCGGCGCGCTGCAGGAATCGCTGGGCGAGACCCTGCGCGACCTGGGCTTGGCCGATGTCAGCAGCACCGAACTGCGCGCGATGGCGGGCAACCTGCCGCAGATCAGCCGTGCCCTGCTCGACCTGCACCGCCGCCACCTGATGCTGCGCGAGCATGCCGCCGCGCTGGAGTTCCAGCTGGGCGATGTGCATGCCGGGCAGGCGCTGCCCGCGGGCGACCAGGTCCGCGATTTCTTCAACCGCATGCACAACCACATCCCCGAGCTGGATGACTTGGCCGAGCAGTTGTTCGGCGAATGGGGGCTGGTGGCCGGGCATGTGGCGCCGCGACTGCGCCAGCTGCTGGCCGACCGCCACGGCGTGCTGGTGGAAGTGGGGCCGCTGCAGGCCGGGCGCGAGAAGCGCGTCTACGACGGCGGCAGCCGCACCTTGTGGCTGCCCGACTACCTGGAGCCGGGCCAGCAGGCGTTCCAGATGGCGGCCGAGCTGGCCCTGCTCGGCTACGCGGTGCAGATCGATGCGGTGATCGCACGCGCCGGGTTCGGCGAAGCAGAGCAGATCGCGCAGGCCCGGATCGGCATGTCCAACTACTTCGCCGGTGCGCTGGTGATGCCGTATGCGCAGTTCCTGCGTGCCGCCGAGCACAGCGCGTACGACATCGATGCGCTCGCCCATCGCTTCGGCGTGGGCTTCGAGGCGGTCTGCCATCGCTTGAGCACGCTGGCCCGGCGCAGCGCGCCCGGCCTGCCGTTCTTCTTCATCCGCGTGGACCGCGCCGGGAATGTCTCCAAACGGCATTCGGCTACCGACTTCCACTTCTCACAGGTGGGTGGCTCGTGCCCGTTGTGGATCGTGTACGAGGCCTTCAACCAACCGGGGCGCGTACTGACCCAGACCGCGCGCATGCCTGACGGACGCCGCCACTTCTGGCTGGCGCGGCAGGTCAGCAGCGGCCCGATCGGGCATGGCCAGCCGCGCAAAACGTTCGCGGTGGCGCTGGGCTGCGATCTGCAGCACGCCGAGCGGTTGATCTACACGCGTGGGCTGGATATCCAGAGCCCGGGCAACTCGGTGTCGATCGGCCCGGGCTGCCGGGTGTGCCCGCGCGAGGATTGCATGCAGCGCGCGTTCCCGCAGCTGCCAGGCCGCGGGTAGCGTCGACCGTTGGTCGACTTGCGTCCGATGCCGAGAATGTTGGCCCCGTTGCGGAGCGCAGCCGACCAACGGTCGGCTCTACCGGTCATGTGACGTTTCATGGGAAGCCGACCAACGGCGCGCATTTCGGATCAGGATGCGGTCCATCCCCGGATCAGTAGATCGGTGTGACCTTCATCTGCGGCAGCGGGCGCGGCGCGCCGTCGGTGAGGTCCGGCCCGAGGTCTTCCCAGGTCTGGCCCTGCTCGACCATGTGCCGCCACAACTGCTGCGATTCGCGGCGTCTGTCTTCCGAGCTCAAGCGGTACGACGGCGGCACCGGCGTGCCGGTGGCCACACTTTGATACGCCGCTTCGTATGCCGCCACGCGTTGTGCGGGGTCATCGGTGCGCGCCACATCCAGCGTGTAGCGCTGGTAGGCCGAGGCCAGATTGCGCCAACGGATCCAATAGTGGTTGGCGAAGGAGAAATCGCAGAAGCGCTCCCCGGCGATGCTGCCCTTGTCGGCGATGCGGCTGAGCACGGCCTGTGGCATGTCCAGGTTCATGCCGCCTTCGTCGCCCTCCAGCGCGACATGCACGATGCGGTCGCGGTAGCCCGGCGCACGCGCCTGCAGCACATCGCGCCAGTTCTGCATGGTCGAGACGATCGAGAAAAGAAAGCCGGACATCTCCGCGGCGGCCAGCGGCCGCGCGATGGACTGGTAGGTGCGCTGCCAGCCATGGCGGTTCTCGGTCGGCAGGAACACCGCCTGCTCCGCACGCGCATGCGCGTTCGTCTCACCCTCCGGCACGGCACTGATCGCCTCGGCGGCCTGCGCGTAGACCAGATTGATACCGAACGTGGGCCAGCGAGGCAACGCGGCATCGAACAGGTGGATCGGGAAGTTGCTGCTGATCCCGCCATCGGAGAACCAGCACACACGGAAGGCGGTGATCACCGGACCACAGCTCTGGCCACCACTGGTGAGCCCTTCCATGCTGTCAGCCACGTTGGTGTTGTCGCGCGGTGGCTCGGCATCCGCCACGGGCTCGCAGCGACGTTCGCGACGGGCCGGCTCGTGCAGCGGCACCGCGCTGATCAGCAGCGGGAAGCTCAGGCTCATGCGCGTGGCGACCAGTACTGGCAGTTCCTCGCCATCGACCAGACGGTAGTAATCGCGCCCATCGACCCGCTCTGGTGCGCCGGCCCGTGCAACCAGCCACGCGACCACGCTGGCCGGGAACAGCTGCGCGAACTCCTCGCGCAGGAACCAGAAGTGCGCCGCGTTGAACGGGAGCGTGCGCGGCTCGCTGTGCGACACGCAGGTGGTGATCATCTGCAGCGTGATCGCATGCGCACCGCTTGGTTCGCCCGGATAGCGTGGCGCCGTGTGCAGATCGCCGAAGGTCAATGGCTGGTCATGCGGCTTGCCGGCCAAGGCCTGCAGCTGGGTGTGCAGCCAATCCGTCAACGCCGGCGCGGAGGCATTCGGCTGGGTGCTGCCGTTGCACAGGCCGAGCAGGTTACGCCGCGCCACCCTGGCCACGCGCAGCGCCGAGGCCAGTACACCGGCGCCGTACGCGCACAGCAGCGAGGGCAGCAACGTCGCCCAGATGCCATCAATGCCACCGGCCAAGTAGCCAATGCCCAGCAGGCCGGCCAGCGACAGCAGCACCTCCAGCGGCGCGATCGCGAACACCGCGGCGAGCAGACAGGCGATCTTGCGCAGCAGGCCGGCCTTGCCGGTGAGCATCACCAGCAGGCGGTACGCGGTGCGCGCGCCATACGCCGGTTGGAACAGGCTGTGGATGAAGCCCTGTCGGGACAGCTGGGCGGACACGTCGGCCAGCCCCGGAAAGCCCACCGCCGCCGTTACCGGCTCACCGGCCTGGCGGCGCCGATCGCCCAGCGCGGCCGCCGCTGCCACGGCGGCGGCAATGGCACCGGCCGACGTACCGCCGATGCTCTTGAAGCGGTACTCACGGGCCAGAGACAGCACCGCGTTGGGATACACGATGCCGCTGGTGATGCCGCCCTTCATGACCAGATCGCAGTACTTGTCCGCCACGTTGCCGTCCTCTGTCCGCCCGTGCGTGGCCCATCCACGCACCCTCCGCAGCGGTGCCCGCCACGAGGCAGGCACCGGGGAGATCGATAGCGACAGTATCGCCTGCGCGCTTCTCAGGGCCTGAGAAGCGCGGCACGGAACGGCTTATTCGGCGTTGCCGGACTGCGGCACGCGCCGTACCTGGGAGAGGTCGTAGCCGAGCGCGGCGATGCGGGTCATGGCCGCTTGATAGTCGGCATCGGAGATGGTCGGGGTGCGCGCCATCAGCCACATGTAGTCGCGCTTGCTGCGGCCCACGATGGTCTGCTTATAGTCCGGATCCAGATCCACGATCACGTACTCGGCCTGGATCGGCCAGATGAACTGCATGCCCCAGATCGCGCCGCCGGTGCCTTCCTTGACCGTTCCGACCGGGTGCATGGTCTTGATCGGTGCCTGGAAGCTGCCCTTGCGATAACGGAAGGTGGTCTGGATGCGGCCGTCCGGACGCAGTGCGTAGGACTCCACCGCATCGAACGCTTCACGTTCGGGCCGGCTGGGGATATGGGCGATTACATACCAGTCGCCCATGAAGCGCGGCACGTCCACATGCGCCACGGGCGGGATCGGACGGGTGTTGCCGCTGCAGCCGCCGAGCATCATGCCGACAACCAGCAGGGGAACGAGAGCACGGATGGACATGACGGCTTCCTCCAGGAACGTGGGGTGATCACGGACGGTTGAACAGGTAGTGGGCCACCTGCCACTGCTGGCCCTGCTGGTAGCCGAACAACTCTGCGCAGGCCATCCAGAACATGCGCCAGCGCTGGTGCCACAACGCGGCCGAGGCATCGCCGTAGGTCTGCCGCAGCACCGCCATCACGGCTTCTTTCTCGCGATCCTGATTGGCCAGCCAGTGGTTGGCGGTGCGCTCGTAATGCGTGCCATCCAGCAGCCAGCGCTGCTGGAGCTGCAGGTGCTGCTGGAAGAACAACAGGGTATCGGCCGCCGGCATCAGGCCACCGGTGAAGAAGTGGCGGCCCATCCAGTTGTCGTCGCCCTCGGTCTCGAACGGGTACATCAGCGTGCGGTGCACGAAGATGTGCACGAACAGCTTGCCCTCGGGCCGCAGCCACGAATGGATGCGCTGCAGCAGCTGCGGGTAGTTGCGCATGTGTTCGAACATCTCGATCGAGACGCAGCGATCGAAGGTCTCGGCATCGAGCGTCAGGTGATTCACATCACGGGTCAGCACGCTGACGTTGATCAGGCCACGTGCACGACACTGGGCCAGGATGTACTCGCGCTGGCTGTTGGAGTTGGATACGGCGGTGATCTGCGCGTTCGGATAGCGCTCGGCCATCCAAAGCGTCAGCGACCCCCAACCGCAGCCCAGTTCCAGGATGTGCTGCCCATCGGCCAGCTGTGCGCGCTCCCCGTACAGCGCGAGCATCGCCTCTTCGGCCTCGTCCAGGGTTTCAGTGCCGGTGGCGTAGTAGCAGCTGCTGTACTTCAGGCGCTTGCCGAGGCAGCGGTGGAAGAATTCGGCCGGGACTTCATAGTGCTGGCGATTGGCTGCATCCACGTGCAGCGCGACCGCGCTGCTGGCCAGCCCGGCGATGCGCGCGGCAAAGCGCTGTGACTGGACCTGCTGGCCACCGGCAAGCTCTTCGCGCAGGCGCTGCTCGCACTGGCGGCGGATGCCCAGCCGCAACAGCGCATCGGGCAGCACCCCGCGCTCGGCCAGGCCGGTCAGGCCCGGTGCGTAGTCCGGCAGCGGAAGACGGTCACTGGCGACATTCATGGTGAAGATTCCTTGCGGGCAGACGACGAACGGGAGGGGAACCACGGAAACAGCATCGGCGTGGTGCGTTGGTACTCGCGGTAATCCTCACCGCGCGAGCGCAGCGCCTGCGCCTCGGTGAAGGGAATGCCGCTGACCCAGCGCAGGAACACATACATCACCAGCGGGCCGGCCCACGCCAGCCACCACAACGGCGACTGCACGGCCAGCAGCACATAGGTGAACCAGTGCAGCCATTCGAAGAAATAGTTGGGATGCCGCGAGTAGCGCCACAACCCGTCGCGGCAGGTCTTGCCCTTGTTGGCCGGATCGGCACGGAAGCGCGCCAGCTGACGATCCGCCAGCGATTCGCCGCCCACGCTCAGCAGCCACATCGCCACGGCCGCGATCACCCAACCCCAGCCATGTGCTTCCGGATTCACCGACACCGCCACGAAGGGCAACGCGAACAGCACGATCAACAGCGCCTGGAACTGGAAGAAGCCGAAGATCTTTCCCTGGTGGCCGTTCCAATGCTTGCGCAGATGCTGGTAGCGACCATCCTCGGGCTCGCTGCGCACGCGATGCCACAGGTGCAGCGCCAGGCGTGAACCCCACAGACCGCCCAGCACCGCCAGCGCGATCCTCGGCATCGCCGCGCCATCGCCGAGCAGTGCCAGCAACAGGGCAGAGGCGCCCACACCCTTGGCCCAGAGCACATCGACCACGCCGATGTTCTGGTGCCGGCGCTGCCACCACCATCCCCAGGTCATGATCACGGCGGCGTACAGCCACACCACCCACAGCATCTTCATCGTGTGTCTCCTGGAGCAAGTTTGGCGAGGGGTACCGCACGTGTCTGCCAATGACGGGCGCACGCCGCAAGCACCGGCAATGCGATCGCCCAACCCACGCCGAGCAGCAGCACGCCGTGCCACTGCGGTGCGGCGAACACCACCGACGACCAGCCGCGCGCGGCGGACAGATACGCCAGCGGGGCCAGCAGCAGGCCAACCAGCGCTGCCGCAACCAGATGACGCTGCAGCACCGCGAATGACACCGTGAGCGTCATCGCGAACGCGGCCCACAGCGCGAGGATCCAGACCGGGGCCAGCCACGCCGGATCATTGCCGGCCGCGTACGTCACCCAACCGGAGGCCCCGGCCAGCCCGTCTACGACCAACCCGCAGGCGATCGCCACCAGCATCAATCTGATCTCCACTGACGGCTGCGCGGACCAGACCAACTGAGTGCCCACGTAAACCGCCGCCGCCAACAGCGCGGGCCAGCGCAGCCCATGGCCGGCCCCGATCACGGCACACAGCCAGACCAGCTGGTTGCCGATCACGTTGGCCCAGAAACGTGGCACCTCAGGCCTCCCCCGCCATCAGTGCGGGCCGGTAGCCCGGACGCGCCATCAGCAGGTGCGAGACGCCGATGGAGCGCTCCAGGAAGCCACCTTCGCAGTACGCCAGATAGAACTCCCACATGCGGATGAAGCCCGCATCGAAGCCCTGTGCGCGCACCGCCGGGAGCTGGGCCAGGAAGCGCTGTCGCCACGCGCGCAGCGTGAGCGCGTAGGACGGGCCGAAGTCGTGCTGGCCGATCAGCTGCAGATCGCTGCTGCGGGTCTTGGCGGCGACGATGGCGTTGATCGAGGGGATGAAGCTGCCGGGGAACACGAAGCGCTTGATGTAGTCGACGCTGCGCCGCGCCTGCTCGTAACGCTGGTCTTCGATGGTGATGGCCTGCAGCAGCGCCAGGCCATCGTCCTTGAGCAGGCGGGTAAGGGTGGCGAAGTAGGTGTCCAGGTACTGCGCGCCGATCGCCTCGATCATCTCGATGGAAACGAGCTTGTCGTACTGCCCGTCCAGATCGCGGTAATCCTTGAGCAGCAGGGTGACCTTCTCCTGCAGCCCGGCCGCCTCGACCCGCTGCTTGGCCAGCGTGTACTGCTCCACCGAGATGGTGGTGGTGGTGACGTGGCAGCCGATATGGCGCGCCGCGTACAGCGCGAAGCCGCCCCAGCCGGTGCCGATCTCGACCACGCGATCAGCCGCGGTGAGCTGCAGCTGCTCGCAGATGCGGGCCAGCTTGCGCTCGGACGCCGCCTCCAGCGTGTCTTCGGGACTGGCATACAGCGCCGAGGAGTACATCAGGTCCGGCGACAAAAACAGCGAGAAGAACGGATTGCCAAGGTCATAGTGCGCGGCGATGTTGCGGCGGCTGCCTTCGCGTGTGTTACGGCGCAGCCGGTTCCAGCCTTTCAGCAGCCAGCCGCCGATGCGCGCCGGGCCGCGCTCCATGCCATCGAGCAGATCGCGGTTGCGCACCAGCAACTGCACCAGCGCGACCAGGTCATCGCAGCGCCAGTCACCGCGGATGTAGGCCTCGCCCGCACCCACGCTGCCCTGCGCGGCCACCGCGCGGTAGAAACCGGGATCGTCCACCCAGACCGTCACCTGTGGCGTGGCCTTCGGATCGCCGATCACCACATCGCCCACGGCATCGCGCAGCCGCAGATGCCCGCCGCGCAGCGGTGCCAGCTGCGCCAGCAGGCGCCCGCGCAGGAACCCTTCAAGGGCGGACGGTTGCGGCACGGCCACCGCACGGGTCATGTCGTTCATGGGGATTTTCCGGCAAGAGAAGGATGGTCGTGGACGGGGTTGCGCTTGAGCCAGAGGCGCAGCGCCTGCCAGTGGATCGCGGCAACGACCTTGAGGGTCATCAGCGGGTAGCGCAGCAGCACGCCGGCCAGGCCACGACCGGTGAGCGGATGGCGCTGCATCACCAGGTCGGCATCGAACTGGCACACACCCTCTCGCCACACCTGCATGTGCACGTGCAGGTCATCGCCCGGCGCGGTGAAGCGCCAGCGGTACTCGCAGTCCATCTGCATGAAGGGCGACACGTGGAACTGCTTGTCGAAGGACCAGCACAGCGCGCGGCCTTGGGCATCGGCCTGCGCCACCGGCAGCACGTAGGCGTGGCGCTCCTTCCACGGCGTATTGGTGATCTCCGCCACGATGCTGTCCAGCGTGGTGCCATCGGCGGCGTAGCAGTAATAGAAGCTCACCGGATTGAAGACATGCCCGGCATAACGCGGATGCGTGAGCAGGCGGATCGGCCCGGCGGGCGCGCGACCCAATGCCTCGGTGATGCGTGCGCGCACGGCATCGGCCAGCGGTTGATCCGGCGCGCCAAGATAGTCGCTGCGGCGGAACTCGACCACGTTGCGACGGCCCACCGACCACAGCCAGCGCCGCTCAAACAGATGCGGCAGTTCGTCCAGGTCCAGCAGCAGCTGCGCGATCGGATAGCCGAACGCGTGCGCATGCGGCGCGTGCCGCCGATGGCGCATCCAGCCACGGTAGATCGCACTGGTGGTCATGCCGGCAGTGCCTCGGCCAGCGGCCAGTAAGACTCCGCATCCAGCGCCTGCAGCGCATCGACCACGCGGCGGGCACTGCGGATGCCATCTTCGTGGAAGCCCCAGCCCCAGTACGCACCGGCGAACCAGGTGCGGCGATGCCCCTGGATTTCGGCCCAACGCTGCTGGGCGCGCACCATCGCGTGATCGTGCACCGGGTGGGCGTACTGCAGGCGGCGCAGCACGGTGGCCGGATCGACCGCCTCGCTGCGGTTGAGCGTGACCACCAAGGGCGTCGGCGTGTCGATGCCCTGCAGCAGGTTCATGCAGTAGCTGACCGTGCACGGTGCGAGCGGGTCGCGCGGTACATGCGCATTCCAGGCCGCCCAGGCCTTGCGATCACGCGGCAGCAGGCTGGCGTCGGTATGCAGCACGACCTCATTGGGCTGGTAGCGGATCGCGCCCAGCACCGCGCGCTCGGTGAGATCGGCATCGGACAACAACGCCAGTGCCTGGTCGCTGTGACAGGCCAGCACCAGCTGGTCGAAGCCTTCCAGGCCGGCAGCGCTGTGTACGCGCACGCCATGCTCATGCCGCTCCACGCCGAACACCGGACACTCCAAACGCTCGCGCACTTGCCAGCGGCTGCGCAGTGCATCGACGTACCTGGCCGAACCGCCCTGCACCACCCGCCACGGCGCGCGCCCGGTCATCTGCAGCATCTGGTGATTGGCCATGAACTGCACCAGGTAGCGCGCCGGGAAGGCGGCCAGGCTGGCCGTGGGCGAGGACCACAACGCCGAGGCCATCGGCAGCAGGTGTTCGTCGATGAAGGTGCGGCCATAGCGGCCCTTGGCGAGGAACTGGCCCAGCGAAGGGCCGTCGTCCTCGCGCTCCAACAGCGCAGGCGCCTCGCGGTAGAACCGGCGCAGATCCCGCAGCATGCCCCAGAAGCGTGGCGACACCAGATTGCGACGCTGGCAGAACAGCGTGTCCAGCGAGGTAGCGTTGTATTCCAGCCCGCTGCGCTCGCTGTGCACCGAGAAGCTCATCGTGGTCGGCTGCGAAGCCACCCCCAGCTCGTCGAACAGGCCGGTCAGCAGCGGGTAGTGCGCAGGGTTGAACACGATGAAGCCGGTGTCCACCGCCTGCGTGCGGCCGTCGACCTGCACCTCATGCGTATGGGTGTGACCCCCGAGGTAGTCATTGGCCTCGAACAGCGTTACTTCGTGCTGCTGGCTCAGCCACCACGCACTGGAGAGGCCGGCGATACCCGATCCGATCACGGCGATACGCATGTCAGTGCTCCGCCTTGGCCAGCACCCAGGCCGGCACAGGTTTGATATCACGCACCAGCCCGAGCGCGGCCATCGCACGCAGGCCATACCAGGTGACATCCACTTCCCACCAGTAGAAGCCCTGACGTGCGGTGCCCGGGAAGAAGTGGTGGTTGTTGTGCCACCCTTCGCCGAAGGTCAGCAGCGCGAGCCACAGATTGTTGCGGCTGTCGTCACCGGTGTTGAAGCGCTGGCGGCCGAAGCGGTGCGCCAGCGAGTTGATGGTCACCGTGGCGTGGAACAGCACCACGGTGGAAATGAAGAAGCCCCACACCAGCATCTGCCCACCGCTGGTGCCCCACGACGGCGCGATACGTTCCAGCAGTGCACCCAGGCCGAACAGTGCCGCAGCCAGCGCGATCGGCACCAGCGTGTCGAAGCGATCCAGCCAGCGCAGTTCGGGGTACTTGGCGAGATCGGGAATGCGCGACCAGTCGGTGCGGAAGCCTTCCACCGTGAGGAACCAGCCCATGTGGCTCCACCAGAAGCCATGCACCGAGGGCGAATGTGGATCGGCGGCGGTATCGGTATGGCGGTGATGGTTGCGATGATGCGCCGCCCACCACAACGGGCCGCGCTGCACGCTGGAGGCGCCGATCAGCGCGAAGATGAACTGCACGGCCCGCGACGTCTGGAACGTGCGGTGGGAGAAGTAGCGGTGGTAGAAGGCCGTGATCGCAAACATGCGCACCGCGTACAGCGCGACCGCCACGCCGACCGCTACCCACGACACGCCCACCCAGATCACCGCCAGACAGGCCAGGTGCATTGCCGCGAACGGAATCGCACGCACCCAGTCCACACGCTGCGGCTGGCCGGTCACGGCAGCCGCATCGGTGCGGGTGTCGAACCAGCGCAGCAGCGTCGCCCAGCGACGTGGCTGTGCGGTGCGTCCTGCGTCCGGGGTGGGGCTGTCCGACATGACTCGCTTCTCCTGAGGCGTTAACAGGAGATACGACAGGGCATGACGTTTGGATGCACGGATCCGGAAAAAAACCGCGACTCCGTGCGATTACAGGTTGGCGATGTCGCCCTTGGCGATGATCGGGCCGGTCGGAATGCCTTGCGGCGCACCGGTCGACGGTTCCAGCGTGATCGCCAACACCGAGCCGTTCACAAGCGCATCACGCAGCGTGTCCGGCACGGCCACGGTATGCGCGCGGTCGATGGAGACCAGGCCCAGCGAACGCGGTGCGCCGCCGGCCGGAATCAACCACAGCTCGGGGGCACGGCCGGCTGCATCGGCCGCGGCCGGGACGGGCACCATCAGCACCTTGCCCTGGGCCTTGTCGACGGACGCCAGCCAGCCCGGCGTGCCATCGTCGTGCAACAGCGGCGTGACCGGCTTGGTGGCCTGCTCCGGCTCGGCCGGTGTCGTTGGCGTGGTCGGCGTCGTCGGTGTAACGGCCACGGGCGTAGGCGAAGGTGCGGTCGGCTCCAGATCGCGGCGACTGAACACCGCCACCAGTGCCAACGCGGCGGCAAGCGCGGTCATGCCCTGCCAGAAACCGGTGCGCTGCCAGACCCGTGGCGAGGCGGTCGTTGCTGCGGGCCAGCCCAGTGACGTGCGGATGCGGGGCCACAGATGCGCAGGCACCGCTTCACTGCCGAACGATTCGAGCAGCGGCGCAAGGCGGTTCTCCCACTGCGTCACCAATCGCGCAAAACCGGGATCGCCGGCGATGCGGCGTTCAACCTCGGCACGCTGGCCGGCATCGAGCACGCCCAGTACGTACTCGCCGGCCAGGATGTCGGCGCTCGGCGGCTCGCCGTCGTCGTGCAGATCGTGGAGGTCGCGAACGTTCATCGTTCCAGGCACACCCGCAGTTGGCCCAGCCCACGACGGATCCAGCTCTTCACCGAGCCCAGCGGCGAACCGATGCGGCGCGCCAATTCTTCATAGCTCGCGCCATCGAGGAAGGCCAGCCGGATCAAGGATCGCCGGCGCGGTTCCAACGTTTCCAGGCACGCCTGCAGGCGCTCGTGGTCGGAGGCCTGCTCGGCGGCAAAGGCAGGCTGTGGCGCGACATCGGGAATCTCCTCCGCCACCGACAGATCATCCAGCACGCGCGGCGGCGCGGCCCGCAGGCGGTCGATCGAGCGGTTGCGCGCCATCATCGACAGCCAGGTCATGGCCGCCGCCTTGGCGCGGTCGAACTGCGCCGCCTTGTTCCAGACCGTGATGAAGACGTCCTGCAGCACCTCTTCGGCATCGCCGCGGTCGCGCAGCACATGCAGGCAGATCGCGAACAGCCGTCCCGAAGACAATTGGTAGACCGATTCGAACGCCTGGCGATCACCGCCGGCGACGCGGACGAGCAACTCGTCCAGACGGTGTGATGCGGCAGCGGCGGCGTCCAGCTCGGGCATTGCAGGCTCAATGTCGATAACGGGCGTATCGGCATCCTCCCTGCTCCCGCCGCCGTCTGCAAGGGGGCGCTCAGGCACCGCATGTCTTCACCAGCGGCTGCGTACGCGCGGCGGACAACTCGGCCGCAGGCGTGGCAACGGGAGCCGCCGGAAACTCGACCCGCACCTGCGGGTACTTACCCTTCTCATCGCGGACGTTGCCGGTGCCGGTGAACTGCAGCAGCCGCTGGTCCGCGCTGGCATAGACCAGGGTGACCGGGGGCACCGCGAAACCGAACCACGCATCGAGCTTCATCTGCAGCTGCTCGGCCGGTTGACCCTGCCAGGTCACCGCGCCGGTGCGCTGCAGCTTCAGCGGTACCAAGCGCTGACGGCTGGGCAGCAGGAACTGGAACGCCACGCTCTGCCCGGCCTGCAGCGCGGCCCAATGGCTGCGCACCGCCGCGTCGAAACCGGCATCAACCACCGCGCCCGGCGGAACCGCGATCGCGCGGCTGAACGTCGGTGCCTGCGCGCTGGCGCGGACCGATACCTGGCGGGTGGCGGCACCGCCGCGCACGCCTTCCTGATACCCATCGCGGCCATCGTCCAAGGTGAAATCCGGCGTCTGCGGACTGCCCTGTGGGGTCATCCACTTGCGCGCAAACGGGCGCCCGTCGCTGCAGCGGTACAGCACCAGCCGCGACTGTGCGCTTGCCGGCCCCTGCAGCCAATGGGTCTCGCGGTAGAGCAGGCGCCCATCGGCGGTGGCGTACGCGCGGCCTTCCTGGCGCTGTACCTGCTGCGCGGCTGCCGGCAGCACTGGGCAAAACAGCAGCAGCAATGAGGGTAGAGGGGGACGGCGCATGCGTGGCTCCACGATGGGTTCGTGAGTAGATACGTAGCCAGCGGCGCGGCGGATGCATCAGACCGTACGGAAGTTCGCGCCCCCCCATTTCGAAGGCCTCATACCACCATTGCATTCCATATAGCGCCTGCCCGGCCCGCCCACATGACCAGCGCACTGGAAATCGTGGCCAACCTCGCTGTGGTGGCCTCGATCCTGATCTCATCTGCACCAATGGACCTAAAGCCATTTCTGCCGGCAAAACTGTGACTGGAGCGGCATACGCAACTTTGAAAAGGGCCCAGAATTTGAAGACCGGTAGCAATAGAACCGCCGCGTCAGACGACACTAGCTGCTCTACCAGCTTCTTCAACCCCCCATCTTGGTCGGCGACCTCATGCGCTCAGTCCCATTCCCTCATCCCGGACAGATCCTAAAAGAGGAATTTCTTCGTCCCCTGTCGATGAAACCTGAACATCTAGCTCGTCGCATTAATGTCCCACTCGCACATCTCGAGGGCATCACCACCGGACGAGACTTCATCACCAATGCCGTCGCGCATAAACTTGCCGAACATTTCGCGACCACTGCATCTTTCTGGCTGAACCTGCAGCGTGGTTACGATAAAGCCCTCCAGTTGCAGCGCCAAGCTCTACCGATTGCCGCCATTCCTCCTCATCGTTGAAATTAATCAAGCCGCAAAGCGACTGATCTTCGTCAATACGGTGACAATCTCGTCTGCATCTGCATCTACAAATGCGCCATCCAGACCTTCGTAATGGATGGCAGTGAAGGGAGGCTCATATAGCTGCCCCGGCTCTAGGACGCCATTACTGACCAAACGATCAATGATCATCTCCACGAACCGGATCTGCTGGCTGCTGTACCGGCTGCCATCCAAGAAGTGGGCGAACGCCTCCTTGGCTGCACCGCGATCCAGCCCAACAAGGGAACGGATGAAGACCGGCAGCGATTGCTCGACACCGAATGACGCCTCAAATCTAGTCTTGCTCTCTACTTCAGGCGCCGCATAAACGAACCGTTCCAGCTCCGCCAGATCGGTTGGGGTCAGCGGCTTGTTGTGGCGAAGCTTGGCAATGGCGAGGTGGTTCTCATTTTCGCGTATCCACGCCTCTACCTTCCGCCGATACTGAGCAAGGTTGATACCAGTGCTGAAATTCGCCATTTCGATAACAACCGCATCGCCGATTTCATCATCCAATACGCTGTAAACAGGCTTGGAGGAAGTGCGCTTAATGAACTGAATGAGATTGCGCAGCCGGCGGCGTAACCGTTCAACCATCTCGACGGTCACATCCTTCCAGAACTCTGGGTCCTGCACTTCCTGGATCAAGATGATTTCCGCCTGCACTGCAGGAATGGCCTGCATCGTCTCCAGATCCGAGGCGAGCTCTATAATTCGGTCGCGATTTCGTGCGAAGTCAGCAGTCGAACGCAGGATGGCAAGCTGCAGGTTGGTGCAGATCAGATCGAACAGCTTGGCCGTGATCTGTTCAGGATCACGTTCAGTGGGAAGGCCGGCCACACGATCACGCAGCTCACCAAGTTCTGCAACACCTAGTCTGTTCCATGCGTCGCGCTCAGAGAAACGTGTCACATGTTCCAGCTCCATGCGAACAATGAAATTATCCTGATTCATTGCCGCCACATCGCCATGCAACTGTTCGATCAAACCTGTCCGGAGATTCGTTCCTGAGTAATCGACGTGATCCTCGGCCACTTGGTTGACCGGCAAATGCAACAGGGACAATAGATCAATCCGTGCCTGGAACAACCGCTTTCCCACTGGTTCTGCGAGTGCACCCGCAGCCCCCGCTGGATGCGCATTGAAGTACTCGAAGTTGCCGCAGAAATCGAATATGAAGAATTCTTTCTTGTCCTTCCCGGGACCAAACAGGTCCGGAGACAGACGGGTACCACGGCCGATCATCTGCAGGAACTTCACTTTCGACCTTACGGCCTTGAAGAACACCAGGTTCAAAACCTCCGGCACATCAATGCCCGTATCCAGCATATCCACGGAGATCGCGATCTGCGGCATCTTTGTCGCGATGCTGAAGCTGTCGATCAAGCTTTGCGCATATTTCACCTCATGGGTGATGACGCGCGCAAACTGCCCCTTGTGTTGCGGGTAATGATGATCGAAACGTCGCGAGATGAACTCGGCGTGCTGCTGATTGACCGCGAATATGATCGTCTTGCCAAGCGTGTCGCCGCCATCGACCTTCAAACCGTGCTGCATCAGATGCTGAAGCACCTTGTCGACGGTATCTTCATTGAAGAGTTTCTTGTTGATATCCGACGCCTGCACTTCGCCTGGAGCGCCGTCCTCCTCACACTCGCCCCAATCCAGCGACTCCCAGTGTTCTTTCTCTTCCTCACTGAGCTGGTCATACCGGATACCCTCACGAACGAACTTCAAGGGAACCGACTGCGCGCGCGGAGGCACCAGAAAACCGTCGGCGACCGCCTCATCCAACCCGTACGCGTCGGTGGGAACGCCAGTTTCCAGCCCGAACAGGTGATAGGTGTCGCGATCCACTTCGTCGCGGGGCGTTGCCGTCAGACCCACCAGGTAGCTGTCAAAAAATCGGAAAATCGCACCATACTTCTGGTACACACTCCGATGCGCCTCGTCGATGATGATCAGGTCGAAGTGGCCCACGCCGTAGCGACGACGCCCGTCAGCAATCTGATCGATCAGGTTCATCATCGTCGGGTAGGTGGACAGATACACCCTCCCCTGCCCGTCTTTTTCTGTCACCAGATTCACCGGACTGGAATCAGGCAGGTGGGCCTTGAAAGCATTTGCTGCCTGCTTCACCAGCGCCACGCGGTCCGCCAGGAAGAGCACGCGTTTTGCCCAGTTGGCACGCATCAATAGGTCCACTAAGGCTATCGACATACGGGTCTTACCCGTGCCCGTCGCCATCGTCAACAGACCTGAGCGCCGCCCATGTGCAAGCGATTCTGCCATCGCTTTGATGGCCCGAAGCTGATAGGCACGACCTGCGATGCCGGTGTTGACCTGAAGCCGCCGCGGATCCTGCTGCAACTCACGCCGGGTAATGGACAGCTTCAGCTCTTCGGCGCTGTAGAAACCCTGCACCTCACGTGGCGCCGCCCTCATGTCGTCCCACAGCCACGTGTTGTGGCCATTGGTATAGAAGATCAACGGGCGCTGGCCGGTCATCTTCTCCAGACAATCAGCGTACAGCTTGGCCTGCTGCCGGCCGACATCCGGATCACTGAAGCTGCGCTTGGCTTCCACCACTGCCAGTGGCTTGCCGTCGCTGCCATTGAGCACATAGTCGGCGAAGCCCTCTCCCTTGCTGTTGGGCATACCTGCAAGCGGAACTTCAATGGAGACGTTGCGCCCTACCTCCCATCCGGCCTCGCGCAGCAGTACATCGATGAAATAGGTTCGGGTGTCAGCCTCGTTGTAGTCATGGGCATCAGGCACCCTGATGTTGGCGAGCTTGGCCTGCGCCAGTTCGGCACGTCGGCCGGCCAAGGCGCCATCCAGCTGCGCCAGCAGCGCTTCCCGCTCGGCCAACGTAGCTGCTTGTTCAGCAACGCGTGCCTCACGCGCTTCGAGCGAAGCATGCAGTTCGCCGATCTGTTGCTGGAACCTGGCTTCCTGCTTCTTCAACTCGTCGCGGGTAAAAGCAACTGCCTCATCGGCACGGACCAAGCCTATGACCCGCTGCTCATCCCACTCGGCAACGATACGCTTCGGGTCGCTGGCGCGGGTATAGGTGCGCGCCAGCCAGAACAGTACGTGGAACAATTCGCGGACGAGTCGCAACGCATCGCCACTGCCCAGCCGCTGGTTGCCGTGCACCGCCTGGTTACCGAGCTTCTGGATCAGCCGCATCTTGTCATGCACGTAAGGCGGAACCAGTTGGGTGAACGCAACCTGGGTCAGCAACACGTTCAACCCGCCGT
The DNA here is from genome assembly GCF_039673075.1 of Stenotrophomonas sp. TWI819. Classification (NCBI taxonomy): domain Bacteria; kingdom Pseudomonadati; phylum Pseudomonadota; class Gammaproteobacteria; order Lysobacterales; family Lysobacteraceae; genus Stenotrophomonas; species Stenotrophomonas sp. TWI819. The sequence continues at coordinate 15,098 of NZ_JBDJKY010000019.1, read as the reverse complement.
CATAGGGCATCCGCAGGTCACGGTCATTCTGGTACAGCCAATGCACCGCCTGCTCCAGCGCGTGGCGGGTGCGCATGCAGCACGCACGCGGGTCGGAATGCGCGAGTTGCTCCGCGGCCTTGGCAGGCTCGCAGAGCGCGTTGAATTCCGGCAGCAGAAACTGGAAGTTGCTCAAATCCTTATTCCCCGGGCTGAGTGGCCTGATATGCCTGCATGGCATGGGTGGGCGTGGTGGGGAAGGCAAAGCGCAAGCGGCCTTCCCGGACCAGTGGCTTCAAGTAGTGCTGCCGCAACGCATCTGAATCGCGCGCGATTAGCGCGGCAATGCAGGTACCGGTGACGTAATGGCCTACGCACAGACGGACGATGACGTCCTTCATTTCGGCCTTGCCTACCTTCTTTCGGGTGCGCGGCAGTGCCGCCATCGCTTCCAGCATCGAACGGAATGTCGGGGCCAAGTGCTCCAGCGAGTCGATGATGGGTGCGTCGAGCTGTGCGCTGATCAGAAGACCGTTTGTATCTCTTTGATTTTCTACCAATTTATCCGAGTTATCTGTGCGGAAGTGTGCGGAGCTGTGTGGCAAATGTTCGGAGCTCGGGACCAAATGTGCGGAGCCCGCGGGCAAATGTGCGGAGCTGTCCCCGAACACTTCCTCCGGCCTCGGCAGCGCGGCCCCCGGCAGGCAGTACACGGCGCCCCGCCCGGGATTGTGCCCTTCCAGGAACCCCTCCTTGACCAGTGCCTGGAGCAGACGCGTCGCGTCCACCGGGTGCAGGGCCGTCATCTCGATCACCCGGGCATGGGTAACCGTCTTCTCCGTGGCAGCGGCTGCCAAGGTCAGCCGCTCATTGCGCTGCAATGCATCGAAACGGACACCAAAGCGTGTCCTCAATCCTGCCAGTAGGTCATCCGGCAACAGGTCGACCATGCGTAGTTCCAGCAGGGTCTGGTTGTACGGCTCCATACGCTCGTACAGCGCAGGCGCGCGCCAATGCTGGTCGGCCCAGCCGCCATATATTTTTGGAATACCGGATCCAGCCTGCTCACCCACACCCACAAACCGGAACATTTTGTGCAGCGTCCGATTGCGGCAATCATGCTCGCCACCGCGGATGGCGATCTCAGGGGGAATCCGCATCAGGCCCGGGTTACGGAAGCCGAACATGTCCGGCCGTTTCACCACCAGCACCGGGGCGCGCTCGGAATAGTCCGCATGCACCAGCACATTGGCCAAGGCTTCGCGCAGGGCAACGTGTACAGCGGTTTCATCCTTACGCTCACCCTTCTCAAGCAAGAACGGCACCTTCAGATCTTCAGTCAGCTTCAGGTAGACCCTGCGATAGAAGTCATACAGATTTCCCGACCACCTGCCGTCCAGCGTAATCCGGTCCACCCAGCGGCTTTCGATGCGGGCTTCCGGACGTTCCTGGTAGTCCAGCATGTAGTTCGGCAACGCCTCCTGGATGGTGGACATCCAGCCAAACATCAGCAGACCAGCCAACGTCAGGCCACCGTCGCCGGTTTCGCGGTCCTGGCGCCAGCCACCGATCTGGCGCAGGAAGCCCAGGTCGTCCTGCGTATTCCACGGGTGCAGCGGATCACGGTTGGCGAACACCTGCCGGTAGGCACGGAAGGTTTCCATGCACAGGTCCGGCATGCCATAGCCGCGAAGAATGCGGTCATCACGGCTGTCCTCGACCTGTTCGGCCAGCATGCGCTTGACGTCTTCATCGGGCAGACAACGGTCGCCTTCATTGAGCCGCAGGTAGGTGTGACCGAGCGGGTTGCCCTTCAGAAACACGGGGCGCTGCTTGCGGCCAGCACGTGGTATCTGGATGACCAGCAAGGTGCCTTCCGGCAGGACCAGTTCGCTGACATCCGCATCCACCAGTAAATTGGCACTGACTTTTTGCCGGTTGCCAAGGCCATCGAACAGCTCCTTGCGCACCTTGGCCACATTGGCGATGCCTTCGATGGCAAACGCCCCGTTGCGCTCGCGCAGCCCCAGTACGACCACGCCGCCGCCGGCATTGGCGAAGGCGCTGTAGGTGGGCCAAAAGTCGTCAGGCAACGCGCCTTGGCCGTCTCGACCGCGGGCGAGCTTGCACTCGAGGTCGACTGACTCGCGAAGCAACTGGATATCGGCGATTGACTGGATGTCGGTCATTTTCCAAGATCTGGCAGCTGGGTACGGGTTGGTCACAGCGTTCCGTTGTACGCGCGCTGTTGCAGGGCCACTAACAGAGCATCGAATTGCCCAGCTTGAGCCTGCAGCGTCGCTTTATGCTTCAAGACTCTCTCTGCAATCCGAACGAACTGCTGCTGCTGCATCATGGATGGGTACAAGACTCTGGTTTCCCTCACCATCGAGAGGTTCAGATTCTTCTGACGCACCCCACGCTGCAACCGTTTGTAATGCTCCTTTCCAAATTGAAGCAAGTAATAGACATACAGCGTCTCTACCTTATCCGCACACAGCTTTGAGAACGCAATTGCCTGGTTGCATGCGCTGGAAATCGTCGAAATGCTCGACTTGAATGCCGCAGTATCATACATTCCCAGCATCAATGTGCCAGGCGCCATCAGCTTTGCGCTACTGGCTCGTAGTGCATTGGAAGAGATATGCTCCGCACTTTTATGTACATAGACATCATTCAACTCGCCGGACGTATACCAAGGGATATCCCCCTCGAAATTATCGGCATCGCTTCTTGAGGGAGTTCCGCCGCTACTCCATTCGCCAAGGTCGCCCAGGCGCACCATCTCAAGTCCTTTCGGATTTGTAGCCGGATCTCCAAACATCTCAAAGAACACCGACTTGAGCAGCAGATCGAGCTTTGCGATGGCATCGGTACGTTTGGAGCGCACCGCATCGGCCTTGTCCAAGATCCCCGCAATCCGGCGTTGCTCAGGAAGCGATGGCAACGGAACAAACAGCTCTTTTAGGAACTTGTAGTGTCGACTGTAACCAGCGTCAGGGAGTATGACCTGACGAAGGTAGTGGTATAGATACTTGGAATCGCAGTCCTTGTTTGCCTTCAGGACTTTTATGCCATCGGCACCCATCGCGAACGGGAAATCTATGAACTTAATTGCTTTGGTGTGATCGCCAAAGACAATGACAGGCAGCTCTGAGCTCTTGAATCCACTGGCTGAACTATCCGTATATCCAGCGATGAAGCTCTTCCCTTGATCAACAATTGGCAAATCCCCGCTCGACAAAAATTCCGATTGGGCAACTTTGGCATTTCCCCCAGATACGTCACGGACAAGAGCTGAGAACGGGAGATGCTTCATCATCACTGCAGCATCCCTTCCAGTTCTTCCATACCACGCATGATATCCGCCTCCAGAGACTTCAGTTCCGCCATGATCTGATGCGGCTCGTCGCACTGCATGACCTCATGCACCACCTTCTTGTAGCGATTGATTGAAAGGTCGTAGCCATGGCCTGCAATCTCGGTCTTCGGCACAAGAAAACTCTGGTCGGTACGTAGTCGGGTCACTTCCGCTTTGCGATCTTTCCAGCGATTGAAGACGTCAGGCAAGTTGTTCTGCTCATGCTTGTCTACGTCCAGCGGATTGCGCTTGTCATCCAGACTGTAGCCATCGGCCCGCATGTCATAGAACCAGACGTTGTCAGTACCGCCGCTGTCAGTCCGCGTGAACAGCAGGATGGCGGTGGAAACGCCCGCATACGGGCGGAACACCCCCGACGGCATGGACACAATGCCATCCAGGCGCTGTTCCTCCACCAACATCCGACGTAGTTCCTTGTGCGCCTTGGACGAGCCGAACAGCACGCCATCGGGCACGATCACCGCCGCGCGGCCACCGGGCTTGAGCAGCCGCAGGAACAGGGCAAGGAACAGCAGCTCGGTCTTTTTGGTCTTGACGATCTGCAGCAGGTCCTTGGCGGTGCTCTCATAGTCCAGGCTGCCGGCGAACGGCGGATTGGCCAGGATCAGGCTGTACTGCTCAGCCACCTTGGCATGGCCTTCGCTGAGCGAATCACGGTTTTCAATGCTGGGCTGTTCGATGCCATGCAGCAGCATGTTCATCGCGCCTACGCGCAGCATGGTGCTGTCGAAATCGAAACCGTGGAAGGTGTCCTGGTTGAAGTGGCGTGCAGCCTTCCTGTCCTTGTAGATGGCCTCGCGGTGGTGCTGCTGCAGGTACTCGGCCGCCGCCACCAGAAAACCGGCGGTGCCGCAGGCCGGGTCGCAGATCACGTCATCGGCGGTCGGTGCCATCATCTCCACCATCAGCTTGATGATGTGGCGCGGCGTGCGGAACTGGCCGTTGGTGCCTGCGCTGGCGATCTTGCCGAGCATGTACTCGTACAGGTCGCCCTTGGTATCGCGGTCCTCCATCGGCACGTCGTCGATCATGTCGACTACCTTTGCCAGCAATGCCGGGCTGGGAATGGTGAAACGCGCATCCTTCATATGCCGAGCATAGGCCGACTCGGCGCCATGCCCGCCAAGCGCCTTGATGAACGGAAATACCTCATCGGCGATGACCCGGTACAGCTCGGCCGGATCACCCAACTCCTTGAACTTCGACCAGCGCAGCTTCTGCTGGCGCTTGTTGAAGATGGGGTCTTCGACATCCTTTCTGGTGCGTGCTGCCTGCCTCTCGCGACGCGTCTGTTCTTCATCCAGGCGCTTGATGAACAGCAGGTAGGTCATCTGCTCGATGACCTCCATGGGGTTGGAGATGCCGCCGCTCCAGAATGCGTCCCAAATGCGGTCGATCTGGGATTTGAGGTTGCCTGTGATCATGTCGTACAGCTTTTCCGTTCGATGCTTCGATGAAGATGCCTGGAATGGCGGGGCAGGAGCGCCACCTCATTCTTTTGACGTCTGTTCGTGAGCGATGCGCGCATTGCTTGGCAAGCTCAGGACACCGCTGATAGAAGAACAGAATACGCGGTCGTGCTCCCTGCCGAACAGGGTGACGCGAGCTTCATCCGGCGTGCAACATCGGTCCGATCTACGCAAAAGCCCGGCCTGCCCCGGACACGACCACGCCGGTCTTGATCTGCAGGGGAGCTCCGGACAGGGTTCAATAGACGCCCCCTTGACCATCGCCCGCCTTCGGCCTACCTTGTGCTCGCCGAAGGTATCCATCTCTTCATGCAGATGAATGGATGGATTTAAACGGGAATCCGGTGAAGGCGCATCCCGCGCCCATTCCGGAGCTGCCCCGCAGCGGTGAATGGAAACGACTCCTGCCAACAGCACTGGGCCCCGGCCTGGGAAGCGGCAGGTACTAGGTGGGCGCCTGCGCCCGTGTCCATCAGCCCGAATACCGGCCCCGGCCGGAGGACATGACCGTCCTCCGATTCGACCTGGAACGTCCGCGGGGAGGTTGCCGGGGCCTGCCGCCATGCCGCCTGCCTGGCGCTGCCCCCGTGCGTCCGCTTCACGGCATCCGGTTCGCCCGCGGGGGCGAAGGTCGCTGGCGGGGCGGAACGGGCTGCAAGGCCTCGGACGGCGCGCGGTTCCTTCGTTCCTCAATGCCCCTACGCAATGAGGACACGTTCCAATGACCACTGTTACCAACCTGGGTTTTCCGCGCATCGGCGCCAAGCGCGAACTCAAGCGCGCGCTCGAAGCCTTCTGGTCCGGCGAAAGCACCGCCGCGTCGCTGCAGGACACCGCGGCCGAGCTGCGTGAACGCCACTGGCAGCTGCAGCGCGAGGCCGGCGTGGATGTGCCGCCGAGCAACGACTTCAGCCTGTACGACCAGGTACTGGATGCGGCCTTCCTGTTCGATGCGATCCCGGCCCGCTACCGCGCGCTCGCCGATGCCGAGCCGCTGAGCGGCTACTTCGCGATGGCGCGTGGCCTGCAGCGCGATGGCATCGACCTGCATGCGCTGGAAATGACCAAGTGGTTCGACACCAACTACCACTACCTGGTGCCCGAACTGCATGCTGGCCAAGCCTTCGCGGTGCGCGGCGACAAGCCGCTGGCCGAGTACCGCCAGGCCAAGGCACTGGGGATCGAGACCCGTCCGGTGCTGATCGGCCCGGTGACCTTCCTGCGGCTGTCCAAGACCACCGATGGCAGCAACGCGCTGGACCTGCTCGATGCGCTGCTGCCGGTGTACGTGCAGTTGCTGGGCGAACTCAAGGCCGCCGGCGCGGCGTGGGTGCAGCTGGATGAGCCGCTGCTGGTGCAGGACCTGGACGAGGCCACACGTGCGGCCTTCGAGCATGCCTACGCGGTGCTGTCCCAGGCTGCCCGCCCCAACGTGCTGGTGGCGACGTACTTTGGTGCGCTGGAGGACAACCTCGCCCTTGCCGCCTCGCTGCCGGTCGATGGCCTGCATGTGGATCTGGTCCGTGCGCCGGAACAGCTCGATGCGGTGATCAAGGCGCTGCCGGCCGGTCGCGTGCTGTCGGCCGGCCTGGTCAACGGCCGCAACATCTGGCGCACCCATCTGGACAACGCCCTGGTGCTGGCGCGCTACGCGCACGGCCATGTCGGCAGCGATGCGCTGTGGCTGGCGCCGTCGTGTTCGCTGCTGCATACCCCGGTCGATCTGGACCACGAAAAGAAGCTCGATGACGAACTGCGCAGCTGGCTGGCGTTCTCCAGGCAGAAGCTCGGCGAGCTGCGCGTACTGGCCGACGCGATCGATGCACCCGCGCGTGCCGAAGCACCGCTGGCCCATGCGCGTGCGTGCATCGAGTCGCGCCGTCGTTCGCCGCGCGTGCACAACCCGGCCGTCGCCGCGCGTCTTTCCTCGCTGACCCCGGCCGATGCACAGCGCCACAGCCGCTACCCGCAACGCCACCTCGCCCAGGCCGCCGCGCTGAAGCTGCCGCGTTTTCCGACCACCACGATCGGTTCGTTCCCGCAGACGCTGGAGGTGCGTGAGGCGCGTGCCCGCAACAAGTCCGGCAAGCTCTCCGATGCGGACTACGATGCGTTCCTGGCGACCCAGACCGAGCACTGCGTGCGCGTGCAGGAACAGATTGGACTGGACGTGCTGGTGCACGGCGAGTTCGAGCGCAACGACATGGTGGAGTACTTCGGCGAACAGCTCGATGGCTTTGCCTTCACCAAGAACGGCTGGGTGCAGAGCTACGGCTCGCGCTGCGTGAAGCCGCCGGTGATCTTCGGCGATGTGACCCGTCCGCAGCCGATGACGGTGCGCTGGTCGCAGTACGCGCAGTCGCTCACCCAGCGGCCGATGAAGGGCATGCTGACCGGCCCGGTGACGGTGCTGCAGTGGTCGTTCGTGCGCGATGACCAATCGCGGGCGGACACCTGCCGCCAGATCGCGCTGGCGCTGCGCGATGAAGTGACCGATCTGGAAGCGGCCGGCATCGGCGTGATCCAGATCGACGAGCCGGCGATCCGTGAAGGCCTGCCGCTCCGCCGTGCCCAATGGCGCGAGTACCTGGACTGGGCGGTGGAAGCGTTCCGGATCAGCGCCAGCGGCGTGCGCGATGCGACCCAGATCCACACGCACATGTGCTATTCCGAGTTCAACGACATCATCCACTCGGTGGCTGCGATGGACGCGGACGTGATTTCGATCGAGACCTCGCGCTCGCGCATGGAGCTGCTGGATGCCTTCGTGCGCTTCCAGTATCCCAACGAGATCGGCCCGGGCGTGTACGACATCCACTCCCCCCGCGTACCCGACAAGGCCGAGATGCTGGCGCTGCTGCGAAAGGCCGCCGAGGTGCTGCGCCCGGAGCAGATCTGGGTCAACCCGGATTGCGGCCTGAAGACCCGTGGCTGGCCGGAAACCCGTGCCGCGCTGGAAGCGCTGGTGGCCGCCGCGCGCGAACTGCGCGAGGAAACCGCCGACGCCAACGCCGCCTGATCCGACCCTTGTAGACAGCCCCAAGGACCCCATCGCCGCCGTTGCCGGCGGTGGGGTCGACGAGAAACGCATGAACCCGCATGACCTGACACCGATCGACCGCCCGACCCTGTCCCTTCCCGACGGCCACACCAAGCTGCTGCTGCACTCGTGCTGCGCGCCGTGCTCGGGCGAAGTGATGGAGGCGATCACCGCCTCCGGCATCGATTACACGATCTTCTTCTACAACCCCAACATCCACCCGGTGAAGGAATACGAACTGCGCAAGCAGGAGAACATCCGCTTCGCCGAGAAACATGGCGTGCCGTTCGTCGATGCTGACTACGACACCGACAACTGGTTCGCCCGCGCCCGCGGCATGGAGAACGAACCCGAGCGCGGCATCCGCTGCACGATGTGCTTCGACATGCGTTTCGTGCGCACTGCGCTGTACGCGCACGAGAACGGCTTTGCGGTGATCAGCAGCTCGCTGGGCATCTCGCGCTGGAAGGACATGAACCAGATCAACGATTGTGGCCACCGCGCCGCCGCACACTACCCGGGTATCCAGTACTGGGATTACAACTGGCGCAAGGGCGGCGGTGCCGCGCGGATGGTGGAGATCAGCAAGCGCGAGCAGTTCTATCAACAGGAATACTGCGGCTGCGTGTACTCACTGCGCGACGCCAACCGCCACCGTCGCGAGACCGGCCGCGAGCGGATCAAGCTGGGCGTGCTGTACTACGGCGACGGGACCTCGAAGCAGGGCGACGCCGACTGACCGTTGCGGGGGCGTCGGCTAGACTGGGCGCCCCCACCGCCGTGAAGCCGCCATGCACCGTTACCCCGCCGATGTCGCGTTGGTCGTGATCGACCTGCAGCCGGACTTCATGCCCGGTGGCGCACTGGCCTGCGTGGACGGCGATGCGATCGTGCCGGACATTACGGCGCTGCTGGCCGAGCGCCGGTATGCCACCGTGGTGGCGACCCAGGACTGGCACCCGGCCGACCACGCCTCCTTCGCCAGCCAGCACCCTGGGCATCTCCCGTTCGAAGCGATCCTGCTGCACGCCCAGCCGCAGACCCTGTGGCCGGACCACTGCGTACAAGGCAGCGACGGCGCCGTGCTGCATCCGGGCGTGGACTGGACGGTGGCCGACCTGATCCTGCGCAAGGGCACGCGCCAGCAGGTGGACTCCTACAGCGCGTTCCGTGAGAACCATGGCCCTGACGGCACCCGCCCCGCGACCGGCCTGGCCGGCTGGCTGCATGAGCGCGGCATCCGCGAGGTGCATGTGTGCGGCCTGGCGCGCGACTACTGCGTGCTGTGGAGCGCGCAGGACGCGGTGAAGTCCGGGTTCCGGGTCAAGTTCCATTGGGCACTGACCCGGCCGGTGACCGAGGCCAATGACGGCATGGTGCGTGAGGCGTTGGCCAAGGCGAAGATCGCGGTCATCTGACCGGCGAACCCGGGCGCCTGCCAGAAAGCGTACCGACCAACGGTCGGTACCTACCGGATCAAAGAACGATCGTCTGGTGCCGGCCGTGCGCTGGTAGCGTCGTACCCACCAACGGTGGGTACCTACCGGTCAGCGGAACACGACGGTGCGATGCCCGTTGCGCAGGATCCGATGCTCCACATGCCGCCGTACCGCGCGCGCCAGGACCTGGGATTCGGTATCGCTGCCCAGCCGCACCAGATCGCGCGGCGTCATCGCGTGATCCACACGCGCCACGTCCTGCTCGATGATCGGGCCTTCGTCCAGATCCGGGGTCACATAGTGCGCAGTGGCGCCGATGATCTTGACCCCGCGCGCGTGCGCCTGGTGATACGGCTGCGCGCCTTTGAAGCTGGGCAGGAAGCTGTGGTGGATGTTGATCGCGCGCCCGGCCAAGGCCTCGCACAGTCGCGGCGACAGAATCTGCATGTAACGCGCCAGCACCACCAGGTCGATCTGCTCGCGTTCGACCAGGTCGATGATCTGCTGCTCCTGCACGGCACGGTTGTCCGCGTTGACCGGCAGGTGATGGAACGGCACGCCGTAGGACCCAGCCAGGGCAGCGAAATCCTCGTGATTGGAGGCCACCGCCGCGATGTCCACCTGCAGCTGCCGGCTGTGCGCGCGGAACAGCAGGTCGTTGAGGCAATGCCCCTGCTTGCTCACCAGCACCAGCAGGCGCGCACGGCGGCGGGCGTCATGCAGCTGCCAGTCCATGCCGAACTCGGCGGCCAGCGTGGCCATGCAGGCTTCCACGTCGCCCAGCGACTGCTCGGCGGCACGGTCGAAATGAACGCGCAGGAAGAACCGGCCGCTCTCGTCGTCGCCGAACTGCTGGGCATCGAGGATGTTGCAGCCCAGCTCGAACAGCAGGCCGGACACACGGTAGACGATCCCGGTACGGTCCGGGCATGAGAGGGTGAGGATGGAATCGGGGCGCATCCTTTCAAGTGTAAAGGAGCGCCCGGATCCGCGGCACGGTTGCTCTCACCTGCAACCATTCGGCAAGGCCATCCGGGTTACCGCGGCGGATGCACCGTCCACGCCACCAGCCGCATCACCACCGGGCGCACCATGAGCACGCAACAGAACGCGGTCGGCATCGCCAACTGGTAGGCGCCAAGCACGCGCGCGGGGTAGTCCGCGCCCACGCCGGCATTGGCGGCCGTGATCACCAGGCACATCAGCATGGCCATGATCGAGGCCATGAAGAAGGCGAACACGAATGGGGTAGCGCGGGCGCCGAGCTTCCAGCGGCGCATCGCCACAGCCTGGGGAGCGGTCATGCGTAGGGTTCCTTTGATCAGGCAACCAGCGGTTGCGGGACCGGCACGATAGCCAGCGCCCGGAAAGCCTGGTAGACCGCGCCGGCTTGGCGCTTTATAAAGCAATTCTTTGCAATGACCATGGAAAATGGCCTTCAGCATGAACATTCTCCAGTCAATCCGCAGTTTCATCCGCACCGCCGATGCCGGCAGCCTGGCCGCGGCCGCGCGGACGCTGGGCATCAGCCCCGCCGCGGTCGGGCAGAACATCGCCCGGCTCGAAGCCCACCTCGGCGTGCGCCTGCTCAACCGCACCACCCGCCAGCTCGCGCTGACCGAGCGCGGCGCGGTCTATCTCGCCCAGGTGCGCCACATCGAGCGTGATCTGCAGCGGGCACAGGCCGCCGTGACCGATCTGGATGCCACGCCCGAAGGCCGGCTGCGCATTGCCAGCAGCGCGGCTTTCGGCCGTCATGTGCTGGCGCCGCTGATGCCCGCATTGCAGGCACGCTATCCACGGCTGGCGATCGAACTGCTGCTGGCCGACCGCAGCGTCGACCATGCGCACGAAGACGTGGACGTAAGCATCCGCATCGAACCGCAGCTGGAAGAAGGCCTGGTCGCACGGCCCATCGCGCAGGTGCCGTTCGTGGTCTGCGCGGCACCGTCGTATCTCGCGCGTGCCGGCATCCCGCTCACGCCAGAGGCGCTGCGCGAGCATCGCTGCCTCTTGTTCCGTTATCCGCTGGATGGGCGCTACCTGCGCTGGGGTTTCGTGCGCGACGGCATGCGCTTCGATGCCGAGGTGACCCCGGCACTGGCCAGTGATGACATCGACGCGCTGGCCGCGATGGCGGTGGCCGGTGGCGGCATCACCCGCCTGGCAGCGTTCGTGGCCGCGCCCTATCTCGCGCGCGGCGAACTGCAGGCGTTGTTCGAACCCGGCGATGCGCAGAGCACCCAGGCCTCACCGGAGCCGATGCGGTTGTTCCTGTGCGTCAGCGATCGCCGTGATCTGACGCCCAAGGTGCGGGCGCTGATGCAGCACATCATCGAGGGGCTGCCGCCGGCGTGGCGGGTGCACGTCGGCTGAGTGCAGGGTCACCCGGATGCCGGCCAGCGGCCGGCACTCCCGTCAGCGTGTCAGCGTTCCGGCGCGATGAACACACCGCGGGCTTCACGCGGTTCGCAGCGCAGGTACTGCGGTGCCGGAGCGACCGAATCGCCCAGTGCCGCGGCGGCATGCCACGGCCAGCGCGGGTCGTAGAGGATGCCGCGGGCCAGCGCGATCGCATCGGCATGACCATGGCGCAGGATCGATTCGGCCTGCGAGGGCTCGGTGATCAGGCCCACGGCGATGACCGGCATGCGCAGCTTGTGCGCCTTGATCACCTGCGCGAACGGTACCTGGTAGCCCGGCGACAGCGGAATCTGCTGGCGCGGATCATTGCCACCGCTGGAAACGTGCAGGAACTGGCACCCGCGCGCGTCCAGCACGTGCGCCAGGGTCGTGGTCTGCTCGATATCCCAGCCGCCGGCCACCCAGTCGCTGGCGGAGATGCGCACACCCACCGCGATGCGATCGGAGACGGCCTCGCGCACGGCGTCGAACACGCGCACCAGCAGGCGCATGCGGTTTTCCAGCGAACCACCGTAGTCGTCCTCGCGGCGGTTGCTCAGCGGCGACAGGAACTGGTGCAGCAGGTAGCCGTGCGCGGCATGCAGCTCGATCAGATCCATGCCGACGCGTTCGGCGCGACGGGCCGCAGCCGCGAAGGCCTCCACCACGGCATCGATACCGGCCAGGTCCAGTTCGGTCGGCGTCGGATCGGTCTTGGCGAACGGCAGTGCGGACGGCGCGACCGTGGGCCAGGCGCGCGGATCGGACGGGTCCATCGCACCGCCGCCTTCCCACGGCTTGTTGACCGACGCCTTGCGCCCGGCATGGCCCAACTGCACGCCCAGCGGCATCGGTGACCACTGCTTGACCGAGGCCACGACCGAGGCCAGCGCGGCTTCGGTGGCGTCATCCCACAGACCCAGATCGGCCCAGCTGATGCGCCCTTCCGGCAGCACGGCAGTGGCTTCCAGGATCAGCAGGCCGGCACCGGACTGCGACAGCTGCCCGAGATGGATGCGGTGCCAGTCGTTGGCAAGGCCATCGACGCAGGAGTACTGGCACATCGGCGCGATCACGATGCGGTTGGGCAGGGTCAGCGGGCCGAAGGGGATGGAGGAGAAGAGCTGGCTCAAGGGGGGAACTCGGGAAGAGGAAATGGAACCGGACGCCATTGCACTCCTGTGCGGCGGCGGAGGCAACCGTGCCAATGGATCAGTGTTTCGTAGCGGCTCAGGCGGCGGCGGTTCCCGGCAGCAGGAAGGCCAGCGCCTCGGCGCAGGATTGGTCGACTTTCAGGCTCAGCAGCGCGTCGGCGCGGGTAAGGCCACGGTTGAGCGCAGCGATCGGCACCCCGGCCTGCGCGGCCGCCTGCACGAAGCGGAATCCGGAATAGACCATCAGCGAGGAACCGACCACCAGCACCGCATCGGCCCGCTGCAGATGGTCGTGAACGGTGGCGACCCGCTCGCGCGGCACGCTTTCACCGAAGAACACCACGTCCGGCTTGAGCACGCCGCCGCAGGCCCGGCAGGCCGGCACCTGGAAAGCGGAGAAATCCATCTCCAGATCGGCATCGCCGTCGGGCGCCTGTCCTGCCTCCAGATGCTCCCAGCCGGGGTTGAGCGCCAGCAGCCGGTGCTGGAACGCCTCGCGCGAGGTGCGTGCTTCACAGCCCATGCAGCGCACCTGGTCCAGCCGCCCATGCAGATCGATCACCGCCTCACTCCCCGCCCGCTGATGCAGGCGGTCGACATTCTGGGTGAGCAGCAGCTCGACCTGGCCCCGGGCTTCCAGTGCGGCGAGCGCGGCGTGCGTGCCGTTCGGCTGGGCCCACCCGAACCGGGGCCAGCCCAGCAGGCTGCGCGCCCAGTAGCGCTGGCGCGTGGCCAGCTCACCCATGAAAGCCTGGTAGGTGACGGGCGGGCTGCGCTTCCACTGGCCATCGGCATCGCGGTAATCCGGGATGCCCGAATCGGTGCTGCAGCCCGCGCCGGTCAGCACGAACAGGCGCTGGGCGCGGTCGATGAACTCAGCGAGAGGTGTGCTCATGATCAGCAGATGGGGGCGCAGGCGCGGAGAGGCAATCGCGGGCCGCTTACGGACCCGGGATGTCACCCGGCAGCGACGGGACGCTGGTCGGATGGCCGTCGGCATCCAACGCGATCATCACGAAGTGCCCGCGCGTGCACAGCTTGCGCTCACCGGTGTGGAGGTCTTCGGCGATCAGTTCGACCTCCACCTTCATCGAGCTGCGGCCCACTTCCACGATGCGGCCGACGGTCTCCACCATCTGGCCGATGCGGATCGGCAGCTTGAAATCGACCTGGTCCGAGCGCGCGGTGACCACGGTGCGGCGCGAGTAGCGGGCGGCGGCCAGAAACGCCGCCTTGTCCATCCATGCCAGTGCCTGGCCACCGAACAGGGTGCCCAGGTGATTGGTGTGGTTGGGGAACACAATCTCGGCCATACGGACTTCGATGGGCGGGATGGTCTCAGGGATGGGGGTCATGGCGTGGGCCGGGAGTCTTGTGGGGTGGCGCGGATGATACGACAGGGGGTGGTTGGACGCGTAGAGCGCTCTTGGCGCATTTATCTCTATCGGTTCGAGGAGGTCGGGGGCCCCTTTGCTGGACGCGCCGTAAATCCCGCTCCGCGGCCCGGCCCAGCCGCCGGCGGCTGTGCGTTCGAACGCATGCGAGGCAATACCTCGCAGGCAATGCGTTCTCACCCATGTAGGCTCGTAAGCGGCATCCATGCCGCTTAACGGTCCTGCAAAGGGGCCCCCGACCTCCTCTGGATAGTGTGTCGTTGCGCGGTGGGGAGAGCAGTTCCAGCGGATGCTTACGCGACGTGGTGTGGGGAAGGAAGAGCAGCCGAGCATGGCTCGGCTCTACCCAACGTGTGATAGGAAGGCATGCCACGACAGTAGAAGCCATCAGAAGCAAAGTGCCTTTCCAACCGCACTGGGAGATCCGTGAGAAGTGACCCGGGCAGGCGAATGCAGGACCGTTGGGGCCGCATGGATGCGGCCCACGAGCCCACACGGACGTGTTCACGGCGGGTCCAGCATTCGCCTGCCCGGGTCACTTCCACTCGCAGCATCCGGACGCCAACGCTCTTGCTTCAATGCTTCAATGCTTCAACGCTTCAACGCTTCAACGCTTCATCGCTTAATCGCTTCATCGCTTAATCGCTTCATCGCTTAATCGCTTCATCGCTTCATCGCTTCATCGCTTCATCGCTTCATCGCTTCATCGCTTCAGCGAGTAAAGCGGTGACCCGTCCTGCCATAGGTTGACACCTGTGGCGGATGTAGAGGCCGCCGTCAGGCGGCCAAGGACGCCCGATGCACTGCATCGGGCGTCTGCATTTTAAGGGACAGATGT
>NZ_JBDJKY010000018.1:0-61942 GCF_039673075.1 Stenotrophomonas sp. TWI819 | reverse complement strand
GCCCCGTCCTGCGCAGCGAGCGCCTGACGCTCGCCTGCAGACCACCACCGGGATTTGTCGAGGCGGGCACGGATACCCTGTGGGGCGAAATCAAGGAGGAGGTGACGGCCACGGGCCGTCACCGGGGGACATTCGCCCGACAGGGTATCCGTGCCCGACCCCCAGACAACCCGCAGTTGTTCTCCAAAACAAAGCGCAAAAAAAACGCGGCCCCCGATATCCCGGAGGCCGCGCTTGGAGAGAGCGGTGTTGCGAAGGGCTTAGAAGACGAAGCTGACGCCTGCCACCGGACCCTTGAACTCCTGCTTCAGACCGATCGTGCCATCGCTGCCGCTCTGGTCCACGTCCAGCTTGAACCAGTCGTAGCCGGCGAACACGCCGAAGTTCTTGGTGAAGCGGTAATCGACGATCGCATTGGCACGGCTCAGATCGCCGTCGTAATCGTCGAAGTTGCCCCACTTGGTGTTCAGGTACTGACCCTGCAGCGTGATCATCCACTTCTCGGACGGATTGAAGCTCAGGCGGGCACCGACCACCGGCGCCACGCCGTCGGCCTTCTCGTCCAGGAACTCGCCCTGATACAGGTCGCCCACGTCGGCGTACGCCTTGGTGCTGACCTTGGCATACTCGGCACCGAGCTGCAGGCCGAGGTCGAACTTCTCGGTGTCCACGACGGAGTAGTCGTACACCAGGCTGGCGACCTGATACTTCAGCTCACCTTTGATGAAGCTGCCGGCCGGCACGTTGGTGTCACCGAAGCTCACGCCCTGATCGAGCGTCTCGCGGCGATCCTTGTCGTACTTGAAGTAGTTGAACAGCAGGCGCTGGCGGTTGCTGATGCGGAACATGCCGTCAATGCGCGGCTCCCATTCCTTGCCACCGAGGCCGAAATCTTCGGAGAAGCCAACGTCCTGGCCCGCGATGTTGGTGTTGCCGCGGATCGTGTTGTCCGAATCGATCTGCATCGCACCCAGACGCAGCGCGAAGCGGTCATCGCCTTCGGCAGCGTGGGACGGAGCGGCATAGGAAAGTGCGGCCAGAGCAACTGGCACGGCAAGCAGGGAGAGCATCGGGCGCATCGGGGGTCCTTGCGGTGGTTCTAGTGATGTGGCGTCACATTGCCCACTGCGACGTCCACCATTCGTGAAGGTATGGTGGAGGCTGTGTGTACCGTTCATGCGCACCGAACAACCGCAGGTCCGCGCACTGGCCGTTTTCGGCTCGAGCCGCCGTTCAGGGCGGGCCCGATTCACGGGGTTCGTGATCACGCCGCCCAGCGCCGAAAAAAAGAGGGTGGCCCCGGAGAGGGCTTCGGGGCCACCCTGTACCAGCCCGCTCGCGGGACGCCGACGAGGATTCAACGGCAGGCTCATGGATGAGACCGGGGGGCGTGGCCAAAGTTCAACGTGCTGCACTGCCACATCGGCCCGCTCCTGCGCAAACCGATTGGACCGCAGGTGGCACAGGCGGGCAGGAGGCCCCAACGGCGGGGCCACATCCGGGATGAACAGGCAGCGGTTGTCTCTCAAATTGTCCCATTGCTATAATTTGGCGGCTCGACGAGGCGTTTGCTTGCAGCCTCGGCCTTTCCTACTCACAACCATGCAGGACATTCACGTGCTGAACTCCGTTGACGCGGGTCGGCGACTGATGCTGCGCGCAGCGGTTTACCCGCTGGCTGCAGTGGCTGTCCTGGCTCTTGGCCTGCTGTTCTGGGGAGGCCCGAAGGCCGCCTTGGGGGCGCTGCTCTCTGGTGTGGCAGTCTCGGCAGCCGGTTGGGTTGCTGCGCGCATGGCGCTCGGTGGCGGTGTGCAGGCGGCAGGATCGGCGATGACCCGCCTGATTCTGGCGGTGGTGGCAAAGTGGGTGCTCGTATTCGGCGTCCTGATGGTGGGGTTCCTGGTCTTCAAGCTGCCTGCATTGGCGCTGCTGGCCGGTATCGCCGTCGGGTTGATGTTCCAGGTCCTGGCTCTGGCCAGGCGCTGATCCAATTTATTTAACTCAAGGTTCCGGACACATGGCAGGCGAGGCGCTGACACCCACCTCCTACATCCAACATCACCTGCACAACCTGACGTTCCATATGCAGGAAGGTGGTTTCTGGGCGATTCACGTCGACACCATTGTGACTTCGGTCCTGATGGGTTTGTTGATGGTGTTTGGCTTCTGGATGGCAACCCGCAAGGCGACTGCCGGCGTTCCGGGCAAGTGGCAGGCGTTCGTCGAGATCTGCCTGGAGTTCGTTGACCGTCAGGCCAAGGACACCTACCACGGCACCAGCAAGCTGGTGACCCCGATCGCGATCACGCTGTTCTTCTGGATCCTCATGATGAATCTCATCAAGATGATCCCGGCCGACTTCATCGCCAAGCCGCTTGAGCTGATGGGCGTGCCTTACTGGAAGCCGGTTCCCACCGCCGACGTCAATGCCACTCTGGGCATGTCGATCAGCGTGTTCTTCCTGATGCTGTTCTTCGCGCTGCGTTCCAAGGGCCTGGGTGGCTTCACCAAGGAATTCCTGACCGCGCCGTTCGGCAAGTGGATGATGCCGTTCAACCTGATCCTCAACATCGTCGAATGGCTGAGCAAGCCGATTTCGCTGGCGATGCGACTGTTCGGCAACATGTTCGGCGGCGAGATCGTCTTCCTGCTGATCTGGGTGCTGGGCGGTGCGGGTATCGCCGGTGCCATCGCAGGCGGTGCATTCGGCCTGGGCTGGATGCTGTTCCACCTGCTGGTGATTCCGCTGCAGGCGTTCATCTTCATGATGTTGTCCATCGTGTACCTGAGCCTGTCGGAAGACGCTCACTGAGTTTTCGCTTCACCCTTCATCCGTTTGTTTCTAAACCCTTAGCTATTCAAAGTTCCAGGAGAAAACCATGTACTTCGCCGTCCTGACCAACCTCGCCCAAGTCCAGAGCTCCACCGTCCTCGCCGTCGGCATCATGATCGGCCTGGCCGCGCTGGGTGCCGGTCTCGGTCTGGCCATCATGGCCGGTAAGTTCCTGGAATCGGCTGCCCGTCAGCCGGAACTGATTCCGGTTCTGCAGGTCCGCATGTTCATCACCGCCGGCCTGATCGACGCCGCGTTCATCATCTCGGTCGCCGTCGGCCTGCTGCTGGCCTTCGCCAACCCGATGATCGGCGAGTTCGTTGCACGCCTGCCGCAGGTTGCTGGTTAATCCAGCAACAGCGAAACGATCAGGCGCCTTGTGCGCCTGATCGCGGATGAAGGATCGGATGCGCCGCCACGGCGGCCCATCCACCCCGTCACCCCCGATTGAGCGAACCCCATGGATATCGGTTTTACCCTCGTTGCCCAGGGACTGGCATTTGCCGGTCTGATCTGGATCATCGCGACCAAGATCTGGCCGCCGTTGATGAACGCCATCGAAGAGCGTCAGCAGAAGATCGCTGAAGGCCTCGCCGCTGCTGACCGCAGCCAGAAGGATCTGGCCCAGGCGCAGGAAAAGGTCAACGATGCCCTGAAGGATGCGCGCACCAAGGCCAACGAGATCATCGATCAGGCCCACGCCCGCGCCAACCAGATCGTTGATGCCGCCAAGAACGAAGCCATCGTCGAAGCCACCCGCCAGAAAGATCTGGCCTACGCCGAGATCGAAGCTGCCGCCAACCGTGCCCGTGAAGATCTGCGCAAGCAGGTGTCCGCGCTGGCCGTGAGCGGTGCCGAAAAGCTGCTCAAGCGCGAAATCGACGCCAACGCCCACAAGGCGCTGCTCGACGAGCTGGCATCGGAGATCTGATCGATGAGCCAGGCCCTCACGCTTGCACGCCCGTATGCCCGCGCCGCGTTCGCGACCGCGCGCGACGAAGGCACGTTCGCGCCGTGGTCGGACGCGCTTGCGTTCTCCGCCCACGTAGCTGCCGACCCGCGCGTGGCGGCCCTGCTGTCGAACCCGGAGCTGGAGCGCGACGCCGCCGTCGCGCTGCTGGTGCCGGAATCGTCCAGCGAGACCTTCGGTCGCTTCCTGGCCGTGCTGGCCGACGCGCACCGTCTGCCGCTGCTGCCGGAAATCGCCGGCATGTACGACCAGCTGCGCGCTGAAGCCGAACACGTGGTCAAGGCCACCGTGACCTCGGCCTCGGCACTGTCCGGCGCCGAACTGGACGCCATCAAGGCCGCGCTGCGCAAGCGCTTCGGCCTCGAGGTGGACGTGACGACCGCGGTCGATGCGTCGCTGATCGGCGGTGCCGTGATCGACGCCGGCGATGTGGTCATCGATGGCTCGCTCAAGGGCAAGCTGTCGCGCCTGCAGACCGCGCTCGCTAACTGAATTCATTTAACGTCCGGCGTGACCGCCGGCACTAGGACTTGACGATGGCAACCACGCTCAACCCCTCCGAAATCAGCGAACTGATCAAGAACCGCATCGAGAAGGTCAAGCTGGCCGCGGAATCGCGCAACGAAGGCACCGTGACCAGCGTGTCCGACGGCATCGTGCGCATCTTCGGTCTGGCCGACGTGATGCAGGGCGAAATGATCGAACTGCCGAACAACACCTTCGCCCTGGCCCTGAACCTGGAGCGCGACTCGGTCGGCGCCGTGGTCCTGGGTGATTACCAGAACCTGCGCGAAGGCGACGTGGCCAAGACCACCGGTCGCATCCTGGAAGTGCCGGTGGGTCCGGAAATGCTGGGTCGCGTGGTCAACGCGCTCGGTGAGCCGATCGACGGCAAGGGCCCGATCGCGGCCAAGCTGTCCGCCCCGGTGGAGCGTGTGGCCCCGGGCGTGATCTGGCGCAAGTCCGTCGACCAGCCGGTGCAGACCGGTTACAAGTCGGTCGACTCCATGATCCCGATCGGCCGTGGCCAGCGCGAGCTGGTCATCGGTGACCGCCAGACCGGCAAGACCGCCCTGGCCATCGATGCGGTGATCAACCAGAAGGCGACCGGCATCAAGTGCGTGTACGTCGCGATCGGTCAGAAGGCCTCGACCGTCGCCAACATCGTGCGCAAGCTGGAAGAGAACGGCGCCCTGGCGCACACCGTGGTGGTCGCTGCGACCGCGTCCGAATCGGCCGCGATGCAGTACATCAGCGCCTACTCGGGCTGCACCATGGGTGAGTACTTCATGGACCGCGGCGAAGACGCGCTGATCGTGTACGACGATCTGTCCAAGCAGGCCGTTGCCTACCGCCAGATCTCGCTGCTGCTGAAGCGTCCGCCGGGCCGTGAAGCCTACCCGGGTGACGTGTTCTACCTGCACTCCCGCCTGCTCGAGCGCGCTGCCCGCGTGTCCGAAGAGTATGTGGAAAAGTTCACCAACGGCGCCGTCAAGGGCAAGACCGGCTCGCTCACCGCGCTGCCGATCATCGAAACCCAGGCCGGTGACGTCTCGGCGTTCGTGCCGACCAACGTGATCTCGATCACCGACGGCCAGATCTTCCTGGAAACCGATCTGTTCAACTCCGGCATCCGCCCGGCCGTGAACGCCGGTATCTCGGTGTCGCGCGTCGGTGGTGCGGCCCAGACCAAGATCATCAAGAAGCTGTCCGGCGGCATCCGTATCTCGCTGGCCCAGTACCGCGAGCTGGCTGCCTTCGCGCAGTTCGCCTCGGATCTGGACGAAGCCACCCGCAAGCAGCTCGAGCGCGGTCAGCGCGTCACCGAGCTGATGAAGCAGAAGCAGTACGCGCCGATGTCCATCGCCAACCAGGCGCTGACCATCTACGCCGTCAACGAGGGTTACCTCGACGACGTGCCGGTCAGCAAGCTGCTGGCGCTGGAAGAAGGCCTGCATGCCCACTTCGCCAACACCCAGGGCGAGCTGATCGAAAAGGTCAACGCCACCGGCGGTTGGGACAACGATATCGAGGCTGCCTTCAAGAAGGGCATCACCGAGTTCAAGACCACCGGCAGCTGGTAAGCCGCATGTAGAGCGGGGCTCAGCCCCGCTTCACTGTGACAAAGCGGGGCACCCCTCCGCTCTACGGGAATAAGAGATGGCAAGCGGACGCGAAATCAAAACCAAGATCAAGAGCGTGCAGAACACCCGCAAGGTGACGCGCGCGCTCGAAATGGTCTCGGCCTCCAAAATCCGCAAGGCGCAGGAGCGGATGAAGACGTCGCGTCCGTATGCGCAGGCGATGAAGCAGGTGATCGGTCACCTGGCCCAGGCCAGCACCGATTACCAGCATCCGTTCCTGGTCCAGCGTGACGAGGTCAAGCGGGTCGGTTACATCGTGATCTCCTCCGACCGCGGCCTGGCCGGTGGCCTGAACAACAACCTGTTCCGCAAGATGCTGGGCGAAGTCCGCCAGTACCAGGAAAAGGGCGCCGAGATCGATGTGGTCACCGTCGGCCAGAAGGCCTCGACCTTCTTCCGCCGGGTCAAGGTCAACATGGTCGGCAGCGTCACCCACATGGGCGATGTGCCGCACCTGGAACAGCTGATCGGCGTGATCAAGGTGATGCTCGATGCCTTCACCGAGGGCAAGGTCGACCGCGTGTACCTGGTCTACAACCGCTTCATCAACACGATGACGCAGAAGGCCAGCTTCGATCAGCTGCTGCCGTTGCCGGCCGCTGAGAAGCAGGTCGCGCATCACGACTGGGACTACCTGTACGAACCCGACGCCGCGACCGTGCTCGAGCACGTGATGACGCGTTACGTCGAGTCGCTGGTGTACCAGGCCGTGCTGGAAAACGTGGCCTCCGAGCATGCGGCACGCATGGTGGCGATGAAGTCGGCCAGTGACAACGCGAACAAGCTGATCGGAACCCTGCAGCTGGTCTACAACAAGGCCCGCCAGGCAGCGATCACCCAGGAAATCTCCGAAATCGTCGGCGGCGCGGCAGCAGTCTGACGCGCACAGTCAAAGCACACATTAGAGGATTGCAGCAATGAGTCAGGGCAAGATCGTTCAGATCATCGGCGCCGTCGTCGACGTCGAATTCCCCCGCGAGTCGGTGCCGAAGGTGTACCACGCGCTGAAGGTGGACAACACCGAAATCACGCTGGAAGTGCAGCAGCAGCTGGGTGACGGCGTGGTCCGCTGCATCGCGCTGGGCTCCACCGACGGCCTGAAGCGCAACCTGGTCGCCACCAACACCGAACGCGCCATCTCGGTGCCGGTCGGCGCGGGTACGCTGGGCCGCATCATGGACGTGCTGGGTCGCCCGATCGACGAAGCCGGTCCGGTCACCGCCAGCGACACGTGGGAAATCCATCGTGCCGCGCCGTCGTACGAAGACCAGTCCCCGGCCACCGAGCTGCTGGAAACCGGCATCAAGGTCATCGACCTGATGTGCCCGTTCGCCAAGGGCGGCAAGGTCGGCCTGTTCGGCGGCGCCGGCGTCGGCAAGACCGTCAACATGATGGAACTGATCAACAACATCGCCAAGGCGCACAGCGGTCTGTCCGTGTTCGCCGGCGTGGGTGAGCGTACCCGTGAGGGCAACGACTTCTACCACGAGATGAAGGACTCCAACGTCCTGGACAAGGTCGCGATGGTGTACGGCCAGATGAACGAGCCGCCGGGCAACCGTCTGCGCGTTGCGCTGACGGGCCTGACCATGGCCGAGTACTTCCGCGATGAGAAGGACGAAAACGGCAAGGGCAAGGACGTGCTGCTGTTCGTCGACAACATCTACCGCTACACCCTGGCCGGTACCGAAGTGTCGGCACTGCTGGGCCGTATGCCGTCGGCCGTGGGTTACCAGCCGACCCTGGCCGAGGAAATGGGCGTCCTGCAGGAGCGCATCACCTCGACCAAGAATGGCTCGATCACCTCGATCCAGGCCGTCTACGTGCCCGCCGATGACTTGACCGATCCGTCGCCGGCCACCACGTTCGCCCACTTGGATTCGACCGTGACCCTGTCGCGTTCGATCGCCTCGCTGGGTATCTATCCGGCCGTGGATCCGCTCGACTCGACCAGCCGCCAGATGGATCCGCTGGTCATCGGCCACGAACATTACGACACCGCCCAGCGCGTCCAGCAGACCTTGCAGAAGTACAAGGAACTGAAGGACATCATCGCGATCCTGGGCATGGACGAACTGTCCGAGGAAGACAAGCAGGCCGTGACCCGCGCCCGCAAGATCGAGCGCTTCTTCAGCCAGCCGTTCCACGTGGCCGAAGTGTTCACCGGTTCGCCGGGCAAGTACGTGTCGCTGAAGGACACCATCCGTGGCTTCAAGGCCATCGTCGATGGCGAATACGACCACCTGCCGGAACAGGCGTTCTACATGGTCGGCAGCATCGAAGAAGCGGTCGAGAAGGCCAAGAAGATGGCCGAGAAGGCCTGATGCGGCAGGGACGGGCTCCGGTCCGTCCCGACCGTGACACGGGGTGGGCATCTGCCCACCGCTGCGGAATACCTGCGGTGGGTTCAACCCGCCCCCTAGCGAAGAGAGTTACATGAGCACCATTCGTTGCGACATCGTCAGCGCCGAGCAGGAAATCTTCCGTGGTGAAGCGACCCTGGTCGTGGCCACCGGCGAGCTGGGCGAGCTGGGCATCGCGCCCAAGCACGCTCCGCTGATCACCCGCCTGAAGCCGGGCAAGGTGGTAGTGACCACGCCGAACGGCGAACAGCTCGATTTCGCCATCTCTGGCGGCATCCTCGAGGTGCAGCCGCAGGTCGTGACCGTGCTGGCCGACACCGCGATCCGTGCCCAGGACATCGATGAAGCCTCGGTCCGCAAGGCCAAGGAAGAAGCCGAACGCATCCTGGCCAATCGTGGCGAAGCGATGGAAGTGGCCGAAGCCCAGCAGAAGCTGGCCGAAGCCGTGGTCCAGCTGCAGGCGCTCGAACGCCTGCGCAAGACGCTCAAGCACTGAGTGGAGCGGCGCGACGGCGCCATCCACGAAGGGAAAGACGCCGGCTTGCCGGCGTTTTTTTTTGGCCTGCAGGCGGCGGCCGCGTCAGCGGAAGATCAAGGTCCGCATCAGCAGGAACGACACTGCGGCCAGCCCGCCCTCCACCAGCGGTTTGGCCAGCCACGCATAGCGCAGGCCCAGATGCTCGGCGGCCAGCGTCACCAACAGCGTGCTGATGGTCGTCAGCACGGCCCACAGCAGCAGGAAGCGCGCAAACCGCGCCCAGCCCAGCCGATGTGCACCGTCGCGCGCGAACGTGTAGCGACCGTTGAGCCAGAACCCCAGCACCATGCCTGCCACCCGCCCCAGCAGATTGCCTGGCACGATCGGCATGCCCAGTGCGGTCGCGCCGACGAACACCGCCCAATCCAGCACAAGCTGGACAAGACCGATCACGAGGTAGCTGCTGCCTTGGCGGAGGAGGCTCACGGAGGATTCGCGGCGGACAATCCCACATGTTAACGAGCGGCGCACTAGAATTCCCCTCAACGATTCCCGGAACCCGATCTACCCATGACCCAGCCCCTGCACGTGATCATCCTGGCCGCCGGTGCCGGCAAGCGCATGAAGTCGGCCCTGCCCAAGGTGCTGCAGCCGATTGCCGGCCGCCCGATGCTCGCCCACGTCATCGAGACCGCGCGCCAGTTGCAGCCCGAGGCGATCCACGTGGTGTACGGCCATGGTGGCGAAGCGGTGCGGCAGGCGTTCACGGACCAGCCCGACCTGCGCTGGGCCGAGCAGAGCCAGCAGCTGGGCACGGGCCATGCGGTGCTGCAGGCCATGCCGGAAGTGCCGGATGCGGCGACCGTGCTGGTGCTGTACGGCGACGTGCCGCTGATCCGCGGGGAAACGCTGCGCCACCTGCTGTCGCAGCCGGGCCGCTTGGCCGTGCTGGTGGCCGAGGTCGCCGATCCGACCGGCTATGGCCGCATCGTGCGCAATGCCGAGGGCAAGGTCGGCGCGATCGTCGAGCAGAAAGACGCCACCGATGAACAGCGCAGCATCCGCACCATCAATACCGGCATCATCACCGCCGAATCCACGGCACTGCGCCGTTGGTTGTCCCAGCTCTCCAATGCGAACGCGCAGGGCGAGTATTACCTGACCGACATCTTTGCCGCGGCGGCCAGCGATTACACGCCGGCGGAGATGGCGTTCGTGCAGGACCCGCAGGATGCCGAAGGCGCCAACGATCCGTGGCAGCTGGCGCAGCTCGAACGCGCCTGGCAGCTGCGTGAAGTGCGTGCGCTGTGCGCGCAGGGCGCACGGGTGCTCGATCCATCACGACTGGATATCCGCGGCACGGTCACCGTCGGCAGTGATGTGCAGATCGACGTCAACGTGATCCTGGAAGGGCGCGTGGTGCTGGGTGACGGTGTCAGCATCGGGGCCTTCACCCGGCTCAAGGACGTCACCCTGGCGGCGGGCACCGTGGTCAAGCCGCACTGCGATCTGGACGGTGTGATCAGCGAAGGCGCGGCCGAGATTGGTCCGTTCGCCCGCCTGCGTCCCGGTACCGTGTTGGCCGAAGGGGTGCACATCGGCAATTTCGTTGAGACAAAGAAGGTGGTGCTGGGCGCGGGCAGCAAGGCCAACCACCTTACCTATCTGGGCGATGCCGTGATCGGCAGCAAGGTCAACATCGGCGCCGGCACCATCACCTGCAACTACGACGGCGTGAACAAGTCACAGACCACCATCGGTGATCGTGCCTTCATCGGTTCCAACAGCTCGCTGGTGGCGCCGGTGGTGATCGGCGAGGGCGCGATGGTGGCGGCCGGTTCGGTGATCACCCGCGGCGCACCGGCGGACAAGCTGACTGTCGCACGTGCCCGCCAGGAAACCATCGACGGCTGGAAGCGCCCCACGAAGAAGTAGTGCCGGCCGCTGGCCGGCAACCAAGCAATCCCGGGTTCACGACGGTGCCGGCCAGCGGCCGGCACGACTGGGCGTGCAAGCCGGCTTGCCTCAACCCGCGGGCAGGAAGATCGCGACGCACAGTCCGCCTTCGCGGCGGTTCTGCAGCGAGATCCGGCCGCCATGCGCTTCCACGATTTCCCGGGTCAGCGCCAGGCCCAATCCGGTCCCGTTGCGCTTGGTGGAATAGAACGGCATCAGCGCGTTCTGCAGCACGGCCTCGTTCATGCCCTTGCCGCGATCGAGAACCTCCAGCCGCAGCCACTGCGGCAGGCGGGTCAAACGCACCTCGACGTCATCGGTGGGCGGCTCGGCGTCGGCACATGCCTCGTGTGCGTTCTTGAGCAGGTTCAGCAGTGCCTGGCCCAGCTGGGCGATGTCCACCCGGCTGTGCAGGTCGTCTGGAATCTCCGCCATCCGGAACGGAATCTGGTGCTGCAGTCCGGTGAGGAACATATTCCACTGCACGGTCTGCAGCTGCGGCTGCGGCAGCTTGGCGAACCGCGCATAGCCGCGGATGAAGCCTTCGAGGTGACGTGCGCGGTCTTCGATGGTGGCAAAGACCTCCTCCAGGCGTTCGACCTTGCCACGCCGGACCAGCTCGCCGCCGGAGTGCGCCAGCGACGCGATCGGGGCCAGCGAGTTGTTGAGCTCGTGGCTGATTACCCGTATCACCTTCTTCCAGGTCTGCACTTCCTGCCGGCGCAGTTCCGCCGTCAACAGGCGGATCAACAACAAGTCATGCGGGCGACCATTGAGGTGGAAGTTGCGCCGTGACAGGTGGTAGACCTGTTCGTCGTCCTCATCGCCGTCTTCTTCGCGCACCGCGAACAGGCTGTCGCCGCCGCGGGCGATGGCGTCGCGTAGTTCGACCGGCATGGTCTCCATGACATCGTGCATGCGCTGGCCTTCCAGCTTCCAGCCGTTGTGCAGCAGCTTGCGCGCGGCCAGGTTGGAAAACACCACCCGCTGCAGACCGTCGCCACCGTGGGCCAGCAGCAGCATCGACACGGGCGTGTTCTGCACCATGGTATCGAGCAGCAGCTCGCGCTGGACCAGCTCCTGACGCTGCGCCCGCAGCACATCACCCAACTCGCGATGGGCCTGGACCAGATCGCCCAGCTCGTCGTTGGCGGGCCAATAGATGCCGAAGTTGTACTCGCCATCGCGGTAGCTGCTGGTCGTGCCGGACAGGGCGCGCAGCAGTGAGCGGATCGGTGCGGTGGCACGGCGCAGGCTCCACCACATCAGCGACAACAGCACGATCAGCGAGATCACGGTGACGCCCCAGCCGTGGTCCATCCAGAATGCGAGGTACCACGGGAATGCCGCCGCCAGTGCCAGCACCGGCAGCAGGCGCAGGAACAACCGGAAGGTGAAAGAACGCCGTTTCATTCGCGCGGGATGCCGTAACGGTCCATGCGCCGGTACAGCGCCTGGCGGCTGAGACCGAGTTCGGCGGCGGTCTGCGCGATGATGCCGTGGTTGTGGGCCAGCGCGTTCTCGATCCGGCTGCGGTCCGGATCCACTGCCGTGCTGGTGGCTCGGGGCGCGCTAGTGCGCGGCAGGTTGAGATCGCCCACCTCGATGCGCGGGCCGGTGGACAGCAGTTCGGCGCGTTGCAGCACATTGCGCAGTTCGCGCACATTGCCCGGCCACGGGTGGCGCTGCAGCGCGGTGGCCGCGGCCGTGGACAGCGGCTTGCCACTGTCCAGGAAGCGCTCGGCCAGCGGCAGGATGTCGCCGGGGCGCTCGGCCAGCGGTGGCAACGCCAGCTCGACGGTATTGAGGCGGTAGTACAGATCCTCGCGGAACTGGCCGTCGCGGATCATCGCCGGCAGGTCGGCGTTGGTAGCGCTGATGACGCGCACTTTGACCTGCCGCTCGCGGTTGGAACCCAAGCGTTCGAAACGACCGGTTTCGAGCACGCGCAACAGTTTCATCTGGCCGCTGGGGGAGAGATTGCCGATCTCGTCCAGGAACAGCGTGCCGCCATCGGCGGCCTCGAACTTGCCTTCGCGCGCCTTGTTGGCGCCGGTGTAGGCACCCGCTTCGGCACCGAACAGCTCGGCTTCGATCAGCTCGGAGGGAATCGCACCGCAGTTGAGCGCAACGAACGGGCCCTTGGCGACCAGCGAATTGGCCTGGATGATCTCGGCGATCTTCTCCTTGCCCGCGCCATTCGGGCCGGTGATCAGCACCGGCAGTGCCGAGCGTGCGACCTGGCAGGCCAGGCTCACCACGCGCTCGCTGGCGGCATCGGCGACAACGGCGCCGCGCAGGTCGTAACGGGCTTCCAGCGCCGAACGGTTGCGTTGCTCACGGTCGCGGCGGCGATCAAGTTCCCGGCGGGTTTCAGACAGTTCCAGCAGGTTGTTGACCGTGATCAGCAGTTTGCGGTCGTCCCACGGCTTGGCCAGGTAATCGGCGGCGCCGGCCTTGACCAGATCGACCGCGCTGCTCAGATGCGTCCAGGCGGTCAACAGGATCACCGGCAGGTCCGGGTGGCGTGCACGGATCTGCAGGAACAGCGCTTCGCCTTCTTCGCCGGAGGTCGTGTCTTCGGTGAAGTTCATGTCCTGGATCACCAGGTCCACCGGCTGCTGTTCCAGCAGGGCCAGGCCCTGCTCGGGCGAGAGCGCGTGCAGGGTGTCGATGTCGTGCAGCGAGAACAGCACGTTCAGTGCGGTGCCGACGCTGGCGTTGTCGTCAATGATCAGGATCGAGGGCATGCGGCAGCGTAGGACCGGAAGTGGGATCAAGAGTACCGGAGCGCCGGGCCAAGAGGCAGATGGCCCGGCGAGCGGTGGCCGCCGGACGACAGGCCCCGCGGGAGCGGGGCCGTCCGGGGCGGAGGTGCCGGTCAGGCACTCCGGGTGGCAACAGCGGGTGGAACGGCGGCGGCACGACGTGCCGGGCCGAAGACAGCGATCTGGCCCAGCAGCCACAACAGCACCGCGCCGATCGGCAGGTAACTGATGGGCATGCGCGGCAGCTCGTAGTTGTTCATCAGCCACAGATTGATCGTGTAGGCCATCAACATGCCCAGCACGATGCCGACCGTGGCCAACAGGAAGTTCTCGGTCTGGAAGTACCGCAGGATCTGGCCGCGGGTCGCACCCAATGCCCGGCGGATGCCGATCTGCTTGGTGCGCTGCTGCACCCAGAAACTGGCCAGGCCGACGATGCCCAGCGCGGTGACCACCAGCAGTGCCACGCAGACGGTGATCAGCAGGCCGACCATGGCGCGGTCGTTGGCGAAGTACTTGTTGCGTTGCTCCTCGTAGGTGGATTTGCCGCGGATCAATCGGCTCGAATCGACACGTTCCAGTGCCGTCACCGCCGCTTTGATCACTTCGTCCCGACGCGCGGGATCGGTGACACGGATCAAGTAGAAGCCTTCCTCATAGGTGGCTCGCAGCGGCAGCATGATCGAATACTGCATGTCGCCGTCAACCTGATTCGGCCGGGCCAGCACCTTGACGACACCGACGATGCGCAGTGGCATGGAACCGCTGTAGACCGTCTTGCCCAAGGCATCCCCGCCGGGGAACATCTTGTCGGCAATCGCCTTGGTCACGATGATCGCCGAGCCGGATTTCTCAGCGTCTTCATCGGTCAAGGCGTCCGCTGCGTCGCGGTACTCGTCGCTCTGGAAATCGCGGCCGGCGATCAGGTCCACGCCCAGTGTCTCCAGCGCGCCTTCGCGGGCGAAGTATTGAGAGGTGCTCAGTGTCGAGCGTTCCTGGTTGGGTGTCAGTCCCAGGCCCGTGTTCCAGGAGCTGTTGCGGAACGGAATCTGGTTCAGGGTGACGGCACTCTTGATGCCCGGAATGGCGTGCAATGCCGCCAGGTCTTCGCGGGTGCGCGCAGCGGCATTGACCTGGGTGCCGATGCCACCCAGCCGGACTTCGATCAGTTCAGTCTCGGCGATGCCGCTGGGCTGGTTGATCTTTTCGATGCGCTGCCCGATCAGGAACAGCGCGTTGCAGACGATCGCGCAGGTCAGGGCGATCTCCAGCACGATCAGCGCTGCGGCGGTCTTGTGCCGGCGCAGGGTGGAGAGGATGGGACGGATATCCATGATGTGCTCCGGATCCTTACTGCGATTTGAGTTGGATGGCGGGCGTGACCTGCATGGCGCGCAGCGCCGGCAGGAAGCCGGCCAGCAGGCTGGCCACGAGGGTCAACGCGAAGGTCATCAGCAGCATCTGTCCATCCAGCGTGGCCAGCTTGGCGTAGTCCACCGGCTGCTGGCGCACCGCGTACAGGCCCAACATGGCCAGTACCAGGCCAAGCAGTCCACCGGCCAAGCCGACGGTGCCGGCTTCGATGAGTGATTGCATGAAGATCTGGCCGCGGCTGGCACCCAGTGCCCGACGCACGCCAATCTCGCCGCTGCGGCGCAGGAACTTGGCCAGCAGCAGGCCCACGGTGTTGATCAGGCAGACCAGCAGGAAGCCCATCGCCAGCCACAACTGCAGGCGCACGTCACCGGGGACAACCTTCTTGAAGTCCAGCCACTCCATGACATTGCGCAGACGGACGTTGTTGGGACGCTCGAAGCGGCCGGCCGCACGCTGCTGGTCGGAGTAGTTCTCCAGGTAGCGGCGGTACTCCGCAGCCTGCCCGGGGTTCTCCAGCTCTACCCAGTACTGGATCCAGGTGCAGCTGGCGGTCGGGCCGGTCGGGTCGGGTTCGTTGCGGCGACCGAAGCAGTCCATGCTGCCGCTACGGTCGAACTTCAGCTCGATGGCCGTGGTGAAGGGAACGAACACGTCCTCGCTGTCGCCATAGCGACCGGTATTGAGATCGTAGAAGTGTGGATTGGGGTGCCAGTCGTCCAGCACGCCGACCACAGTCATCGTGTTGCCATTGATGCGAAGCGACTTGCCGACGCTGTTGGCGCCATCAAACAGCTTCTGGTTGAGCGTCTTCGTGATCACCGCGACCCTGCCGCGGCCTTCGTCATCTGCTTCCTTCCATCCCTGGCCGTACTTGAACGGGGTATCGAACATCGGGAAGAAGTCGCCAGAGGTGTAGCGCGAATCCGTTACGAATGGACGCAGCGTGCTGCTGTCCGGTTCGATGGTGACACCGCCGCCGGTCATCATCGCCTGGCGCTTGGCATGTTTCTCGCTCAGCAGTTTGGTGGCGTCGAAGCGGGTCAACTGGTCGGCCGGCTCTTCGCCAGGCTGATAGCCAAGCGCCGACTGCGGATCAATCTGCACGCTGAAGAGCCGATCACTCTTCTGCGGAATCGGATCGCCGGACAGCACGTGGAACACGGTCAGCGTGGTCATCGAGGCGCCGATCCCCAGCGCGATGGCGACCACCATCAGCGCGGTCAGCACCTTGTTGCGCCGGAAGCTGCGCAGGGCCAGTCGGAAGTAGTAGGCGAGCATGGCGGGCCTCAGTCGTTGGCAATGGCGGCGGCGACGGACGGACGCGGCGTGGCAAGCACCGGATCGCGCAGCAGGTCGGTGACCTGGCCATCGACGATATGCACGTTGCGCTTGGCGCGCGCGGCCAGTTCCGGATCATGGGTGACCATCACGATGGTGGTGCCCTTGGCGTTGATCTCTTCCAGCAGTTCCATCACGCCACGCGCCATCTGGCTGTCCAGGTTGCCGGTCGGTTCATCGGCCAGCAGCAGGCGGGGGCTGCCCGCCAGGGCACGCGCGATCGCGGCGCGCTGCTGCTGACCGCCCGACAGTTCGGCCGGGTAGTGCTTCATGCGCGAGCCCAGGCCCACCTGGGCCAGCGCATGTTCGATGCGCTGCTTGCGCTCTGCCGCCGGCATGCCGCGGTAGCGCAGCGGCACATCGACGTTGTCGAACAGGTTGAGGTCGGAGATCAGATTGAAGCCCTGGAAGATGAAGCCGATCTTCTGATTGCGCAGCCGGCTGCGCGCGTCGTCGCCGAGCTGGCTGACGTCCTGGCCATCGAGCAGGTAGGTGCCGCTGGTGAAGGTCTCCAGCAGACCGGCGATGTTGAGGAAGGTGGTCTTGCCCGAACCGGACGGACCGGTCACGGCGACGAATTCCCCTTCGCGGACGTGCAGGTCCAGCGACCGCAGGGCATGGGTTTCCACCTGTTCGGTGCGGAAGACTTTGGCGACCGAGCGCATTTCAAGCATGGCTGTGTTCCTTTGAAGGCCGAGAAGATCGAAAGGGAGTGAATCAGTTGATGGACACGCGCTCGGCATCGCCGAACAGATCGCTGCCGGACACCACGACACGATCGCCGGGTTGCAGGCCAGAGAGGATTTCAACTTCGCCCAGGCTGCTCACACCGAGCTTGACCGGGCGGCGGACGGCACTGCTGCCGTCCATGACATAGGCGTAGCCGTTGCCCTGTTCAACGAACGGGCCACGCTCGATTTTCAGTGCGTTGCGACGGGTATCAAGCAGCACGCGTGCCTGCATCCGCTGGCTCTGGCGCAGGCCCTGCGGCTGCTTTTCGGAGAAGCGGATGCGGGCGTTGACCTCGCCAGCGACCACTTCCGGAGACACGGCGGAGATCTCGCCGGCGAACTGGCCGCTGCCGCCGGTGAGCTGGGCGGGCATGCCGATCGACAGCTCACGCGCGAAGCTCTCCGGCACCTTGATCTCGATCTCGAAGCGGGACAGATCGACCACGCCCAGGATCGGTGCATTGGCGACCACGTTGGTGTGCTGGGTGGCCTGCACCTGGCCGACCTGGCCATCGAACGGGGCACGCAGGGTGAGCGCATCGACCTGACGTTCGACTTCGGTCACCACGGCGCGCTGGCGATCGGCCAGCAGGCGCTTGTTGCGCGCGTCCAGATCGGCACCCTGTGCTTTCAACATCGCATCCTTGCGGGCATGTTCCAGCTGGATGTCGCTCTTCTTGACCGTGTCTTCAGCCTTGGCGACATCGACCTGCGGTACCGCGCCGCCATCGAAGCCGCGCTTGTAGCGCTCCAGATCGCGCACTGCGGCCTGGCGTTCGATCACGGCCTGGTCGGTGTCTTTCTGGGCAGTGGCGCGGGCGAGGGTGGCATCCAGGGTGGCGCGGCTGGCCTCGGCCTGCAGGCCGGCCAGCGTGGCCTGTTCCTGGGCCAGTTTGCTGCGCAGTTCCGGGCTGTCGATCACGGCCAGCTCCTGGCCCTGCTTGACCACGTCACCGGCCACGACCTTCAGGGTCACCGTACCTGCGGAGATCGCATACAGCACCGGATTGTTGGCGGCGATCACGCGGCCGTCGGCGGCGATGTCGCGGACCATGTCACCCCGGGTGACCTCTGCGACGCGGACACGGGCGCCGTCAAAGGAGCGGCTGGCGCCGAGCCACGCGCGGGCGGCGAAGCCGATCGCCAGCAGCACGACCAGGGCGGCGACCGCCGGCCACAGCCAGCGCTTCCACGGGGCGGGCGCGGCGTGCGAGGAAAGGGTCTGGTCCTGGGCGGAAGTGTCGCGGATCATCGGGCTCGTTCGCGGTTGGGTTGTGAAGTACGAAAGCAGACTTCGTGCCAACTTTTCACCCTTTGAAAACAAGGGCTTGCGAATCATGCGGCGTGTCCGGGTGTCCGCGGACACCGGACCGGACACTTTCGTTAAGCGGACAGCGCCCAAGCCGCCCGGGTCGCCACGCTAGAATGCGAGGCTAACCAGCAGGGATAAGAATCTATGTGCGGCATTGTGGGAGCGATCGCGCATCGCGACGTGGTACCGGTACTCATCGAAGGACTGAAGCGACTGGAATACCGGGGCTACGATTCCTCCGGCATTGCCGTGATCGACACCTCCGCGGCCGAGCCCGATGTCCGCCGCGTACGCCGTACCGGCCGCGTGGCCGAGATGGAGAAGGCGGCGGCGAACGAAGGCTTCCAGTCGCTGCTCGGCATCGGCCACACCCGCTGGGCCACCCACGGTGGCGTGACTGAAGCCAATGCCCACCCGCACATCAGCCACGGTGTGGCGCTGGTCCACAACGGCATCATCGAAAACCATGAAGAGCAGCGCGAGAAACTGCGCGCGCTGGGCTACACCTTCGAGTCGCAGACCGACACCGAAGTGATCGCGCACCTGATGCACCATCACCTCAAGGAAGGCGACAGCCTGCTCTCGGCGCTGCAGCGCACGGTCAAGGAGTTGACCGGTGCGTACGCGCTGGCGGTGATGAGCCGTGCAGAGCCGGACCACTTCGTCTGCGCGCGCATGGGCTGCCCACTGCTGGTCGGCCTGGGCGAGGGCGAGAACTTCGTCGCCTCCGATGTCTCGGCGATCATCCAGGCCACCCGCACGGTGATCTTCCTGGAAGAGGGCGATACTGCCGACATCCGCCGCGACGGCGTGCAGGTGTACGACGAGCACAACCAGCCGATCGTGCGGGATGTGCACCTGTCCGATGTCTCGCTCGCGTCGCTGGAGCTGGGCCCGTACCGCCACTTCATGCAGAAGGAAATCCACGAGCAGCCGCGCGCGCTCGGTGACACCATCGAAGCGGCGATCGATGCCGGTGGCTTCCCGGCCACGCTGTTCGGCAAGAACGCCGAGGCGGTGTTGTCGGGTATCGAAGGTGTGCAGATCCTCGCCTGCGGCACCAGTTACTACGCCGGCCTGACGGCACGCTACTGGATTGAATCCATCGCCGGCCTGCCGTGCAGCGTGGAGATCGCCAGCGAGTATCGCTACCGTGCGGCGTACGCCAATCCCAAGCATCTGATCGTCACCATTTCCCAGTCCGGCGAAACGCTGGATACGATGGAAGCGCTCAAGTACGCCAAGTCACTCGGCCATCTGCACACGCTCTCGATCTGCAACGTGCCGGAGAGCGCGATTCCGCGTGCCAGCGAACTGGTCTGCTACACCCGCGCCGGTGCCGAGATCGGCGTTGCCTCGACCAAGGCCTTCACCACCCAGCTGGCCGCGCTGTTCCAGCTCACCGTGGTGCTGGGCAAACTGCACGGCCGCATCGATGCCGCGCAGGAAGCGGACTATCTGGAGCAGCTGCGCTTCCTGCCGGGCAGTGTGCAGCACGCGCTCAACATGGAGCCGCAGATCGCCGCATGGGCCGAGCGCTTCGCACGCAAGAGCAGTGCACTGTTCCTGGGGCGTGGCCTGCATTACCCGATCGCGCTGGAAGGCGCGCTCAAGCTCAAGGAGATCACCTATATCCACGCCGAGGCGTACCCGGCCGGTGAGCTCAAGCACGGCCCGCTGGCGCTGGTGGATGAGGACATGCCGGTGGTGGTGATCGCGCCGAACGACAGCCTGCTGGAGAAGGTCAAATCCAACATGCAGGAAGTGCGTGCGCGCGGTGGCGAACTGTTCGTGTTCGCCGACCAGGACAGCAATTTCGTCGAGTCCGATGGCGTACACGTGATCCGCACGCCGCGGCATGTGGGCGCGCTGAGCGCGGTGGTGCATACCATCCCGGTGCAGCTGCTGGCGTACCACACCGCATTGGCCCGCGGGACAGACGTGGACAAGCCGCGCAATTTGGCCAAGAGCGTGACAGTGGAGTGATGTGCCCGCCGCCCAGGCGCTGACTCGTATCTAGGGTGGCCCTGCGGGGGCACCCTTTTTTTGTGCGATCACCCGGTTGTAGAGCCACCCCATGGGTGGCTGCGGGAGCCGGAGCGAAGAGCAGCCACCCATGGGGTGGCTCTACACGGCCGTCTGCACCGGAACTTTAGTCTCAGTCTGCGGCGGCATTCAGCGACGGTTTTACTCACGGTGCCATTCTCAGGGTCGTGCACCGCGTTCCACGACGAACCGTCCCAGATTTGCAAACTCCTGGGCCCGGGTGCGGTCGTAGAATCGAGTGACCGAGGCAGGTGCATCGCCACCGACCTCGCTGCAATCAGGCGCATCTCTCGACTTCAGTACCCTGCACCAGGAAACAAGAATGAACGTCCGCGAACTCCTGCAATCCAAGAAAGAAACGATCGTCACCATCGATGTGGAAGACACCATCGGTGCAGCGGCCCACAAGATGAGCGCGCACAAGATCGCTGCCCTTGTGGTCATGAAAGACGATGCCCCGGTGCGTATCATTTCCGAGAAAGACATCGTGCGCACGCTGGCCGACGACGGCCCGCAGGCCGGGCGCCGGGTGATTTCCACGCTCCCGTCGGCAGGGTTGGAAGGGATCGGGCCGGACGCGACGCTCAAGCAGGCGATGGCGCTGATGACCTACTCGCGTCACCGCCATCTGATGGTGACCGAAGACGCCAAGCTGGTCGGCATCCTGAGCCTGGGCGATATCGTGAAGAATCTGCTCAGCGAGCTGGAGCTGGAAAAAGCGGTGCTGCAGGACATCTACATGGCGGCGCACTGACACTGCCCGTGTCCTGCTGACGGGTAACGCCGGCCGCCGGCCGGCAACCCCACGCTGGAGAATCAACGCCGGTCTTCAAGGCCGGTCAGCCGCTGAAGGTCCGACAGCAGCAGCCGATAGGCTGCCTGCTGTGGCTCACCTGCCGGCTGCCGCAACACCCACGACGGATGCACCGTCGCGAATGCGCGGGTGCCGTCCTCCAGGGAGTGCCAGCGTCCGTGGTTCGCCATCAGGTTGAACCCGGCGCCGAACACCGCGGTGGCTGCACTCGCCCCCAGGCAGACGATCACCTGCGGTCGCACGTTCTCGATCTCGCCCATGAGCCACGGCCGGCAGGCGTTGATGTGGGTGATCTGCGGCTTGCTGTGAATGCGACGCTTGCCGCGCCGTTCAAAGCGGAAGTGTTTGACCGCGTTGGTCAGATAGAGCGCGCGGCGATCCATGCCAAGCTCGCGCAGGGCGCGATCCAGCAGCTGTCCGGCGGGACCGACGAACGGGTGCCCGCTGAGGTCCTCGCTGTCGCCGGGCTGCTCGCCCACCAGCATGATCCGTGCGTCGTGCGGGCCTTCGCCGAACACGGTCTGCGTGGCCGGCTCCCAGAGTGGGCAGCGTCGGCACGCGGCGGCCGCATCGCGCAGGGCATCGAGTGTGGCAGGTGGGGTATCCGATACTGGCGTGGGTGAGGCGATGGCCTCGGGGATACGCCGTCGCGGGGCCTGTGCTTCACGGTCGTGCATCTCCTGCACCCGGTCGCCGGCATCGCGGACGAGCTGTGGCAGCAACGACGCCTCCGGCAGGTGCTTCCAGTATCTGGCCGGCATCTCCTGCTGCATCATCCGCGTGTTGAGGCGCGCCGGATTGAAGATGTTGGCGTAGTAGGTGCGCCACAGTTCCTCGCGCGCATCCTCCACGGGCGCATCGCTCTGGCGCCCGCCCGGACCGAACGACAGCGCCTGCCCATCCCAGTGCACGCTGCGGTACGGCGTCAGGATCGCCCAGCGCATGCCGGCGAAGCGCCGCGCGAAGAACGGCGCCACGCGGTCCACGATAGGGTGATCCGGTTCGAACCAGGCAATGAAGGCATCCTGCTCACCGGGCACTTCGCGGAAGCGGACGAACGCTTTCATTTTGTGCGTGTCGCGGCGGACTGCCTGGCTCAGGGCCATGGCGCGCAGCACGTCGGGATCGGCGGGGTTGGACAGCAGGCTGCGCTCGCCATGGGTGATGCGCCAGAGCATGCGGTAGAGCAGCGACATCCGTTGCGGATCGCGATGGCACAGGCAGATGGCGGCCAGCTCGACAAACGCTTTGGAGACATACCTCTGCGGCTCGTCGCGTACTGCGCTGCCGTCGTCCAGCGCGGTCAGCGACGGTGCATCGAGCAATGACGCCCCCTGATCCTGCAGCCAGTCCAGCTGATCCGGTGGCACCGCGTGGCGCAAGGCCAGGCGCGCGGCCGCGCGCCATGCATCCAACGACCACGCCGGGTCGACACGCACACTCCAGCGTGACATGTCAGTGGGCAGCAGCGTCGGGGAACAATGCGCCCTGTCGCGGCGGTGGCGCCAGCCGCGCCCGCAGCGCCGCCGGGTCATCCAGTGCACGCCGCGGATGATGGTCGGCCAACTGCACGAACGGCAGCAGCTTGCTCATCGGTGCACGCAGGCGGGCCACATCGGCCACGCGCAGGCGTCCATGGCGTCGCGCCATCAGCACCCGCTTGACGTTGCGCACGCCGAGCCCGGGCACGCGCAGCAGCAGTTCCTTGGGGGCGATGTTGAGATCGACCGGGAAGCGCTCGGGGTGGCGGATCGCCCAGGCCATCTTCGGGTCGATGTCCAGGTCCAGCATGCCGCCCTGGGTGGTATCGGTGATTTCCTCCACACCGTACCCGTAGAAGCGCAGCAGCCAGTCGGCCTGGTAGAGGCGATGCTCGCGTGCCAGCGGTGGCGCCTGCAGGGGCAGCGCCTTGCTGGCATCGGGAATAGGGCTGAAGGCGGAGTAGTAGACGCGGCGCATCCGATAATTACCGTACAGATTATCGGCCGCGCTGAGGATCTGATTGTCGCTGGCACCGTCTGCACCGACGATCATCTGGGTGCTCTGCCCGGCAGGGGCGAAGCGGGGCGCCCGCGCGCGCCGCCCGCGCGGGGCCGGTGACGGTGACGGTGCAGCGACCGTATTTCCGTCTGGAGGATCGGACTTGCGCGCCTCTTTGGCTTCCTCGATCTGCCAGCGCAGCTCACCCATGGCGCCCCGGATCGACGGCAGTGACTTCTCCGGTGCGAAACTGGCCAGCCCGGCTTCGGTGGGCAGCTCGATGTTGATCGACAACCGATCAGCATGGCGTCCGGCGGCGGCGAGCAGCTCCGGTGATGCTTCGGGAATGGTCTTGAGGTGGATGTACCCGGCGAACCGGTGTTCCTCGCGCAGCACCCGCGCCACTTCCACCATCCGCTCCATGGTGTAGTCGGCGTTGCGGATGATCCCACTGGAGAGGAACAGGCCTTCGATGTAGTTGCGCTTGTAGAAATCCATCGTCAGCGCGACCACTTCGTCCACGCTGAAGCGGGCCCGCTGCACGTTGCTCGACACGCGGTTGACGCAGTACGCGCAATCGTAGATGCAGAAGTTGGTCAGCAGGATTTTCAGCAGCGACACACACCGGCCATCCGGCGTGTAGCTGTGGCAGATGCCCATGCCCTCGGTGCTGCCGATGCCACCGGACGTGCGCGAATCGCGCTTGCCCGCGCCGCTGGAGGCGCAGGACGCATCGTATTTTGCGGCATCGGCAAGGATCGCCAGTTTGCGGATCGTCTCCATGGAACGACCGTACTGGGTGGCGGTCTCATCCAGTGAGACGGATCTGCCCATGCCTGAAGAATTCAGATTTCAGCTCAGCCGTCGAAGGTCACCTTCACCGATTCGGCGCTGTACGTCGCGGGGCCATGGAACACCACCTCGATGTTGTTGCCATCCGGATCCAGCGCGAATGCCGCGTAGTAACCGGGATGGTAAGGGCGTTCGCCCGGCGCACCATTGTCCTTGCCGCCGTTGGCCAGTGCAGCCTGGTGGAAGGCGTCCACGGTCGCGCGGTCGCGGGCCTGGAAGGCGAGATGATGGCGGCCGGTGAGTTGGCCCAGCGCGGCGTCACTGTCCGCCGTTGAAATGAACAGCTCATCGGCCCAGAAATAGGTGTCGCCTTCACCGGCAATCGGGATGCCGATCGTGTCGAACACGGCCTGGTAGAAGCGGCGGCAGGCGGCGAGATCCTTGACTACCAGCTGCAGGTGATCGATCAGGCGGCCGCGGTGCAGTTCCATCGTTTCCATACCGACTCCGTTGGGTGGGTGGACGGTCCGCAGGTATACCACTGGACGCGGTTGGACGCAGTGTCGCCGTCCCGACCTTGCTGACCACGCGCGGGGACCTGTCGGCCGCGGCCCTTCCGCCAGCCCACGCGCTGACCTACGCTGCGCGCTGGCGTCATGAACGCGCAGGCGGAGGAGGGAACGATGCTGTGGATGGTGATGATGGCCCAGGCGGTCGCAGGCGACGCCGGCTATGAACAGGTGCGCGCACTGGCGCAGCGTGATGAAGCCAGCTTGGCGCCGGCGGCGTACACGGAAATGCTGGACAGCATGAGCCGGGTGGGCGGCGCGAGTTTCGCGCGGTGCATGCCGACCCCCGCGCCGGAGACGCTGGCACCGTTCACAGTGGTGCTGCAGCTGGATGCGCAGGGCAAGGTGGTGCGGACGTGGCGCGAAGGCGACGAAACGGTCGCACGCTGCGTCGATGCGGGGTTCGCCGGGAAAACCCTGTTCGTGCCACCGAAGGCGCCGTTCCACGCGGCCTTCGAGTTCCAGGTCCAGCCATGACGGCCACGACGCGCCGGTACCTGCCGGCGCATCGCGGAGCGGCCGGGATCAGGCGATCGGGGTGTTGGAGATGATCTCCACCCAGTAGCCGTCCGGGTCCTTGATGAAGGCCAGGTGCTTCATGCGGCCATCTTCCAGGCGCTTCTGGTAGGGCACCTGCAGCGCATCGAAACGCTTGCAGGCGGCCTGGATGTCCGGCACGGACACGCAGATGTGGCCGAAGCCGCGCGGATCGCTGTTGCCGTCGTGATAGACCGCGCCGGCCTGGGTTTCGGTGCCGTGGTTGTGGGTCAGCTCCAGCACGCCCGGAATTCCGGCCATCCAGACGCGGCGGGCATCGTCACCGTCGGGAATCTGCGTGCCGGCCGGCAGCAGGGCCAGGAAGTACAGGCTGAAGTCGGCGTCGGGGAAGTGGCGCAGATCGATCAGGCGGAAGCCGAGCACGCCGGTGTAGAAATCCAGCGAAGCGGTGGCGTCTTTGACGCGCAGCATGGTGTGGTTGAACACGAAGCCGGTGGTTTCGGCCGGCGGCTGGGCGGCGACACCGGGCTGGTTCTGGAAGGCGGCGAGGCTCATGGGGGCATCCTGGGGGCAGGGCCGCATCGGTGCGGCGGATGCGTCATTTTACCGGTCCCGGCCGGGCGGGGTGGCGGGTAGAATGGTGTGTCTCCCTGACCAGCGTTCATCATGTCTCAGCGTGAATGGGTGGCGTCCGCCATCCGCAAGATCGAAGCCGATTTCAACCGTTCGGCCGATACCCACCTGATCCCGATGGACCTGCCGGGGTTCGATGGCATCGACCTGTATTTCAAGGACGAATCCAGCCATCCCACCGGCAGCCTGAAGCATCGTCTGGCCCGGTCGCTGTTCCTGTACGCGCTGACCAACGGCTGGCTGCGTGAAGGGCGCCCGGTGATCGAAGCGTCCAGCGGCTCCACGGCCGTATCCGAGGCGTATTTCGCCCGGCTCCTGGGCCTGCCGTTCATCGCGGTGATGCCGGCCACCACGTCCCCCGAGAAAATCGCGGCGATCGAGTTCCACGGCGGCCGCTGCCACCTGGTGGAGCGCGCCTGCGACCTCAACTGCGATTCCGAAGCGTTGGCCCGCGAAACCGGTGGCCACTTCATGGACCAGTTCACCTACGCCGAGCGCGCCACCGACTGGCGCGCGAACAACAACATCGCCGAATCGATCTTCAAGCAGATGGCCGAGGAGCCGCACCCGGTGCCCGAGTGGATCGTGTGCAGCCCGGGCACCGGCGGCACCGCGGCCACGCTGGGTCGCTACGTGAGCTACCGCCGGCATGACACGCGCATCCTGTGTGCGGACCCGGAAGTGTCGGTGTTCTACGACGGCTACTGCGCCGCGCTGGCCGGGCAGCCCTGGCGCGAGTTGACCTGCAGTGGCGGCTCGCGCGTGGAAGGCATCGGCCGGCCGCGGGTGGAATCCAGCTTCATTCCGACCAGCGTCGATGCCATGGTCAAGGTGCCCGATGCGCTGAGCCTGGCCGCGATGCGCCATGTCAGCCGCCAGCTGGGCCGTCGCGTCGGTGGCTCCACCGGCACCAATTTCATCGGCGTGCTGCAGGCCGCGCAACTGATGCGCGATGCCGGACGCAGCGGCTCGATCGTCACCATCCTGTGCGACAGCGGCGAGCGCTACGCGCACAGCTACTACAACCCCGAGTGGTACCCGAAGCAGGGCATCGACGTGGAGGGCGCCGATGCCCAGCTCGCCGCGGCGGTGGCGGGGCAGGGCCTGCCGGTGCTGCCCTGCGTTTCGCTGGAAGCGTTGTACTGAGCGGGACACCGGGTGTGGCGTGAACCTGGCCCATCGGTGCACGCCGGGGCCTTGTGCGGGGCAGGGGGCAATGCCATATCGTGGGGTGATGCCGCTGCAGCGGCCCCGTTGTCTGGAGATGCCTGTGACCCCCACCAACCCCCTGCTCGATTTTTCCGGCCTGCCGCGTTTCGATGCGATCCAGCCTGAGCACATCGCCCCGGCGATCGACGCCCTGCTGGCCGAGGCCGAGGCGGCGGTAACGACCGCCGAGACCGTCACCCCGGTGACCTGGGCGACCTTCGCCGATCCGCTGGACGATGCCACTGAGCGCCTGTGGCGTGCGTGGGGGCAGGTGGGCCACCTGCAGGCTGTGGTGAATACCCCGGCGCTGCGCGAGGCCTACAACGCCAACCTGCCCAAAGTGACGCGCTTCGGCAGCGCACTGGGCCAGAACCTGGCGCTCTACCAGCAGTACCGTGCCCTGGCCGCTGCGCCGGAAGCGGCGCAGTACGATCCGGCACGCCGCAAGGTGCTGGAGAACGCCCTGCGTGATTTCCGCCTGGGCGGTGCTGAACTCGATGACGCCGGCAAGGCGCGCTACAGCGCGATCCGCGAGGAACTGTCCGCGCTCTCGGCGACGTTCTCGCAGAATGTGCTCGATGCGACCGATGCCTGGTCGCTGCACGTGGAAGACCGCGCCGAACTGGCTGGCCTGCCGGACGATGTGATCGCCGCTGCCCGCGCTGCCGCAGCGAAGGATGGCCTGCCCGGCTGGAAGCTGACCCTGCAGATGCCGTGCTATATCCCGGTGCAGACGTACGCCGAAGATCGCCCGCTGCGTGAGGCGCTGTATCGCGCCAACGCGGTCCGCGCCTCCGAATTCGGCGATGCCGGGCTGGACAACAGCGGCAACATCGATCGCGTGCTGGCGCTGCGTGCGGAGCTGGCCGCGCTGCTGGGCTTTGCCAACTACGCCGAGTATTCGATCGCCACCAAGATGGCCGAAGATGCGCCGCAGGTGCTGGGTTTCCTGCGCGATCTGGCGGCGCGTGCCAAACCGTATGCACAGCGCGACCGTGCCGAGCTGGAGGCCTTCGCGCGCGACGAACTGGGTCTGGCCGCGCTGGAGGCATGGGATCTGGCCTTCGCGGCGGAGAAGCTGAAGCAGGCGCGCTACAGCTATTCCGAGCAGGACGTGAAGCAGTACTTCACGGAGCCGAAGGTGTTGGACGGCCTGTTCAGCGTGATCCGCAGCCTCTACGGGCTGGAGGTGCAGCCGGACAGCGCGCCGGTGTGGCACCCGGACGTGCGCTTCTTCCGGGTGGTCGATGCGCAGGGCGCGCTGGTGGGTCAGTTCTATCTCGACCTGTACGCGCGCGAAGGCAAGCGCGGTGGCGCGTGGATGGACGATTGCCGCAACCGCCGCGAGACCGCTGCCGGTGTGCAGACGCCGCTGGTGTACCTGGTCTGCAACTTCGGCAAGGGGGCCGCGGGGCAACCGGCGACCTTCAGCCACAGCGATGTGACCACCCTGTTCCATGAAATGGGACATGGCCTGCATCAGTTGCTGACCTGCATCGGCGAACTCGGCGTGGCCGGGATCAATGGTGTGGAGTGGGACGCGGTGGAACTGCCGAGCCAGTTCATGGAGAACTTCTGTTGGGAATGGGACCGTGTGCAGGCCATGACCGCGCACGTGAGCACCGGCGAGCCGCTGCCGCGCGCACTGTTTGACCGCATGCTGGCCGCACGCAATTTCCAGAGCGGCATGTTCACCGTGCGCCAGCTCGAGTTCGCCCTGTTCGACATGCAGCTGCACAGTGATTTCGACCCGACCCAGGACAGCGTGCAGGCCCTGCTGGAGCGCGTGCGCGATGAGGTGGCGGTCAACCGGCCGCCGGCCTGGAATCGCTTCCCCAATCAGTTCAGCCACATTTTTGCCGGTGGCTATGCGGCGGGCTACTACAGCTACAAGTGGGCCGAAGTGCTCAGTGCCGATGCCTATGCCGCGTTCGAGGAAGCCCCGGACAAGGTGACCGAGACCGGTCAGCGGTTCCGCGATGAAGTGCTCTCGCGGGGCGGCAGCCGGAGTGCGGCAGAAAACTTCGCTGCGTTCCGTGGGCGCGCGCCGACCGTGGACGCGCTGCTGCGGCACAACGGGATGGTGTGACCCGACACTACCCGGCAGCCTGATCGGACGGCACGTGGCTCATTCGGCGTAGATCATCTTGCGGGTCATGCCGCCGTCGACGATGTGGTCCTGGCCGGTGATGAAACCGGCCAGGTCCGAGAGCAGGAACACCGCCAGCGCGCCGATGTCCGGCGGCTGGCCAACCCGGCCGACCGGATGCTGCGCCTGATCGCGGCGCGAGAGCTTGGGCGTGCGCCGGCGTGAGGGTGCCTGCCAGGCATCGGTGGTGATCCAGCCGGGGCTGATGCTGTTGACCCGCACCGCCGGCCCTTCGCTCAACGCGAGTGCAT
The DNA here is from genome assembly GCF_039673075.1 of Stenotrophomonas sp. TWI819. Classification (NCBI taxonomy): domain Bacteria; kingdom Pseudomonadati; phylum Pseudomonadota; class Gammaproteobacteria; order Lysobacterales; family Lysobacteraceae; genus Stenotrophomonas; species Stenotrophomonas sp. TWI819. Next base: position 32,731 of record NZ_JBDJKY010000018.1, on the reverse strand, counting down.
GGGTGAAGGCGACCAGCCCGCCCTTGGCTGCGGCATAGGCTTCACTGTCCGGTTCGGACTGCCATGCACGCGTCGAGGCGATGTTGACGATGGCCCCGGCGTGCTCGCGCAGGGCGGGCAGGGCGTGTTTGCTGCACAGGAAGGCGCCATGCAGGCTGGAAAGGCGGCGTTGCCACTCAGCCAGCGGCATCTCCGCCAACGGCATGCCATGGGCACTGGCGATGCCGGCATTGTTGACCAGGCCATCCATACGGCCAAAGCGCTTCAGCGTCGCCTTCATCAGCGCCTGCACACTGCGCTCGCTGGCCACGTCCGCGCGCTGGAACGCCGCGCGCTCCGGCAGCGCCCATTCGGTCAAACAGGCCTTGCCGGCATCGGCATCCAGGTCGGCGATCATCACGCTTCCGCCAGCGCCCAGCACCGACTGCGCGATGCCGCGGCCCACCCCCTGCGCACCCCCGGTGATCACCACCACGCGATCGCGCAGCGGCTGTGCCGGCCAGTCGAGAATGGCCGGGGTCAGTGGCACGGCGGCATGTCGTTGCGGCCCAGCAGGCGCGTCCAGCCTTCGATGCCGAGTTTGTCCAGCGTGTCGATGTTGCGCTCCACGATCACGTCCGGATCCGGGAACGCGGCGACCGCACGCTCGACGCTGTCTTCGCGCAGCAGGTGCAGGGTCGGGTAGGGCGCGCGGTTGGTGTAGTTGCTCACGTCATCCGGCGCCGCGCCGGCGAACTGGTACTGCGGATGGAAGCTGGCCACCTGCAGGATGCCCTGCAGATCCAGTGCTTCGATCGCCGCATCGGCGTTGTCGAGGAAATCGTTGTAATCCAGGAAATCGGTCAGCACGTCCGGATGCACGATCAAGGTGGTGTCGATCTGTTCGGCCGGCGTATCGCGCAGCAGGATCAGCTCTTCGGCCAGTTCTTCGACTAGGGCTTCCGGGGTGGTCGCATCGCTGAGCACGAAGCGCACCTGGTCCTTCACGTACACCGCTTTGGCGAACGGGCACAGGTTCAGGCCGATGACGATCTGCTCCAGCCATTTCCGGGTCTCGGCGATGGGGTCGTGGGTGGCAGTGAGGGACGCATCGTTCATGGCGGGCGGTGTCGCTGGCTGGGGCTGTTGATTGTACGGCGCGGCGGTGAAGCGGGCGGGTGATCGGCTCCACTGTCCATTAACTGGACACCCGTCATCCTGATAAACCCTTATCCGGCAATCACTTGCAGTGATCGAGCCAACGGCCAATAGGCAGTGGCCCGCCGCAGGTATCCAATGGCCGGGTACACGACGCAAGGAGTTTTCCGTGATGGCAACACACGCATTCCTGCCGACGGCCACATGGTCCGGCAAGCTGTTCGAGGGTCAGTGGAGCCCGGGTGCAGGCACCCAGGACGTGGTCGAACCCGCCACCGGCGAGCGGCTCGGTGAGATCGCGATGGCCGACCCCGCGCAGATCGCACGCGCGGCCGCCACTGCCGCCAACGCACAGCGCGACTGGGCCAGTGCCCCGTATGACACTCGCGCGCAGGTCCTGCGCCGTGCCGCGCAGCTGGCCGAAGAACACAACGACGAGATCGTGCAGTGGCTGGTCCGCGAAAGTGGCTCCACCCAGCTCAAGGCCGGCTTCGAGGCCAAGGTGAACACCAAGGCGCTGCATGAAGCGGCGGCGCTGCCCTCGCGCAGCATCGGCGAAGTACTGCCGTCCGAACCGGGCCGTCTGAATCTGGCGCGCCGCCGACCGCTCGGCGTGGTGGGTGTGATTGCGCCATTCAATTTCCCGCTGTATCTGGCCATGCGTGCGGTGGCCCCGGCACTGGCGCTGGGCAATGCGGTGGTGCTCAAGCCCGATCCGCGTACCGCCGTGTGCGGTGGCTTCGTGATCGCACGCCTGTTCGAGCTCGCTGGTCTGCCTGCTGGCCTGCTCCATGTGTTGCCGGGCGATGGTGCGGCCGGTGCGGCGCTGACCAGTGACCCGAACATCGCGATGATCCAGTTCACCGGGTCCACCGGTGCCGGGCGCAAGGTGGGTGAAGCGGCGGGCAGACACCTGAAGAAAGTGTCGCTGGAACTGGGCGGCAAGAACTCGCTGATCGTGCTCGACGATGCGGACATGGATCTGGCCATCGCCAACACGGCGTGGGGCGTCTACCTGCACCAGGGCCAGATCTGCATGGCCACCGGCCGCGTGCTGGTCCAGCGCAGCATCCATGCGCGCTTCCTGGAAAAGCTGGTGGCCAAAGCCAAATCGCTCAAGGTCGGCAATCCGGCCGACGGCGAGGTGGCGATCGGGCCGTTGATCAATGCCCAGCAGCGCGACCACGCCGCGCGCATCGTCGCCGAGGCGCAGGCCGCCGGTGCCACCCTGGCCACCGGCGGTGGCTACAAGGATCTGTACTTCGAGCCGACCGTGCTCAGCGATGTGAGCCGCGACAACCCGGCCTTCCACGAAGAAATCTTCGCCCCGGTCGCGGTCGTGGTGCCGTTCGATACCGATGACGAGGCGGTGGAGCTGGCCAACGACAGCGAGTACGGCCTGTCGATGGCGATCGTGTCCAGCAACGTGGGCCGCGCGCTGAAGCTGGGCGAACGGCTGCGCACCGGCCTGCTGCACATCAACGACCAGACCGTGAACGATGAGGTGATCAATCCCTTCGGTGGCGTCGGCGCCTCCGGCAACGGCACCAGCATCGGTGGCCCGTCCAACATCGACGAGTTCACCCAGTGGCAGTGGATGACCGTCAAGGGCGAAGCGCCCGCGTACCCGATCTGATCCAGGAGATTCTCATGACCGCAACAGCAGAACTGCGCGACATCACCGTGGCCGTGGTGCGCGAAAAAGAACAGCCCTTCACGATCGAGAAGGCGCGCATCCGTGGCCCGCAGGACGATGAAGTGCTGGTCCGCGTGGTCGCCACCGGCCTGTGCCATACCGACCTGATCGTGCGTGACCAGTACTACCCCGTGCCGCTGCCGGCGGTGCTCGGCCATGAAGGCGCGGGCATCGTCGAAGCGCTCGGCCCGGGCGTGAAAGACCTCAAGGTTGGCGACCATGTCGTGCTGACCTACGGCGCCTGCGGTCACTGCAATCCCTGCAGCGGCGGCCACGGTGCCTACTGCAAGGATTTCTTCGGCCTGAACTTCGGTGGCGGTGCGTTGGACGGCTCCACCGCGATCCAGGATCCGGACGGCAACCCGCTGCACGATCACTTCTTCGCGCAGTCCTCCTTCGGTACCTACGCACTGAGCCGCGAAAACAACGCGATCAAGGTGCCCGACGATGCGCCGATCGAGCTGCTTGGCCCGCTTGGCTGCGGCATCCAGACCGGTGCCGGTGCGGTGATCAACTCGCTCAAGGTGACCGCCGGCAGCAGCTTCGCCAGCTTCGGTGCCGGCGCGGTCGGGCTGAGCGCGGTGATGGCCGCACGCGTGGCCGGTGCGACGACCATCATCGCCATCGATGTGGTGCCTTCGCGCCTGGAGCTGGCCAAGGAACTGGGCGCCACGCACGTGATCAACAGCCGCGAGGTCGATGTGGTTGAAGCAGTGCGCGCGATCACCGGCGGCGGCGCGAACTTCGCCCTGGAATCCACCGGTCGTCCGGAGGTGCTCGCGCAGGGCATCGAGGCACTCGGCGGGTTGGGGGTGATTGGCGTGGTCGGCGCGCCGAAGCTGGGCACCAAGGCCGAGTTCGACGTCAACAACCTGCTGCTGGGCGGGCGCAGCATCCGCGGCATCGTCGAAGGCGACAGCGTGCCCAAGGTGTTCATTCCGCAGCTGGTGCAGCTGTATCAGCAGGGCCGCTTCCCGTTCGACAAGCTGGTCAAGTTCTACCCGCTGGACCAGATCAACCTGGCCGCCGAGGACAGCACCCGCGGTGTCACCCTCAAGCCGATCCTGACCATCGGCGGGTGAAACGGTCCGTCGCTGGCATGCATGCCTGCGACGACGTACCAGTCAGCTTTGCGGGAGTAGGCTGTCGGTCCGAGGTGGAGATCGACCGATGGCCGCGATGGTTCTGGAACAGCAGCAGGTATTGGCCGCCGCCCGTCAGCGTTTTGCCGAGGGCGGCGCGTTGATGGACAGCGTGGTCAGCCCGCCGGTGCAGCGCTCCTGGGAGCGCTCGCGACAGGCCGGCGTGCAGCCGCGGCAGGAGCCGTACTATGCGCCGCTTGCCGCGGCTGCCACGCGCCTCGACGACCCTGCCGACCGCCGCCTCGCACGCTGTGTGCGCGAGGACATGGACCACCTCTGGGCCGCCTTCGGTGGCCGCCAATGGACCCTGTTCTGCGTCAACGCCGACGGCCTGGTCGTCGCCCAGCGCGAACATGGCCTGGCCGACGTGCCGGTGCTGCGCCCGATCCAGATCGGCCGCCGCCTGCGCGAAATCGACATTGGCACCACCGCACCGGCCTGCAGCCTGGCCGAAGACGCGCCTGCACTGGTGCGCGGCAACGAGCACTACCTGGACCGCTTCGCCTCGGTGTTCTGCCTGAGCGTCCCGCTGCATGGATTGGATGGCGAAGTACTGGGCGCACTGGACATCACCGGCACCGGCGAACGCGATGCAGAGCTGCTGCACGGCTACTTCCGCCAGGCCGCGCTGTCGGCCGAGAACCGCCTCATGCAGGACCACCGCCCCTGCCACCTGCTGGCCGTACAACACGACACCCGCTGGCTGCACTCGCCGCTGCAGGGCCTGCTGGCCATCGAAGAAGACGGCCATGTGCGCGCCGCCAACCGCGTGGCCCGCCGCCTGTTTGGACTGCCGCGTCGCGGCCACTTGCCCGTTCTCACCCTGGACCGCCTGTTTGCCGGCGCCAGCGCCCACCAGCGCCGCCGCCTGCTGCAGAGCGGCCCTGCCCACCGCGTCCGCCTGGACGACGACACCGCCGTGCACGTCCAGTACCTGCGCGGACCACTCGCACCGCATGCCAGCGTGAAGCTCGATGTGCAGCATGCCAACGCCACGAACGCATCACTGCGCGCGCAGAACACACAGCACGTCCGCGAGACCGTGGCTGCCCACCAGGGCAACGTCAGCGCCGCCGCACGCCAGCTCGGCATCTCACGCACCACCCTGTACAAGCTGATTCGCGCGTAGCGGCCAGCGCCCGGCGGTACACACGCCGGAAGCCGCATCTTTTCGATCTGCGCAACGAGGTTGCCGGCCACGGGCCGGCACTACCGCTTTGCTTGCCTATCCGGTGACGCATTGTCGGCGCGGCGGGTGGGGCCAGGCCTTGCCCGGACCATGAGCGGCATGGATGCCGCGACATGAGCCCCCATGGATGGGTTTACGGCGGGTCCGGGCAAGGCCTGGCCCTACCCGACGCAGCGCGCCAGCAATAAATCGCCAGCGCTTTTCGCTGAATCACCAGCGCGTTGCGCTACAGCCCTTCGGCCAAGATCAATCGCGGAAATTATCAAACTGCAGCGGCACCTCGAACGTCTCCTTCCGCAACAGCGCCATCGCATCCTGCAGATCATCGCGCTTCTTGCCCGTCACCCGCAGCTTGTCGCCATTGATCTGACTGTCCACCTTCAACTTGGCCTCCTTGATCTTCGCCGCGATCTTCTTGGCCACCTTCTGCTCGATCCCCTGCTTGACCGTGATCTTCTGCCGCGCACCGGCCAGATTCGATTCGATATCACCAAACTCCAGGCACGCCGCATCGATCTTCCGCGCCGTCAGGCGCTGACGCAGGATGTCCGTCATCTGCTGCAACTGGAAATCGCTCGGCGCGGACTGACTGATCACGCTGTCTTCCAGCACGTACTTGGCGTCCACCCCCTTGAAATCGAAGCGCGTGGACAGCTCGCGGTTGGCCTGGTCGACCGCATTGGTCAGCTCGTGGGTGTCGACTTCGGAAACGACGTCAAAAGAGGGCATGGGGAGAACTCCAACGGGTGAATGCCCCATTCTAACCAACCCGCCATGGACGGCCCGTCCCCGGCGGCGATAATGGGCCATGAACACCCAACGCTCCCCCTCCCGCGCCGTCGCCTGGATGCTGATGGCCGTGGCCTGCTTCTCGCTGATGGATGCCGGCATGAAGCAGCTGGCCAGCAGCTATCCCACCCTGCAGGTCACCTTCCTGCGCGGCGCGGCCTCGCTGCCGTTCGTGCTGGTCTGGGTACTGGCCACCGCCGGCCCGCGCTCGCTGGTGCCCAAGCGCTGGGTCCTGCACCTGTTGCGCGGCGTGCTCGGCATGGCGATGATCGGCTGCTTCGTGTTTGCCCTGCGCAGCCTGCCGCTGTCTACGGCCTACACCATCTATTTCGTTGCCCCGTTGCTGATCGCCGCGCTGTCGGTGCCCCTGCTCGGGGAGAAGGTCGGCCCGCGCCGCTGGATCGCCATCGGCATCGGCCTCGTCGGCGTGCTGGTCGTGCTGCGGCCTGGCGTCGGCGGCTTCATCTCGCTGCCCGGGCTGATGGTCCTGCTGGCTGCGACCGCCTACGCACTGGCCGCGATCACGGTCAGCATGCTGACCCGCACCGATACCCCCCAGTCGATGGTGGTGTGGTTCCTGGTGATCATGGCCGTCGGCGCGGGTCTGCTGGCGATCCCCGACTGGCGGCCACTGCAGCTGGGCCATGCCGCGCTGATCGCCGGCATGGGCCTGGCCGGGGCAGGGGGGCAGGTTGCCCTGACCCGCGCTTTCCAGCTGGGCGAAGCCTCCATGATCGCCCCCCTCGAGTACACCGGGCTGGTCTGGGTGATCGGCTGGGATCTGCTGTTCTGGGGCGCGCTGCCCGACTCGGTCACCTGGCTGGGCGCGGCGATCATCGTGGCCTCCGGCCTGTATCTGCTGCACCGGGAGCGGGTCCGCCAGGTGCAGCCGCCCAGACCGCTGGACCACCCCTGAGCCGGCCTGGGTGGGCCATGACGCCGCCTTATAATCAAACGGAATATGATTCGATCCTGCCGCGCGGGCCAGGGCCGTCCCGCGCTGGTAGGCTGCACGCCCCCTCCCGTCGATGCCCCGGTTGACCGCGAAGTGATCGAGTTCCAGCGCCTGCACAAATCCTATGCCGTCGGCGGCCGCGCGATTGCCGCGCTGCAGCCGCTGGACCTGACCATCGAGGCCGGCGAAGTGTTCGGCATCATCGGCCATTCCGGCGCGGGCAAATCGACCCTGATCCGGCTGATCAACCGGCTGGAGGAGCCCACCGGCGGCCGCCTGCTGATCAATGGCGAGGATGTCACCGCGCTCGATGCCGAGGGCCTGCGCGTGCTGCGCCGGAAGATCGGCATGATCTTCCAGCACTTCAACCTGCTCTCATCGCGCACGGTGGCCTCCAACGTCGCCTTCCCGCTGGAGCTGGCCGGGACGCCGCGGGAGGAGATCGACGCGCGGGTCAACGAACTGCTGCATACCGTCGGCCTGGAAGCGCACGCCAACAAGTACCCGGCGCAGCTGTCCGGTGGCCAGAAGCAGCGTGTCGGCATCGCCCGCGCCCTGGCTACCCGCCCGCAGATCCTGCTGTGCGATGAGGCTACCAGCGCACTGGACCCGCAGACCACCGCCTCGGTGCTCAAACTGCTCGGCAAGATCAACCGCGAGCTGGGCCTGACCATTGTGCTGATCACCCACGAGATGGACGTGATCCGCCGTGTCTGCGACCGCGTTGCGGTGCTCGATGCCGGCCACCTGGTCGAGACCGGCCCGGTCACCGAGGTGTTCCTGCACCCGCAGCACCCGACCACCCGCCGCTTCGTGAGCGAGTCCGAACAGGTGGACGAGGGCGAGTTGCACAAGGATTTCGAGGCCGTCGCCGGGCGCATCGTGCGCCTGACCTTCCTCGGCGCCGACACCTACGAACCGCTGCTGGGGCGCATCGCGCGCGAGACCGGCGTGGACTACAACATCCTGTCCGGCCGTATCGACCGGATCAAGGACACCCCGTATGGCCAGCTGACCGTGTCGCTGGTCGGGGGCGACGTGCAGGCCGCACAGGCCGGCTTCGTCGCCGCCGGTGTCCACCTTGAGGAGCTGCGCCGATGATCCTGGCCACCGCAGGCGGGTTCTTCCGCCATCTCGACGCCGGCAAATGGGCCGATATCGGCCAGGCCACGCTGGATACCCTGCTGATGCTCGGCGGCTCGCTGCCGCTGACGCTGCTGATCGGCCTGCCGCTGGGCGTGCTGCTGTTCCTGACCGGCTCGCCGCAGCTGCACCGCAAGCCGGTGCTGTATGGCGCGCTCGCGCTACTGGTGAACCTGCTGCGTTCGGTCCCCTTCATCATCCTGATGATCGTGCTGATCCCGCTCACCCTGTGGATGATGGGTACCTCGCTCGGTGTCCGCGGCGCGATCGTGCCGCTGGTGATCGGTGCGGCGCCGTTCTATGCACGCCTGGTCGAAACCGCGCTGCGCGAAGTGGACCGCGGCGTGATCGAAGCCACCCAGGCGATGGGCGCTACCACCTGGCAGCTGGTCACCCGGGTGCTGCTGCCTGAAGCGCGGCCTGGCCTCATCGCCGGCGCCACCGTCACCGTGATCGCCCTGATCGGCTTCACCGCGATGGGCGGTGCGATCGGCTCGGGCGGCCTGGGCGACCTGGCGTTCCGCGATGGCTATCAGCGTTCGCATACCGACGTGGCCCTGGTCACCGTGGTGCTGCTGCTGGTGCTGGTGCAGATCCTGCAGATGATCGGCGACCGCTTGGTCTCGCACTACAGCCGGAAATAACCGGTCGGTACGCCATCCTCGACGCCGCGTCGTGGCTGGCCCTCCAGGCCGAGTACGACCTGAAGACGCTGCCGACGCGGCAGGAAATCGAGCGCAGGGTGCAGCCGCGCGAGGCCGGCCTGACCGCCGCCCTTAGCGGACGTTCGGCACTTCAAAGCCCAGCCGGTCCACCTGCTCGGGGTGCTGCGGCACGCGCTTGAGCTTGTCGGTGTTGACCCCGTAATCGTCACGCAACCGGGTGGCGAGCTCCTTGTAGAGCTCCTTGTCCATGTCCGGCTGGCGCGCGAACACCCAGGCCATCTCGCGGCCAGGGTAGCCGAGCATCGCCCACGAATAATCCGGCGCGACTTCCAGCACGCGGGTGTGGGTCGGCACGACCTTGTAGAACCAGGTGCGCCAGTTGTGGTTGCCGCTCTTTTCGTCCACCGAAGCGCGCACCGTCAGCTCCTGCAGTGGTTCGGAGAAGCCGTTGCGGTAGCGGTAGGTGATGGACACTTTCTGGTCGCCACGCAGGCGGAATTCGTTGACGCTGGCGACGTGGCCGCGCTCGATCGGATTCGGCACGCGGCCGATCACATACCAGGTGCCCATGAAACGCTGCAGGTCGATCGGCGCACCGGCGCTGTCGACGGCGACCGGGGTCTGCGCGGGTTCCGGCTTGGTCTCATGGCGGAACGCACAGGCAGACAGCAATGCCATCGAGGAGACCAACAGGACAGCGCGAAGCGGGCGGTTCGAAGACATGCGGCGGGTGGCTCCAGTGGCTGGCAGAGGCATGGTGGGTGGGACAGCGGAGAACGTCAATGGCGGCGCAGCGGTTGCGTGACCGATTCACACTGACGCGACACCGGCGACCCTCCCGACACCGTGCCGTACAAGGTCGCAGCCCTTGAGATGGCGGCGCGGCAAGGTGACGCATCACTTTCGCACGGAGCTGTGTCATGACCCTGTCGTCTTCCTCGCGTTTGTCCGACCGTCCCGATCCCCGCGTGCTGCGTTGCGTCAGACAGGCCGCCCTTGCCGGGATGGCTCTGGTCCTGGTCTGGCCGGCCGCGCGGGGGCACAGCGAGTGGATCGGCTGGCTGCCGATGTGGCTGATCGGCATGCCGCTGATGGCCTGGTGGAGCCTGCATCGCTTCCGCCTGCCGCTGGTCGGCCTGCTCAGCCGCACCGCCCGCCGCCGCCGGGGACCGCAGGCGCGGCGCCGCAGCCGCCCGCTGGCACGCCCGGCGCGGCCTGACCTTCGACACGTGAGCCGCGGCCAGCCGGTGTGATAGCGTCCCAAGGCTATGAACGCCTGGAGCTGCAATGTCACGATTCGCTTCCGCCTGCCTAGTGGCAGGTCTGATCTCCGCTGGTGCGGCGGGAACCGCCATGGCCGCTGACGCCCCCGCGGATAAGTACGCCTGGCTTGAAGACGTCACCGGCGACAAACCGCTGGCGTGGGTCAAGGAACAGAACGCCAAGTCCGAAGGCCGTCTGGCCTCGACGCCAGCCTTCAATCAGATGGAGACCAGCATCCGCGAGGTGCTCGATTCCGACGCCAAGATTCCCGGCGTGCAGAAGATCGGTGACTACTACTACAACTTCTGGAAGGACAAGCAGCACGAGCGCGGCCTGTGGCGCCGCACCACGCTGGCCGAGTACCGCAAGGCCTCGCCGCAGTGGGAAACCGTGCTGGACCTGGATGCACTGAACAAGGCCGAGGGCGAGAACTGGGTCTGGCACGGCGCCGACTGCCTGCGCCCGGACTACTCGCGCTGCCTGATCGCGCTGTCGCGCGGCGGCGCCGATGCCGATGTCACCCGCGAGTTCGACCTGGCCAACAAGACCTGGATCAAGGACGGCTTCTTCCGCCCCGAATCCAAGGGGGGCCTGAACTGGATCGACCGCGACACCGTGTTCGTCTATACCGATTTTGGTACCGGCACGATGACCACGTCCGGTTATCCGCGCGTGGCCAAGCTGTGGAAGCGCGGCACCCCGCTGACCTCGGCCTCGGTGGTCTACGAAGGCAAGCCCGATGACATGTACATCGCGGCCATGCACGACGATACCCCCGGCTACGAGCGCAACCTGGTCAGCCGCACGCTGGCCTTCTACAACAACGAGCTCTACCTGCGTGCCGACGATGGCAAGCTGACCAAGATCGATGCGCCCAACTCGGCCGAAAAGGGCCTGCGCAAGCAGTGGCTGACCCTGGAGCTGCGCGAGCCGTGGACCGTGGGCGGCAAGACCTACGCCGCCGGCTCGCTGCTGGCCACCAAGCTGGACGATTACCTTGCCGGCAAGCGTGACTTCGACGTGCTGTTCGCGCCGACCGAGACCACCTCGCTGGCCGGCACCAGCTGGACCAGGAATCATCTGGTCCTGAACGTGCTGGACGACGTGAAGAGCCGTCTTAGCGTGCTGACGCCGGGCGACAGCGGCTGGAAGACGACGGCCTTCACCGGCGCGCCGTCGTTCGGCACCGTGGCCGTCGGCGCAGTGGATGCCGATGACAGCGATGCGGTGTGGATGACCGTCACCGATTACCTGACCCCGACTACCCTGGCCATTGCCGAGATCGGCAAGCAGCCTGAAGTGCTCAAGACCATGCCGGCGTTCTTCAATGCCGATGGCAAGGTGATCGAGCAGCACTTCGCCACCAGCAAGGATGGCACCCGCGTGCCGTACTTCGTGGTGCACCGCAAGGACATGAAGCTGGACGGCTCCAACCCGACGCTGCTGTACGGCTACGGTGGCTTCGAGATTTCGCTGACCCCGTCCTACTCCGGTGGCATGGGGCGCGCGTGGCTGGAGAAGGGCGGCGTGTACGTGGTCGCCAACATCCGCGGCGGTGGCGAGTATGGTCCGCGCTGGCACCAGGCGGCGCTCAAGCAGAACCGTCACAAAGCCTATGAAGACATGGCCGCGGTCGCCCGCGATCTGGTCAGCCGCAAGATCACCTCGGCCAAGCACCTGGGCGTGCAGGGTGGCAGCAACGGTGGCCTGCTCACCGGCAATATGCTGACCCAGTACCCGGAACTGTTCGGTGCGGTGGTGATCCAGGTCCCGCTGCTGGACATGAAGCGCTACAGCCACCTGCTGGCCGGTGCCTCGTGGATGGCCGAATACGGCAATCCGGACACGGCCGATTGGGCGTTCATCAAGACCTTCTCGCCGTATCACCTGTTCGACGCCAGCAAGACCTACCCGCCGGTGCTGTTCACCACCTCCACGCGCGATGACCGCGTGCATCCGGCGCATGCCCGCAAGATGGCGGCCATGATGATCGACGCCGGCAAGGACGTGACCTACTACGAGAATATCGAAGGCGGTCACGGCGGCGCGGCGAACAATGCGCAGGCCGCGCATATGTCGGCGTTGGCCTATAGCTTCCTGTGGGAGCAGCTCTCCAAGTAAGCTCGGGGTGCTCGACGGCCAGGGGCGGTCGAGCAGCCGGCAGGGAGTGAGCCTGCCGCGGACGTTGTAGCCCCCTGGAGAAGACTCCGGGTGGTGGGGCGTCAGGTTGGCTCCACCCCATTTTCAGCGCCACGCAGCGATGCGTGGCGTTTTTTTATGGGCCGCTCACCGCACCCATGTTTCCAGCCCGCGCGCGATGCGCCGCACCGCTTCTCCCAGGCGAGGCACGTCCTGCGTGTAGGCCAGCCGCACATGCGCGTTGGCGCGGTGGTGGCCAAAGTCCAGGCCCGGCGTGAACGCCACATGCTCCGTTTCCAGGAAATGCGCACAGAACGCCTGCGCATCATCGGTGAAGGCGCTTACGTCGGCGTAGAGATAGAACGCGCCTTCCGGCTCCACTTCGATGCGGAAGCCCAGCGCACGCAGCGCCGGCAGCAGGTAATCGCGACGCTCGCGGAACGCCGCGCGCCGCTGTTCGAAGATCGCGATCGCCTCCGGTTCGAAACACGCCAGCGCCGCATGCTGGGCGATGCTCGAGGCGCTGATGTACAGATTCTGCGCGAGCTTCTCCAGCTCACGCACCGCCTGCGGCGGCGCCACCAGCCAGCCCAGGCGCCAGCCGGTCATCCCGTAGTACTTCGAGAAACTGTTGAGGACGAACGCTTCATCATCGACCTGCAGCACGCTGGCCGCGTCCATGCCGTAGGTGAGGCCGTGGTAGATCTCATCCACCACCAGATGCCCGCCGCGTGCCTTCAGCGACTGCGACAGCGCCGCGAGCTGCGCCGCCGAGAGCACGGTGCCGGTCGGGTTGGCCGGGGAGGCGACCAGCGCCCCCACGCTGTCTGCGTTCCACTGCCGTTCCACCAGCTCCGGCGTCAGCTGGTAGGCCGTCTCCGGCCCGACCGGCACCAGCTGCGCGGCCCCTTCCACCAACCGCAGGAAGTGCCGGTTGCACGGGTAGCCGGGATCGGCCAGCAACCAGTGCTTGCCGGGATCCACCAGCAGGCTGCTGGCCAGCAACAGGGCGCCCGAGCCACCCGGGGTGACCAGGATCCGCTCGGGGTCGATCTGTACCTGGTAGCGATCCTGGTAGAAGCCCGCAATCGCCTCGCGCAGCGCGGGCAGGCCGCGGGCCGCGGTGTAGCGCGTGTGGCCGGCTGCCAGCGCGGCCTGGCCGGCGCGCACGATCGGTGCGGCGGTGGTGAAGTCCGGCTCGCCGATCTCCAGGTGGATCACATCGTGGCCAGCCTGCTCCAGCGCCTGCGCGCGGGCCAGCAGCGACATGACGTGGAAGGGTTCGATGTCCTGGCTGCGGCGGCTGTAGCCGGTGCTGGTCGGGGGCGTGCGGGAAGTATCCATGGCCTGATGATAGGCGCAGTGACCAACGACAGGCTTGCTGCTGGCCTACCCGCCAGCACAGACTGCACGGACACGGACGCCATTGCATTCCCCCGCCAGGAGCCTTATCTCGTGAAACCCGCCCTTTGTTTACTGGTTGCCAGCCTCATGACCTCCAACGTGCACGCCGCCCCCGCGCTGACCCCGCCCGACGCCGAGAAGCACCCGCACACGGTGAAGGCTCCCTTTGGCGCGACCCGCAGCGACGATTACTACTGGCTGCGCGACGACAAGCGCGAAGACGCGAAGATGCTGGCCTATCTGAATGCGGAGAACGCCTATACCGATCAGGTGGTGGCCCCGCTCAAGCCGCTGGAAGACACCCTGTACAAGGAGATCGTCGCCCGCATCAAGCAGGACGATGCCAGCGTGCCCTCGCGTGACCGCGGCTACTGGTATTACACCCGTTTCGAAACCGGCAAGGACTACCCGATCCAGGCGCGCCGCAAGGGCAGCATGGAGGCGCCGGAAGAGATCCTGCTCGACATCAACACGATGGCCGAGGGCAAGGGCTACTTCAACGTGGGCGATGCCGATGTCAGCCAGGACAACCACCTGCTGGCCTGGGCCGAAGACGATGTCGGCCGCCGCCAGTACGTGATCCGTTTCAAGGACCTGCGCACCGGCGAGGTGCTGCCGGATCGCATCGAGAACGTCTCGCCCAATGTGGTCTGGGCCGACGACAACCGCACCCTGTTCTATGTCGAAAATGATCCGGACACCCTGCTCACCGTGCGCGTCAAAAAGCATGTACTGGGTACCCCGGCCAGCAGCGACGTGCTCGTGTATGAAGAGAAGGACGACAGCTTCTACATGGGCGTGGGCCGCACCCGCGATGATCGTTTCCTGACCATCGAGCTGCACAGCACGGTGAGCTCGGAAACGCGCTACGCCCCGGCTGCCGATCCGCAGGCGTTCACGGTGCTGGCGCCGCGTGCGCGCGATGTGGAATACGACGCCGACCACTTCAACGGTCGCTGGGTGATCCGCACCAACGCTGCGGACGCGAAGAACTTCAAGATCGTCACCGCGCCCAGCGATGCCACCGCGCGCAGCCAGTGGAAGGACTGGGTCGCGCACGATGACGCCGTGCTGATCGAAGGCTTCGAACTGTTCGACGGCTTCACCGCGATCGCCGAGCGCTCCAACGGCCTGGAACGCGTGCGCCTGCTGTTCCCGGATGGCCGCCAGGATTACGTCAAGGCAGATGAGCCCGCCTACTCGATGGGGTTGGCCGCCAACAGCGAGCACGACACCCCGTGGCTGCGTTACGCCTACACCTCGCTGACCACGCCCACCACCACCTACGAGCTCAACACCGTCACCGGTGAACGCCGCCAGCTCAAGCAGCAGCCGGTGATCGGCTATGACCCGTCCCAGTACACCACCGAGCGCGTGTGGGTGACGGCCCGCGATGGCGTCAAGGTGCCGGTGTCGCTGGTCTACCGCAACGGCTTCAAGAAGGACGGCACCGGCGCGCTGTACCAGTACGCCTACGGCAGCTACGGCATGTCGATGGACCCGGGCTTCAACCAGACCGTGGTCAGCCTGCTCGATCGCGGCGTGGTGTATGCCATCGCCCACATCCGCGGCGGCCAAGAAATGGGCCGTGCGTGGTATGAGGACGGCAAGCTGCTCAAGAAGCAGAACACGTTCAACGATTTCGTCGATGTCACCCGCGAGCTGGTCCGTCAGGGCTATGCCGCCAAGGACCGCGTCGCCGCCTCCGGTGGCAGCGCCGGTGGCCTGCTGATGGGCGCGGTGGCCAACCAGGCGCCGCAGGATTATCGGGTGATGGTCGCCCAGGTGCCGTTCGTCGATGTGGTCACCACCATGCTCGACGCCAGCATCCCGCTGACCACCAACGAGTATGACGAGTGGGGCAACCCGGAGCAGCGCGAGTATTACGACTACATGCTGAAATACTCGCCGTACGACAACGTCAGCAAGCAGGCCTATCCGGCCCTGTTCGTCGGCACCGGCCTGTGGGATTCGCAGGTGCAGTACTGGGAGCCGGCCAAGTGGGTGGCCAAGCTGCGCGATGACAACACCGGCCACTTCCCGATCGTGTTCCGTACCAACATGGACGCCGGCCACGGCGGCAAATCCGGCCGCTTCCAGCGGTACCACGAGTTGGCCGAGTCGTACGCGTTCGTGCTCGACCAGCTTGGCGTGACCCAGGGCCGGTAATGCCGGTCGCTGGCCGGCGACCCCGTGTCGTCGGCCAGCGTAGTGAGGCCGCCATCGCGGCGGCCCGTCCGGGTCGCTATGCTGACACCATGTCCCGGCCCGAACGCCCCGTGGTTTCCGAAGCACCGGCTGCGCGGCGACGGGTGCGTTTTCGCTGGGCGTGGTGGCTGCTGGCCTACGTCAGCCTGGGCACCGGCATCGTCGGCATCTTCGTGCCGGGTCTGCCCACCACCGTGTTCATCCTGATCTCGGCCTGGGCCGCCTCGCACGGCTCCGAGCGCCTGCACAACCGTCTGCTGGCGCACCCGCAGTTCGGCCCGGCGATCCGCAACTGGCAGGCGCACGGCGCGGTCAGCCGTCGCGGCAAATGGATGGCGACCCTGACCATGGCGGTATGCGCGGGCATCATGCTGTGGTGCGTGCCGATCGCCTGGGTGAAGTGGCTTTCCATCGGAAGCATGACCTGCGTGGCGCTGTGGCTGTGGTCCCGGCCGCTGCCTCCAAGGGGGTGATTCCTGCGCTGCCTGTTCATCCAGCCGGCACCCAAGCGCCCAAACACCGCGGCTATACTCGGAGGATGAAGACATCCCCCCGTACCCTCATCTCCCTGACGCTGGCCGCCTCGGCGCTGCTGGTGCTGTCGGCCTGTGGCAACAAGGGCCCGCTGGTCCTGCCGCAGAAGCCGGTCCCGGTCGAAGAACAGCTGGTTGAACCGGCGGCCGACGACGCTACGCCGCCGGCCGCCGATGCCGATACCGATTCCCCGGTGGTTCCTGATCCCGTTGAAGCCCCGGCGCTGAAGGCCAATGACGGGAATGAGTAAGTCGAACACCTCCGCGGCGCTGCGCTTCACCAAGATGCATGGCGCCGGCAATGATTTCGTGGTGTTGGACCTGCGCGATGGCAGCGCACCGCCGGATGCTGCGCTGGCCGCGCGTCTGGCCGATCGCCACACCGGCGTGGGCTGCGACCAGATCCTGACCATCGAGCCGCCCAAGGCAGAAGGCTCGGTCGCCTCGTACCGGATCTGGAATGCCGATGGCAGCAGCTCCGAGCAATGTGGCAACGGCGCGCGCTGCGTGGCGGCCTGGCTGGTGCGCGATGGCGCCGCCACCGGCAGCACGTTCGCGATCGACAGCCCGGTCACCACCCATGCAGTCGAACGGCTGGGCGAAGACCAGTACGCGGTAGCCATGGGCGTGCCGCGTTTCGAGCCGGAGAACGTGCCGCTGATCGGCTTCGCCCGCGCCCGCGAGGAATATCTGCTGCCGCTGCAGGGCGACACGGTGCGCTTCGGCGCGGTTTCGATGGGCAACCCGCATGCCGTGATCGAAGTGGGCCTGGTCGATGCCGCCCCGGTCGAGCGTTTGGGCCCGCTGCTGCAGCAGCACGCCTCGTTCCCGAAATCGGTCAACGTCGGTTTCGTGCAGGTGCTCAGTCCGCAGCACGCGCGCCTGCGCGTGTACGAGCGCGGCGCCGGCGAAACCCTGGCCTGCGGCAGTGGCGCCTGCGCCGCGGCCGTGGTGATGATGCAGCGCGGTCGCCTGCAGCGCGATGCCACGCTGTCGCTGCCCGGCGGCGACCTGCGCATCCGCTGGCCGGCCGATGATGCACAGATCGTGATGTCTGGCCCCGCAGCCTTCGTCTTTGATGGAGAGTGGAACGCATGAGCGAGACCGCCGAGAAAATCGGGTCGCACGAAGTAGCCGCCTGGCTGCGTCGGCATCCGACCTTCCTGAAGCAGTTCCCGGACCTGGCCCTGACCCTGGTGGTGCCGCGCGATGACGGCCCCACTGCGTCACTGGCGAGCTACCAGCTGGACGTGCTGCGCGACAAGAACCGTGAGCTGTCGCGACGGCTGGCCGATCTGGCCGCCAATGCACAGATCAACGAGCGCTTGGCGGTCCGCACGCACCAGCTGACCCTGGCACTGATGAAACAGGACTCGGCGGCAGACACCCTGCGGGCGATGGCCGCCTCGCTGGAAGAAGATTTCGCCGGGGATCTGGTCCGCTTGATCGTGCTGCATCCCGTCGCCGGGCTGGAGCAGGCGCCGTGGCTGCAGGTGATCGAAGAGAGCAGCCCGCTGCTGGGTGTGTTCCGCGATTGCCTCAAGGATGGCGAGCCGATCTGTGGCCGCCTGCAGGCGGACAAGAACACCGTGCTGTACGCCGGGCGCGCCGAGGAAGTGCAGTCCAGCGCGCTGCTGCCGCTGCCGGGTGTCGGCCTGATCGCGGTCGGCAGCCATGATGGCAATCGGTTCTACCCGGGCATGGGCACGCTGTTCCTGCGCATGATGGGCGAATCGCTGGTCGTCGCGCTGCAGCGCTTCGCCTCGCCATAACGCACCTTCGAGCGGAGTCGCCGTGAGTACCGCGCAGGACTTCCTGTCGCACCTTCAAGTGGAGCGTCGCATGTCGGCGCACACGCTGGATGCTTACCGTCGCGATCTCGATGCACTCGCGGCGTGGTCGGAAGGGCAGGGTGCAGTGATCGATACGCTGGACAGTGCGCAGCTGCGCCAGTTCATCGCTGCCGAACACCGCCGTGGACTGTCGCCCACCTCGCTGCAGCGCCGGCTTTCGGCGTGCCGCAGTTTCTACGCGTGGCTGCTCAAGCACCACCGCATCGCCGCTAATCCGGCCACGGGGCTGAAAGCGCCCAAGGCGCCGCGCAAACTGCCGCAGGTGCTCGATGCCGATGAAGCCGTGCAGCTGGTCGAACTGCCTACCGATGCGCCGCTCGGCCTTCGCGATCGCGCGCTGCTTGAACTGTTCTATTCCTCCGGGCTACGCCTGAGTGAACTGTGTGCGCTGATCTGGCGCGACCTGGATTTCGATACCGGGCTGGTCAACGTACTGGGCAAGGGCAACCGCGAGCGCCGCGTGCCGTTCGGTTCGCATGCGCGCACCGCGCTGCAGGGCTGGCGGGCCGACAGCGGCGGCGCGGCAACCGCACCGGTATTTCCCGGGCGCAAGGGCGGGCCCATCACCCAGCGCGCCGTGCAGATCCGCATCCGTCAGCTGGCCCAGCGCCAGGGCCTGTTCAAACACGTACATCCGCATATGCTGCGGCACAGCTTCGCCAGCCACATCCTGGAGTCCTCCGGTGATCTGCGCGGTGTGCAGGAGCTGCTTGGCCATGCCGATATCGCCACCACGCAGATCTATACCCACCTGGATTTCCAGCATCTGGCCAAGGTCTACGATGCCGCGCACCCGCGCGCCAAGCGCCGCAAGAGCGGCAACGAAAGCTGAATCGATCCGCTGCGGCATCCGGGCGCAGGGCAGGGCGGGTTGAAGCGTCGGGCAGAGACCCCACCTCAGTCTTTGTCACCCCGGAGGCTCCATGGACCCCAGTCAGAACCCCAACGTATTTCATGCCACCACCATCATCTCGGTGCGGCGCAACGGGCATGTCGCCGTCGCCGGCGATGGCCAGGTCACGCTCGGCCACACGGTGATGAAGGGCAACGCCCGCAAGGTGCGCCGTCTGGGTCGCGAGGGCCAGGTGCTGGCCGGCTTCGCCGGCGCTGCCGCCGATGCCTTCACCCTGTTCGAGCTGTTCGAGGCCAAGCTGGAAAAGCACGGCCAGCTGCAGCGTGCTGCAGTGGAACTGGCCAAGGATTGGCGCACCGAGCGCCGCCTGGGCAAGCTCGAAGCGCTGCTCGCCGTCGCCGACAAGGACACCTCGCTGATCATCAGCGGCACCGGTGATGTGATCGAGCCGGAAGACGGCATCATCGCGATCGGTTCCGGCGGCTCCTATGCCCTCTCGGCCGCCCGCGCGCTGATGGCGCATACCGAACTGGATGCACGCACGATCGCCACCGAGTCGATCAACATCGCCGGTGACATCTGCATCTACACCAATCGCAACGTGGTGGTCGAAGAGCTTTGACCCGGAGGGTCAACGCTCGGTAGCGCCACGCCATGCGTGGCTGCGGTATCCGGTCAGCCACGCATGGCGTGGCTCTACATCAGCGTTACGTCGCTGCCAGGCAGGCCGGTGATACGTCATTCCACCCCATATCCTCGTGAGCACACCCATGCCGCACAAGATTGAAGTTTCGTCCGCCACCATGACCCCGCGCGAGATCGTGCAGGAACTGGACCGGCACATCGTCGGCCAGCACGACGCCAAGCGCGCGGTCGCCATCGCGCTGCGCAACCGCTGGCGCCGCATGCAGCTGCCGGCCGAGCTGCGCAACGAAGTCATGCCCAAGAACATCCTGATGATCGGCCCGACCGGCGTCGGCAAGACCGAGATCGCGCGTCGCCTGGCCACGCTGGCCAATGCGCCGTTCGTCAAGGTGGAAGCCACCCGTTTCACCGAGGTCGGCTATGTCGGCAAGGACGTGGAGCAGATCATCCGCGACCTGGCCGACACCGCGGTCAAGCTGTATCGCGAGCAGGCCAAGGTCCGCGTGCGCACCCAGGCCGAAGAGCGCGCCGAAGACCGCATCCTGGATGCATTGCTCCCGCGCCGCAGCACCGGTATCGGCTTCGATGCCGAGGCCGCGCGCAACGAGCCGTCCGCGCAGGACAACGAGACCCGTATCAAGTTCCGCCGCATGCTGCGCAACGGTGAGCTGGACGAGCGCGAGATCGAACTGGAAGTGTCGGCCAACGTCAGCATGGACATCATGACCCCGCCGGGCATGGAGGAAATGGGGCAGCAGCTGCGCCAGATGTTCTCCAGCATGGGCGGTGCGAAGGCACAGAAGCGTACGCTGTCGATCAAGGCTGCGCGTCCGCTGTTGATCGAGGAAGAGGCCGGCAAGCTGGTCAACGAGGACGATATCCGCAGCGCGGCGATCGAAGCCTGCGAGCAGCACGGCATTGTGTTCATCGATGAGATCGACAAGGTCGCCAAGCGCGGTGACAACGTCGGTGGCGGCGATGTGTCGCGCGAGGGCGTGCAGCGCGATCTGCTGCCGCTGGTGGAAGGCTCCAACGTGTCCACCAAGTACGGCACGATCAAGACCGACCACATCCTGTTCATCGCCTCCGGCGCGTTCCACTTGGCCAAGCCCAGCGATCTGATCCCGGAGCTGCAGGGTCGTTTCCCGATCCGCGTGGAACTGGGCGCGCTGAGCAAGCAGGACTTCGTGCGCATCCTGACCGAGCCGAAGGCCGCGCTGACCAAGCAGTACGAAGCGCTGCTGCAGACTGAAGGCGTCTCGATGAAGTTCACGGTCGATGCGGTGGACCGCTTGGCCGAGATCGCCTTCCAGGTGAACGAGCGTCAGGAAAACATCGGCGCGCGCCGCCTGCACACCGTGCTGGAGCGCCTGCTGGATACGCTGAGCTATGAAGCCCCGGACCGCGATGGCGAGACCATCAGCATCGACCAGGCCTACGTCGACGCGCACCTGGGTGAGCTGGTGCAGGATCCGGACTTGAGCCGCTACATCCTGTAACGGCACGCAACGATCGGGTGGTAGGAAGAACGGCGGCACTTCGGTGTCGCCGTTTTTTTTGGTTTTTCTGTCAAAGGCTGTCTCCGTTTGGGGCTGCCGCGAGCGTGAGGGCCCCGCAGCGACCGGCAGGCCCCTCGGCAAATGTCCCCCGGCCGCCGCCGGAGGACATTCGCCGGCAAGGGCATCGCGACCCAGCGCTCGACCAACCCGCCCTTCGCCTCAGGCGTCGTCGTCGGTTGGCAGGGCGGTCGGCGGGGCGCCCGGGGTGAATACACCCGGCTGCACGAATGCGCTGAGGATCGCATCCAGCGTCTGCGCGCCATCGCGCTGGATCTCGAACAGCTCCGGTTCCAGCATCGCGCTATACAGCACCCCGGTCAGGCTGGTGCTCACGATGCGCGCCACCGTGTCCACGTCCACCCCCTCGCGCAGCTGCCCCAACTCCCGCGCGCGCTGGAACGCGGCCGCGAAAATGCCCAGCTCCTCACGCGATGCCTCCAGCTGCAGCGCCTGCATTGCCTGGCTTTCCACAGACAGATCGTTGCGCAGCATGATTTCCATCATGTTGCGCAGACGCTCGTCCTCGGCCAACTCCTGGAATGACACCAGCAGTGCCGAGCGCAGGTCCAGGATCGGTGTGGTGCGCTTGGCCGAGGTGGTGCGTCGCAGCCGCTCGATGAACGGCACGCGCTCGCGATCGATCATCGCGGTCAGCACTTCGGTCTTGTTCTTGAAGTGCCAGTACACCGCGCCGCGGGTGAATCCGGCGCGCGCACCGATCATCGCCAGGCTGGTGCCGGCGACCCCGTATTCATGGAAACAGAGCTGGGCCGCGTCGAGGATGCCCTCGCGGGTGGCCTGCGCCTCTTCTTTGGTTTTTCTGGCCATTGCGCTGTGCAGTTGCTGGATGAAACCGGCCTGAATTGTACCGCTTTACAAACAAACATGCATGTATGTATATTTGCGCCCCCTGATCCTCAGCGAGGACTGCCTGTGAAAGCCGGCGGGTCTCGTTTCGGATATTTGTCGTCATTTGCTGCCTGTTTGTCGTCATTCTTCGCTTTTATCGGAAGTTGTGCTGCAGGCGCGCCCTTTTCCGTCTGCGAGCCCCTACCGCCATGTCCAGATCCCCGTACCGTCTTCTCGCGCTGTCCCTCGCGATCGCCCTGACCGTGTCCGCCTGTGGCGGCGGTGAGCAGGAGGGGCCGCAGGGCGGCCCCGGCCAGGTGACTGTGGCCACCCTGAAAGCCGAGCAGGTCGGCCTGACCCGCGAGTTGCCGGGCCGCACCAATGCCTTCCTGGTCGCCGAAGTGCGCCCGCAGGTCAACGGCATCGTGGCCAAGCGGCTGTTCACCGAAGGCGGCCTGGTCACTGCCGGGCAGCCGCTGTATCAGCTTGATGACGCCAGCTATCGCGCCCAGGCCAACAGCGCCCGTGCCCAGCTGGCCCGCGCCGAAGCCACCGCCAATGCTGCACGCCTGAGCGCCAAGCGCATCGGCGAGCTGGCCAAGGTCGAGGCGGTCAGCACCCAGGACAACGAAAACGCGATCGCTGCGCTGAAGCAGGCCGAAGCCGATGTCGGCGCCGCGCGTGCCTCGCTGGACGCCGCCAACGTGACGCTGGGTTATGCGCGCATCACCGCGCCGATCAGCGGGCGCATCGGCAAGTCCTCGGTGACCCAGGGCGCGCTGGTCAGCGCCGGCCAGGCCGAAGCGCTGGCCACCGTGCAGCAGTTGAACCCGATCTATGTCGACCTGACCCAGTCCGCCAGTGAGCTGCTGCAGCTGCGCCGCGAACTGGCCAGCGGCCGTCTGCAGGACAACCAGACCCTGCCGGTGACGATCCTGCTCGATGACGGCACCGAGTTCGATCACAAGGGCACCCTGGAATTCTCCGAAGTCAGCGTGGATCCGACCACCGGCAGCTACGCGCTGCGGGTCAAGGTCGAGAACCCGGACCAGGTGCTGATGCCGGGCATGTACGTGCGCGCCCAGGTCGGCAGCGGTGTTCGCGACAACGCGATCCTGGTGCCGATGCAGGGCATCGCCCGCGATCCCAAGGGCGATACCAGCGCCATGGTGGTCGGCAAGGACGACAAGGTCGAAGTGCGGCAGGTCAAGGTCAGCCGTTCGCTCGGCGACAAGTGGCTGGTCGAAGACGGGCTGAAGGCGGGTGACAAGGTCATCGTCGAAGGCCTGCAGAAGATCCAGCCGGGCATGCCCGTGCAGGCCACCGAAATGGGCGCGGCCCCGGCCAAGCCGGCCGCCGCGCCGGCGGCTCCCGCCGCCCAGCAGTAACCGGAGAATTCCATGGCACGTTTCTTCATTGATCGCCCCATCTTCGCGTGGGTGATTGCGATCATCATCATGCTCGCCGGCGGCCTGGCGGTGCTCAAGCTGCCGGTGTCGATGTACCCGGAAGTGGCACCGCCGGCCGTCGAGATCAGCGCCAGCTACCCGGGTGCATCGGCCAAGGTGGTCGAGGACTCGGTGACGCAGATCATCGAGCAGAACATGAAAGGCCTGGATGGCCTGATCTACTTCTCGTCCAACAGCTCGGCCAACGGCCAGGCGACCATCACCCTCACCTTCGAGAGCGGGACCAACCCGGATATCGCGCAGGTGCAGGTGCAGAACAAGCTGCAGCTGGCCATGCCGCTGCTGCCGCAGGAAGTGCAGCGCCAGGGCATCAACGTCGCCAAATCGAGCAGTGGCTTCCTGCAGGTGCTGGGCTTCGTGTCTGAAGACGGCAGCATGGATGCCAACGACATCTCCGATTACGTCGGCTCCAACATCGTCGATCCGCTGAGCCGCGTGCCAGGCGTGGGCAACATCCAGGTGTTCGGTGGCAAGTACGCCATGCGCATCTGGCTGGACCCCAACAAGCTGCACACCTACAAGCTGTCCACTGCCGAAGTGATCGCCGCGATCACCGCGCAGAACGCGCAGGTCGCCATCGGTCAGCTCGGCGGCGCGCCGTCGATCAAGGGCCAACAGCTCAACGCCACCATCAACGCGCAGGACCGCCTGCAGACGCCGGAGCAGTTCCGCAACATCATCGTGCGCAGCGCGCAGGACGGTGCCGAACTGCGCCTGTCCGATGTTGCCCGCGTCGAGCTGGGTGCTGAGTCGTATGACTTCGTGACCCGTTACAACGGCAAGCCGTCGTCGGGTATCGCGATCACGCTGGCGACCGGCGCCAATGCGCTGGACACCGCCAATGGCGTGCGTGCGGCGCTGGATGAGATGGAGCCGAACTTCCCGGCCGGCCTGAAGGCCGTGGTGCCGTATGACACCACGCCGTTCGTGCAGGTCTCGATCAAGGGCGTCATCAAGACCCTGATCGAAGCCATCGTGCTGGTGTTCCTGGTGATGTACCTGTTCCTGCAGAACTTCCGCGCGACCCTGATCCCCACGATCGCGGTGCCGGTGGTGCTGCTGGGTACGTTCGGCATCCTGGCCGCGCTGGGCTTCTCGGTGAACATGCTGACCATGTTCGCGATGGTGCTGGCGATCGGCCTGCTGGTCGATGACGCGATCGTGGTGGTGGAGAACGTCGAGCGGATCATGTCCGAGGAAGGACTGTCACCGCTGGAGGCCACACGCAAATCGATGACCCAGATCACCGGCGCGCTGGTCGGCATCGGCCTGGTGCTGTCGGCGGTGTTCGTGCCGATGGCCTTCATGAGTGGCGCCACCGGCGTCATCTATCGCCAGTTCTCGGCCACCATCGTCTCGGCGATGGCGCTGTCGGTGCTGGTCGCGATCGTGCTGACCCCGGCGCTGTGCGCCACCATGCTCAAGCCGCTCAAGAAGGGCGAGCACCACGTGGCCCACAAGGGCTGGTCGGGGCGCTTCTTCAATGCGTTCAACCGCGGTTTCGACCGTTCCAGCAATGGCTATCAGCGTGGCGTGCGCGGCATTCTCGGCCGTCCGTGGCGTTTCATGGGCGTGTTCGCCGCGCTGGCGCTGGTGATGGGCCTGCTGTTCATGCGCCTGCCCAGCTCGTTCCTGCCCAACGAAGACCAGGGCATCCTGATGGCGCTGGTGCAGACCCCGGTCGGTGCCACCCAGGAGCGCACGCTGGAATCGATCGACAAGCTCGAAAAGCACTTCATGGAGAACGAGGCCGACGCGATCGAGTCGATCTTCTCGGTGCAGGGCTTCAGCTTCGCCGGCATGGGCCAGAACGCGGGCATGGCCTTCGTCAAGCTCAAGGACTGGAAGGACCGCGATGCCGATCAGGGCGCGATGCCGGTGACCGGTCGCGCGATGGCGGCGCTGGGCGGAATCAAGGATGCCTTCATCTTCGCCTTCCCGCCGCCGGCGATGCCGGAACTGGGTATCGGCTCGGGGTACACCTTCTTCCTGAAGGACACCAGCGGTGCCGGTCACCAGGCGCTGCTGGATGCACGCAACCAGCTGCTCGGCATGGCCGGGCAGAGCAAGCTGCTGGCCAACGTGCGCCCCAACGGCCAGGAAGATACCCCGCAGCTGCGCATCGACATCGACGTCGGCAAGGCCAGTGCGCTGGGCCTGTCGCTGGAAGCAGTCAACACCACGCTCGCCGCAGCCTGGGGCAGCAGCTACATCGATGACTTCATCGACCGTGGCCGGGTCAAGCGCGTGTACGTGCAGTCCGATGCGCCGTTCCGCATGAACCCGGAAGACTTCAACCTGTGGTCGGTCAAGAATGCGGCCGGTGAGATGGTGCCGTTCTCGGCCTTCGCCAGCCAGCGCTGGGACTACGGTTCGCCGCGTCTGGAGCGCTACAACGGCGTGTCCGCGATGGAGATCCAGGGTGAGCCGGCGCAGGGTGTGGCCTCGGGCGATGCGATGAACGAAGTGGAGAAACTGGCCAAGCAGTTGCCGGCCGGTTTCGATATCGAGTGGACCGCGCTGTCCTACCAGGAACGCCAAGCGGGCTCGCAGACACCGCTGCTGTACACGCTCTCGCTGCTGATCGTGTTCCTGTGCCTGGCCGCGCTGTATGAGAGCTGGAGCGTGCCGACCTCGGTGCTGCTGGTGGCGCCGCTGGGCATCCTCGGTGCGGTGCTGGCCAACACCATGCGTGGCATGGAGCGCGATATCTACTTCCAGGTGGCGATGCTGACCACGGTGGGTCTGACCAGTAAAAACGCGATCCTGATCGTGGAGTTCGCCAAGGAAAACCTGGAGAAGGGCGCGGGCCTGATCGAGGCGACGATGCACGCCGTGCGTGACCGTCTGCGCCCGATCATCATGACCTCGCTGGCCTTCGGTCTGGGCGTGCTGCCGCTGGCGATCGCCTCCGGTGCCGGTTCCGGCGCACAGCAGGCCATCGGTACCGGTGTGCTCGGCGGCATGCTGGTCGGCACGGTGCTGGGTGTGTTCTTCATCCCACTGTTCTTCGTGGTGGTGCAGCGCGTGTTCAATCGCAAGAAGTACGGCAAGAACGCCGGAGGTTCCGATGCGTAAGCCCATGATGGCCAGCCTGGCGCTGGCCGTGAGCCTGGTGCTGTCCGGCTGCTCGACGCTGGAGCCGCGCAGCACCGAAGTCGCCCCGGCGATTCCCGCGCAGTGGCCGGCAGCGGCCACCGCAGGCGTGCAGGGCGCCACCATGGCGGATGTCGCCGACATCGGCTGGCGTGATTTCTTTGTCGACCCGCGCCTGCAGGCGGTGATCACCCAGTCGCTGGAGAACAACCGCGACCTGCGCGTGGCCGTGCTCAATGTCGAGCGTGCCCGCGCGCAGTACCGGATCCAGCGCGCTGACCGCGTGCCGGCGATCGGTGTGCAGGGGCAGATGACCCGCAGTGGCGGCGATGCCCCGGTGACCGAGCAGTTCAGTGCCAACCTCGGCGTGGTCGAGTTCGAACTGGATCTGTTCGGCCGCGTGCGCAATCTCAGCCAGGCGGCCCTGCAGCAGTACTTCGCCGAAGCGGCCAACCGCCGCAGTGCGCAGCTGTCGCTGGTGGCCGAGGTGGCCAATGCGTGGCTGACCCTGGGCGCGGACAGCGAGCAGCTGCGGATCGCCCAAGCGACGCTGGCGACCTATGAGGACTCGCTGCGCCTGACCGAGGCCCGCCGCCAGCTCGGCGGCGCCTCGGCGCTGGAACTGAGCCAGACCCGCACCCTGGTGGAAACCGCGCGCACCGATGTGGCGCGCTTTGCCGGCCAGGTCGCGCAGGACCGCAATGCACTGGTGCTGCTGGCCGGTGGGCCGGTCGATGCCGCGCTGCTGCCGCAGGCCGAGGTGACCGACGTCGCCAGCGTGCGGCCACTGCCGGCAGGCGTTCCGGGCGATGTGCTGCTGCGGCGGCCGGACGTGATGGCCGCCGAGCATGTGCTGCTCTCGGCCAACGCCAACATCGGCGCTGCGCGCGCAGCGTTCTTCCCGTCGATCAGCCTGACCGGCAACATCGGTTCGGCCTCGTCGGAGCTGTCCGGCCTGTTCGACAGTGGTACGCGCGTGTGGAGTTTCATTCCCAAGCTCAACCTGCCGATCTTCCAGGGCGGCAAGCTGCGCGCCAATCTGGGTATGGCCACGGCAGATCGCGATATCGCGCTGGCGCAGTACGAGAAGGCGATCCAGTCCGGCTTCCGTGAGGCCGCCGATGCGCTGGCCCTCAACGAGAGCCTGGACGCGCAGTTGTCGTCGCAGCAGGCGCTGGTGGCAGCGGCCGAGCAGGCGCAGCGGTTGTCGCAGGCCCGCTATGACGCCGGCCTGGACAGCTTCCTGACCCTGCTGGATGCGCGGCGCACGGCGTACACCGCACGGCAGTCGCTGGTCAGCACACAGCTGGCCCAGCAGTCCAATCAGGTGGCGTTGTACAAGGTGCTCGGCGGCGGTTGGCACGAGCGCGGATGAGGCAACGCGGGTGCGGCCAGCCGGTCGCACCCGTCGTGCATCATGGAGCGGGATGACCTGGCGGGGTGCCGGTCAGGAGGCGTCTGTGCAGGTCAGGCGCGTGCGTGCAGCCGCGGGCGCGACGCCTGGTCCTGGCGACCGGCGAGGTAGACATGTTCCCAGCACTGATCGACGAACTGGCGTGCCTGGTCTTCGGACAGGCGCGGCATGATCTGCAGCGCGTAGTGGGTCTGGAACATTTCATCGCGCTCCTCATCACTGGCGCGCGGTTGCGTGATCAGTGAATCGCAGGCGAATTTGATCCACGGCACGTAGTGGCCGAAGGAGCCCGTCCCGAGGTTGCCGTCGGCATGACGCTGGCGCCAGTGGCTCACTTCGGCGTCGACATCGATGACGGCAGGGATGGAGATCTGGGCGGAAGACATGGTCACTTCAATATGGGAAGAAGGGAATCTGGATGATGGCGTAGGGCGCGGTGCAAGCGGTGTCATGGCGATGTGGAGCCGGTGTGGCGACGTTCGCCACGAATCTCGCCCAGCAGTTGCGCGTGGTGGACAACGCCGAGGCGTTCGGCCAGCGTCGCCAGCCGGTTGCAGACCACAACGTGATGATCGGGATGGGACCGCGTCAACTCATCCTGGATGGCCTGGTAGGCATCCCAGAAAGGCGCGGCGTTGCGGTGGCGTGCGTAGTGCACCTGCAGTCTTTCCCACGCGTCAATCAACGCAGGTTCGACGGAGGAGGTGCGGCGGGTTTGGGCATGCATGACGTCTCCTCGACGATGGTGCCCCCTGTGCAACCACCTTAAGACGTTCATGCAGCGCGGTTGTTAGTGCGGCGTGTTCGCTGCGTCCGGCACCGGTCGACGCCGCGTGACGGCACGTCGCGCAGATACCCACGGCACAGGGTGTTCAGGCCAGGATGACTCACTGAAGCATTCAGAACGCTGCCGTGCCCGCGCAGGGTGTGTGGCGACTGCGCGGGCACCCGGAGGGGGCATCCGCGCGGAATCGTCCGCTCTTACTCGCCGATGTCTTCGTTCCAGACCTCGGGATGGGCGCTGATGAAGCCGCCGAGCAGATCGATGCATGCCTGGCTCTGCATGTCGATCACCTTGACGCCGTTCTCGCGCAGCCACTCGATGCCGCCCTGGAAGGTGACCGACTCGCCCACCACCACCGTGCCGATGTTGAACTGGCGCACCAGCCCGCTGCAGTACCAGCAGGGGGCCAGGGTGGTCACCATGATGGTGTCCTGGTAGCGGCGCTGGCGGCCGGCCTTGCGGAAGGCATCGGTCTCGCCGTGCACGGACGGATCGCCCTCCTGAACGCGGCGGTTGTGGCCGCAGCCGAGCAGGCGGCCGTCGTTGTGGTACAGCGCGGCGCCGATCGGGATGCCGCCCTCGGCCAGGCCCTGGCGGGCTTCGGCGATGGCGGTTTCGAGCAGGGCGGCGTAGTCGGGGGTCGTGATCATGCGCAATCCAGGAACGTGAAGGCCTCCATGATAGTAGGCAGCCTGCCGCAACGGCGCCGGCGGTGCGATAATCGTCCCATGAGCGAATCCCCCTACAAGACTGGCACCACCCATTTCGGCTTCCGCGATGTCGCTGCGAAGGACAAGCAGAAGCTGGTGGGCGAAGTGTTCACCTCGGTCGCGCGCAGCTACGACCTGATGAACGATCTGATGAGCCTGGGCATCCACCGGGCGTGGAAGCGCTACTACGTCGCCACCGCGCAGGTGAAGCCGGGCGATCGCGTGCTGGATCTGGCCGGCGGCACCGGCGATATCGCCGCGCTGATCAAGGAGCGGGTGGGTGATGAGGGTGAAGTGGTGCTGGGCGATATCAACGCCGGCATGCTCTCCGTTGGCCGTGACCGGCTGACCAACCGCGGCCTGGTCGCGGGCCTGAACTACGTGCAGTGCAACGCCGAGGCGCTGCCGTTCCCGGACGCGAGCTTCGACCTGGTCACCATCGCCTTCGGCCTGCGCAACGTCACCGACAAGGAAGCCGGTCTGCGCGAGATGCACCGCGTCCTCAAGGTCGGCGGCCAGGCACGCGTGCTGGAGTTCTCCGAAGTCACCGCTGACTGGTTCAAGCCGATCTACGATTTCCACTCGTTCAAGATCCTGCCCAAGCTGGGCCAGCTGTTCGCACGCGATGGCGACAGCTACCAGTACCTGGCCGAGAGCATCCGCAAGCATCCGCCGCAGGAGCAGCTCAAGACCATGATGGCCGAGGCCGGTTTCGAACGTTGCCACTACAAGAACCTGACCGGCGGCATCGTCTCGATCCACTCCGGCTACAAGCTCTGAGTCCGTGACCCGGGTTCGGCAAGGGACTCGGGCCACGGCAGGTCGCCATGCGCGCGGGCCTGCCACGCGCGGCCGGCTGAATGCGCAAACCGCCACCTATGGCCTGCGCGCGGTCCCGGGACAGGGGTAAACTGGTCGTTTCACCCTGATCGGTCCCGTTCATGCGATCTCCGTTCCTGTTGATTCCCCTCGCCGTCGCCCTGGCGTCCGGCTGCTCCAAAGAACCGGCGGCTCCGACCGTCGATCCCACTGCCAACGCGCTGGCGAGCACTGCCATGAAAGCGGACAGCCGCAGCCACGATGAAAGCTCGTACGCCGAGCCGGACAAGGTGGTCGTCAAGGACCTCGCGCTGGATCTGAAGCTGGATTTCGACAGCAAGCAGATCGGTGGCACCGCGACCTACACCCTGGAGTGGAAGGACAAGGCCGCCAAGCAGCTGGTGCTGGACACCCGCGAGCTGACCGTGGAGAAGGTCGAGGCGATCGCCGCCGACGGCAAGACCGCGCCGCTGCCCTTCGTGCTGGCCCCGGCCGACAAGGTGTTCGGCAGCAAGCTGAGCATCGAGACCCCGGACCAGCCGGCCAAGGTCGTGATCACGTATCACACCGCACCGACCGCCTCGGGCCTGCAGTGGCTGGAGCCGTCGATGACGGAGGGCAAGAAGCTGCCCTTCATGTTCAGCCAGTCGCAGGCGATCCACGCCCGTTCGTGGGTGCCGCTGCAGGACACCCCGAGCGTGCGTTTCACCTACAGCGCGCACGTGGTCTCACGCCCGGACGTGATGGTGCTGATGAGCGCCGACAACGATCCCAAGGCCGCGCGTGATGGTGATTACACCTTCAAGATGCCGCAGCCGATCCCGTCCTACCTGCTGGCCATCGCCGCTGGCGATCTGGTGTTCGAACCGATTTCCGGCCGCTCCGGCGTCTGGGCCGAACCGACCATGGTCGGCAAGGCCGCCAAGGAATTCGAAGACACCGAGAAGATGATCGGCACCGCCGAGAAGCTCTTCGGCGAATACC
Source organism: Stenotrophomonas sp. TWI819 (assembly GCF_039673075.1). Classification (NCBI taxonomy): domain Bacteria; kingdom Pseudomonadati; phylum Pseudomonadota; class Gammaproteobacteria; order Lysobacterales; family Lysobacteraceae; genus Stenotrophomonas; species Stenotrophomonas sp. TWI819. The sequence continues at coordinate 1,433 of NZ_JBDJKY010000018.1, read as the reverse complement.
GCTGGGGCCGCTACGACATGCTGGTGCTGCCGCCGTCGTTCCCGTTCGGTGGCATGGAAAACCCGCGTCTGACCTTCGCCACCCCGACCGTGATCGTCGGTGACAAGTCGCTGGTCTCGCTGGTCGCCCACGAACTGGCGCACAGCTGGTCGGGCAACCTGGTGACCAACGCCAGCTGGAAGGACATCTGGCTCAACGAAGGCTTCACCACCTACGTGCAGGGCCGCATCACCGAGGCGCTGTACGGCCAGGAGATGGCCGAGATGGAGCGTGAGATCGACCAGAACGATCTGCTCGCCGAAGTGAAGGACATGAGCGCGGCCGATCAGGCGCTGGCGCTGCCGCCGCTGAGCGAGCGTGACCCGGACGAGGCATTGAGCCAGGTCGCCTACGTCAAGGGCGCATGGTTCCTGCAGTTCCTGGAACAGCGTTTCGGCCGCGAGACGTTCGATCCGTTCCTGCGCGGCTGGTTCGATGACCACGCCTTCCAGAGCGCGAACACCGACCAGTTCGTCGAATACCTGAAGAAGAATCTGCTGTCCAAGAAGCCGGGCGCCGTCAGCGACGCCGAGCTGAAGGCGTGGCTGGATGAGCCGGGTATTCCGGCCTTCGCGACCAAGGCCCGCTCGCGCAACTTCTCCATCGTCGATACCGCGCGCATCGCCTGGCAGGGCAGCAACACGCTGCCGACGGCGCAGATCACCGGCGAGTGGGGCACCCAGGAGTGGGTGCACTTCATCGACGGCCTGGGCAAGACCCTGCCGGTCGACAAGCTGGCTGCGCTGGACAAGGCTTACCACTTCACCGGTACGGCCAACGGCGAGATCGCGATGCGCTGGTACCCGCTGACGATCCGCAGCGGCTACAGCGAAGCGAACGAAGCCGCCGGCGCCTTCATCGAGCGCGTCGGTCGCCGCAAGCTGATCATGCCGATCTACGCCGAACTGGTGAAGACGCCGGAAGGCCTGGCGTTCGCCAAGGCGGCCTTCGCCAAGGCCAAGCCGGGCTACCACCCGATCACCACCGGCTCGGTCCAGGACATGCTGGACAAGGCCGAGGCGGGCACGGCCAAGCCGTAATCGCCAGACGTATCGGTTGAACGAAAAACGGCGGGGAAACCCGCCGTTTTTTTATGCGCGTCTGCGTACCGCGAGCCGAGCCCCCCAGGGGCCGGCAGGCCCCTCGGCAAATGTCCCCCGGCCGCCGCTTGGCGGCGACGGCCTCCTCCTTGATTTTGCCCAGGGGCCTACCGGCCCCTGGGGGGCTCGGCTCGCGGTACACGTGCAGACAACTGCGCTTTTCTGTGAGAGCCGCGGTTCTCGATCCGTGGGGCGCGGTGGCCGTGGGGGGGGAATAAAGGCGGGGGGGGCGGCCGCCGGCCCACCCCCGGGGGCATTAGGCCGGCCCCGCCTCGCGACCCACCCCCCCACCAA
>NZ_JBDJKY010000017.1:0-67659 GCF_039673075.1 Stenotrophomonas sp. TWI819 | reverse complement strand
GGGCACGGGTGGGTTGGCGGGACCGTATGCCGCCATGGATGGCGGCATACGAGCTTACATGGACGTACTTGCAGCGGGTCCCGACAACCCACCCGTGCCCGCCCAAGCCAGGGCTAGTCCAGCACTAAAGGCTGCTGCTCTAAAGGCTGTTGCTCTAAGAGCCGTCACTCTAAGAGCCGTCACTCTAAGAGCCATTGCTCCGATAACGAAGATCAAAAAAAAAGACGGCGCCCGAAGGCGCCGTCTTACTTCCACTCAGCGGCTTGGAGAGAGTAAGCCGCGGATCAGAAAAGGGTGATCAGGCGAACCCGATCAGAAACGCTGCTGATACTTCATGTACATATAGCGGCCGATATCGAACCCACCGTAGTACGTGAAGCTGCTGTTCGGCTGGCTGTACATGATCGGACCCTGATGGTCGAACACATTGTTCACGCCCATCGACACCGTGCCATTCCACGGCAGCACATAACGCACCTGGATATCGTGGAACGTGTTCGAACCCACCTTGTTGATGCCCTGGCGGCCCGTGTACGCCGAACTGAAGCCCGGATTGCTGCACTCCGTCGCGTATGCACAGTTCTCCTTCATGCTGGAGTAGTAACGCGCCGTCCAGCCCAGGCCGAAGTTGCCGAACTGATAGTCCAGATTGAGGTTCGAACGCACGCGGAAGTTGCCTTCCCAACCCGTGTACTGACGCACCGGGGTGGTGTCGACGTTGTCGTTCTTGCGCTCCAGGTAATCCACGTACGTGGTGTTCCAGGAGACCGCGAACTTGCCGATCGCCAGTTCCGGCAGGCGGTAACGTACGGAGAGATCGTAGCCGGCGGTTTCCTGGTAGCCCGCGTTCAACAGCGTGCGGTCCAGACCGTTGACCTGACCGATGGTGCGGCCCGAACGGGCGCGCGTGAAGCGGTCGCACGCCGCGTCCACACCCAGCACGTAGCACTGGTTGAGCATGTCCGTGGCCGACTCACCGACGATCACGTCGTTGATGCGGATCTTCCACCAGTCCAGGCTCAGGTCCAGGCCCGAGACGAACTCCGGGCTGTAGACCACGCCCACGGTCCAGGTCTTCGCGGTTTCCGGCTTCAGTTCCGGGTTGGAACCCGAGCTGAAGTCCGTGCCACCCTGCTGGCCCGGTACCGTCGCGGCGGTGCCGTCAGCGGCGAGCTGGCGGAAGTTGGCCGGAACACCGTTGGCCAGGCAGCGTGCCAGGACCTGCGGGTTGTTGGCGGCCGCGCCGAAGTTGGTGTCGCACGGATCGGTGTACGAATCGCGCGTGCTGGTGGTGCCGCCGTACAGATCTTCCACGGTCGGTGCACGGAAGCCGGTGCCGTAGGTGGCGCGCACCAGCAGGCTGTCGATCGGCTTCCACTTCAGGCCGAACTTGGTGTTCGTGGTCGAGCCGAAGTTGTTGTAGTCCGAATAGCGACCGGCCATGTCCAGCGACAGTTCACGTGCGAAGGCCATGTCGGCCAGCAGCGGGACCTGCAGTTCCAGGTAGACCTCATTGAGCGAGTAATCGCCCTGGGTCGGCTGGCCGGTGGTGCCGGCGATCTGGCCGTTGCGGACCATCAGGTCCGGCGAGTAGCTGGCTTCTTCACTGCGGTGTTCCACGCCCAGTGCACCCAGGATGTCACCGGCCGGCAGGCTGAACAGCGAGCCGGAGATGTTCGCGCTGGCCACCTTGGTGGTGCTCTGCATCGTGTCGGTGAAGCGGGTGAACAGGAAGTCCTGCACGTCCTGGTTGCTCAGCGAGCCCGGGCCGGTGTAGCCCATCGGGGCCAGCGGATTCCACGGGGTGCAGCCGGCGATCACGTTGCCGACGCTGCCGCAATGGGCGACGTTGTTGGCATCCAGGAACGACGGGCCGACCGACTGGTTCACGTTCGGCTGGTACATGCTGCCCGTGCCGATGCGCTCGCCTTCATTGCGGTTGTACATGTAGCTGACGTTCCAGTCCCAGTACCGCGAACCGGTCTCGAAGCTGCCTTCCAGGCCGAGGCTGGCGCGCTTGGTGGTCAGGTTGTTTTCGGTGCCGCGCGGCAGCTCTTCGGTGCGATGCGCGAAGGCAACGTCACGACCGAACGGATTGAACGCGCTGTCCTTGGACAGCAGCGCACGCGAACCGGTGCTCTGGTACGGATAGCCGGCCAGCTGCTTGCTGGACTCGCGCTCGCTGTACAGCGCATCGGCGACCAGACGCAGGTTGTCAGTGATCGAGAAGCCACCGTTGGCGAACACCGACTTGCGCTGCAGACCGGTGAGCAGGCTCATGTTGGTCTTGGTGTTGGCGTCGTTGGCCTTGTCCGCCGGCTTGAAATTGCCCAGCTGGGTCGGATCGCCGCCCGGGCCCACGCTGAGGTTGCTGCCGTTGACGGTCGCATAGCCCCACGGGGTGACGCCGCTCAGGCCGTCGCCGGTGTGGCGCGGGCCGTTCGGGTACGCGGTGAACGCACGCGTGCCGCCCAGGACCGGATCTTCGTCGGTGTACTCCCCACCCACGGTGACCCAGCCACGGTCGAAGGTCTTGCCGAAGGTCGCGCTGTAGGCGGTCTTCTGGCCGTCGCCCTCGCTGTACTGGCCGACGTAGGCGCTGACTTCGGCACCGTCGAAGTTCTTGCGGGTGATGATGTTGACCACGCCGGCGATGGCGTCCGAGCCGTACAGGGCCGAGGCGCCGTCGGTCAGCACTTCCACGCGCTCCACGATCGAGGACGGGATCGAGGCCAGATCGGAGTAACCGCCGGCGCTGACGCCCATGCGGCGGCCGTCGATCAGCACCAGGCTGCGTTCCGGGCCCAGGTTGCGCAGGCTCACGTACATGCCGCCGAAGTCGCGACCCGATTCCAGCGAGGAGGCACGGCTCATGCTCGGCGAACCGGCGGCGGTGACGTCCTGCAGGATATCGGCGACGTTGACGTAGCCCTTCTTCTCGATCTCGGCGCGGTTCAGCGCGACGACCGGCTGGGCCGATTCGACGCTGGCCTGGCGGATGCGCGAGCCGGTGATCTCGATGCGATCGAGGTTGGTGGTGCCGTCATCGGCACTCTGTGCGAAGGCGGGGGCACTGCAGCTGGCGACAAGCGCGATGGCAATCGCGTTGCGCAGCGGATTGGTCTTCAAATACATCCGTGCGTTTCTCTTTCTCTGTAAAAACATTCGCCCGTTCGGGCGGCGTGGGGAACAACACACCACGACGTGGGGGGCGGGAGTCTAATGACTTTTCAAAATTTTTACTTTCATTTGAAAGCGTAAAAAGCGCTGTAAATGAACGATGGCTGACAAAATCACGCATTCAGACGAAACCTTTTTCACTTCGTCATGCCGCGCACGAAAAAACGTCGCGCTGTGTTGGGCAGAGGCACCGATAGCGGCGAGGCGCGCGTCAACTTGAGCGCGTGCGTGATCGTGTCGCAGCGTGCGTACAGCTGCGCCTTTACGTACGCGCGTTACACCTAAACGCGCAGTGAATGCGGCACGCAAAAAAAGAACCGCACTCTTGCGAGTGCGGTTCCGGAGTTGCTATGTCGCGTGCGCGAGCACGCGCACGCGCGTTGTTCAAACGTATCGCTCAGGTCTCACGCAACGCCGTGGTGATCGGCAGCCGCGCCGCGCGCAGCGCCGGGAACAGACCACCGACCAGGCCGATGCCCAAGGCCCACTTCAAGCCCGTCCACAGCAGCTGCGGCGAGACCTGGAACTGGAACACCACCTGGCTGAAGTTGTTGCCCAGCGTGGAGACGGTGTAGTTGTTGAACACCAGCCACGCCACCAGCCCACCGAGCAGGCCGCCGAGCAGGGCCAGCAGCATCGTCTCCAGCATCACCGCGGTCACCACCGGTACGCCGCGGAAGCCGATCGCCCGCATCGTCGCGATCTCGCGGGCACGCGTGGCCACCGCCGCATACATGGTGTTGAGTGCACCAAACACCGCGCCGATCGCCATGATCGCGCCGATCACCGTGCCCAGGATGCTGATCAGCTTGCTCAGGCCGCCGGACTGCTTGCGGTAGTAGTCGCGGGTGGTCTCCACATCCAGCTTCAGGCGCGGGTCGGCCTCCATGGCGTCCTTGAACTGCTTGAAGCCCGCCGCCCCTTCGGTGCGCACGTTGACCGACTGATACGCACTGCGGTTGTAGGTGGTGGACAACGTCTGCGTGTCCGACCACAGCTCCGACTCATGCACGTCATTGGAGGCGAACACGCCCACGACCGTCCATTCCTGCTTGCCCAGCTGCAGGGTCTTGCCGATCTCCAGGCCCTCGAACTGCGCCTGGGCGCCCTTGCCGACCACGATCTCGCGCAGGCCCGGTTTGAACCTGCGGCCCGCGATGATGCGCACGTTCTCGCGCACGGCCCACGCCTGCTCGCCGACGCCGCGGAACTGCACGTTGGTATCGCTGTGGTCGCTGCGCGAGAGCAGGCTGATCACCTGCGACAGCTCGGCGGAGATCAGCGGCTTGCCGTCGCTGCCGCGGGCCACGCCGGGCAGGTTCTCGATCAGCGGGACCTGGTCGCGCATGATCACCGAGTTGGTTTCCGCCTGCGAGCCGCCGCGCAGCACGATCGCCACGTCATCGCTGCCGCTGCGCTCCAGGGTGGCCTTGAAGCCATCGCCCATGGCCAGCATCGCCACCAGCACCCCGACCACGCCGGCGATGCCGACCACGATCACCGAGGAGGCGCCCCAACGCTGGGGCAGGCTGGCGATGCCGATCCGTGCGGCTGCCAGCGACAAGCGGCCGCTGCGGGTGAGCACCAGCCACGCGGCCAGCAGCACGGCGATCGCCAGCACCATCCACCACGGCAGCACGATCCACACCACCAGGGCGACCAGCAGCGCCACCACAGTCACTACGTTCCACATCCAGTGCATTTTCATGGTGGTCTCCTCAGCGCCCGGCCAGTGCATCGACGATCTTCAACCGCTGCGCGCGCAATGCCGGCAGCAGACCCACCACGATCCCGATCACCGCCATCAGGCACAGCGCCACCACCCACGTCTGCGCCGGCACGCCGGGCAGGCTGATCATGCCCTGGCTGCTGGCGCTGATCACCGGCATCACGATCGAGGCCAGGCCCATGCCGATCAGCCCGCCGAGCACGATCAGCAGCACCGACTCGACCATCACCAGCACCAGCACGGTGCCATCCTTGAAGCCCAGTGTCTTGAGGATCGCCAGCTCCGGGATGCGCTCGCGCACGGCCTGGGCCATGGTGTTGCCGGTCAGCAGTACCAGGGTGAAGAACACCGCGGCCATGATGCCGGTGACGATCAGGCCGATATCGGCGAACTGCTTGGCGAAGGCCTGTGAGAACGAAGCCTCGGTCTGCGACTTGGTTTCGTGATCGGAGTTCAGCGACAGCGCATCGATCGCCTGGGCCACACGCGAGGCGTGCGCGGGGTTCTCCAGCTGCACGGTGTAGAAGCTGACCTGGTTCTTGATGTAGTCGTTGGATTCATCGAAGTAGCTCCAGTGCAGCAGCAGCTGATTCTCCGCACCGGCGTTGTTGCGGTCCTTGGCCCGGTAGATGCCGCTCAGTTCCAGCGGCCAGTCGTTGCTGCCCTTGCGCGGGAAGATCGTGGCCTGCATCGGAATGGTGTCGCCCACCTTCCAGCCGAAACGCTTGGCCAGGGCTTCACCGACCAGTGCACCGGTGCGGGTGTTCTTGAATGCCTCGGCCTGCTCGGGCGGCAGCTCGAACTCGGGGTAGAGGTCCATGTAGTTGTCCGAGACCGAGAAGCTCGGGAAGAAGTTCTTCTGGTCCTGGTAGATGCCGCCGAACCACATGGCGTAGTTGACCTTGCGCACGCCCGGGGTGGCTTCGATATCGCGCAGCAGCCGCAGAGGCAGGCTCTGGGTGATCGAGAGCTTGGAGGAGACCACCAGCCGCTTGGCGCCTTCGATGGTGTCACCGCCGGAGTTGAACGCCACCCGGACCGAATCGAGCATGCCGAACAGCAGGAAGGCCGCCACCACCGACAACAACGTCAGCAGGGTGCGGGTCTTGCTGCGGAACAGCTGTGCCCAGACCAGCGAGAAGTATTTCATCGCCGCATCCTCCGTCAGTGGGCCGCTGGCGCGTCGGCCAGTTCGCCCTTGTCCAGGTGCACCGTGTGCGTGGCGTACTCGGCGGCCTTGGGATCATGGGTAACCATGATGATGGTCTTGCCGTGTTCGCGGTTGAGCTGCTGCAGCAGCCCCAGGATCTCCTCGGCGGACTGGCGGTCCAGGTCACCGGTGGGCTCATCGCAGATCAGGAAGGTCGGGTCTGAAACGATCGCACGGGCGATCGCCACGCGCTGCTGCTGGCCACCGGAGAGTTCATTCGGGCGGTGGCTGCGACGGTCGGCCAGGCCGACCAGGGTCAGCGCGATCTCGGCGTTGCGCTTGCGCTGCGCGGCGCCCAGGTGCGTGAGCAGCAGCGGCAGCTCCACGTTCTTCTGGGCGGTCAGCATCGGCATCAGGTTGTAGAACTGGAACACGAAACCAACGTGGTGGCTGCGCCAGGTCGAGAGCTGGCCGCCGCTCATGCGGTCGATGCGCTCGCCTTCGATCTCGATCTCGCCGGCGGTGGGCGTATCCAACCCGCCGATCAGATTCAGCAGGGTCGTCTTGCCCGAGCCGGACGGACCCATCAACGCGACGAAATCGCCGGCCTGGATGTCCAGGTCGATGCCGTGCAGCACCTGCACTTTCTCGGGGCCGCGCTGGTAGGTCTTGGTGATGTTGCGGAGCGAAACCAGGGTGGACATGGGTGGTTCTCCGTGGATCGGGAAGAAAGGGCATCCGGCGCGCCCGGGCGAAGGCCGCCGGACGGGCAGCCGCCGCCGTGCGCGCCGTGACGGCACGAGGGAATCGCACTTGCCGCGAGCGTGAGAGCGGCTCGCGTGACGCAGCCGGTGGCCGGTCAGGGGGTTTCGGTGACCCTGTTGCCGTCGCGCAGCTCGGCCGGTGGTGTGGTCACCACGACCTCGCCGGCGCTCAGGCCCTGGGTGACCTGGCGGTCGTTGTTGAGGGTGGTGCCCACGGTGATCGCGCGTTCTTCTACCCGCGCATCGTCCTTGACCACGAAGGCGACGGTCTTCTGCCCGCGCTCCACGATCGCCGAAGCCGGTACGCGTACGCCCTGCGGTTTGGCGGCTTCGGCAGGCGGGGCACTTTCCAGGAAGCTGACCCGCACGCCCATCTCGGGAACGATGCGCGGGTCCTTTGTCTTCAGTGCCACGCGCACTTTCACGGTGGCCTTGCCGCGGTCGGCGGTGGGGATGATCGCGATCACTTCGGCCGGAACCTTCCAGTCCGGGTAGGCATTGAGGGTGGCTTCGACCGGCATCTTCGGCTGCACGCGGCCGATGAAGGATTCGCCGACCTCGACTTCGATCTCCAGCGAATCCATGTCCACGATGGTGCCGATGCCGGTCCGGGTGAAACCGCCGCCCGCCGACAGCGGCGAGACGATCTCGCCCGGCTGCGCGGCCTTGGCGGTGACCACGCCGGAGAACGGCGCGCGCACGATGTTGTTGTCCACGCCGAGGTCGGCGATCGCCAGCGAATCGCTGGCCACGGTGGTGTTGCGCTGGGCGGTTCTGAGCTGGGCGCGGAGGTTGTCGCGCTGTGCGATGGCCAGGTCGTACTGCGAGCGCGAGACCAGCTGCTGGCCGACCAGTGCCTGCAGGCGACCAGCTTCGGCATCGGCCTGGGCCACCTGTGCCTGCAGACCGGCCAGCTGGCTGCGCGCGGCCTCGAGCTGCGAGGCGGAGAGGCTGCGCTGGGCGTTGGCGTCGATCGGGTCGAGTGTGGCCATCACCTGGCCCTCTTCCACGCGCATGCCTTCCTCGATCATCACCTCCCGGACCTTGCCGGTGATCTTGGCCGAGACGGTGGCCATGCGCCGGGCGACCACGTAGCCGCTGGCGTCGAGCACCGAGCTGCTGGCGCCGCCCTGCTGGATCGCCACCACGGGGGCGGTGGTCACGGCGATCGGGCGCTCGCGGCCGAGCACGAACCAGGCCAGGCCGGCCAACACAATGAGAAGGACGATCGCCAGCACGATCCAGCGGCCACGTCGCGAGGGCGACGGGGGCGGCGAACCGGCCTTGCGGTCGATGCGGAGTTCCTTGAGCAGTTCAGCGGATGCGTTCATCGTGAGTCTGGACGGGGAATCGGGCCGAGTGTGACCGCATCGGCGGCCGGGGGGCAAACCGGCACGGTGCCGGGGTGGCCCACAGCATGCCCGGCAGCGTGGCGCTGCGGCAGTGACAGCTGTCACCTGCATGGGCTGACGACGGCCACTGGGGCGGCCGCGGCCGGCAGCAGAAGCTGTGGGTGTCCTCTCCGGGAGTCCGTCATGACCGAACCCACTGCCTCGCCCCTGGCCAGTCTGCACAACGTCCAGGTCCACTACGGTGATATCGCCGCCCTGCAGGGCGTGAGTTTCTCGCTGCACGGCGGTGAAGTGCTGGCCCTGCTCGGCCGTAATGGTGCCGGCAAGAGCACGGCCATTTCGCTGCTGCTGGGCCTGCGACGGGCCGATGTGGGCCGGATCGAACTGCTTGGCGGCGACCCGCAGGACCGGGACCGTCGCGGCGGTATCGGGGTGATGCTGCAGGCCGCCGCGTTACCGCCGCTGCTGCAGGTGCGGGAGCTGATCGATCTGGCGCGCACCTGCTATGTCGATCCGCGCTCGCTGGAGGACTGTCTTGCGCTGGCCGGGCTGACCGATCTTGCCCGGCGTCGCTATGGGAAGCTGTCCGGCGGCCAGCAGCGCCGCGTGCAGTTCGCCATCGCGGTCTGCGGGCGGCCGCAGTTGCTGTTCCTCGATGAGCCGACCACCGGTCTGGACATCCAGGCGCGCCAGCAGCTCTGGCAGGCGATCCGGCAGCTGGCGGCCGAGGGGTGCGGTGTCCTGCTCACCACCCATTACCTGGAAGAAGCCGAAGCGCTGGCCCAGCGCGTGGTGGTCATCGAACAGGGCCGCGTGTTGGCCGATGGTCCACTGGCGCAGTTCCGCCAGCAGTTGGCGCCGCGCCGCATCCGCTGCCGCAGTGCACTGGATGTGGAGACGCTGAAGACCTGGCCGGGCGTGCGCGAGGTGGTCCGCGATGGACTGCGCCTGCAGCTGCTGGCCGAGCCGGCCGAGCCGGTGGTCGCGCGCCTGCTGGCCGAAGATCCGCAGCTGCAGGAATTGGAAGTGCATGGCGGCGGCCTGGCCGACGCCTTCGTTGAACTGACCCGGGAGGCCGCATGAACACCGTGATCGCAGCTGCCGCTGTTACTCCCGCCCGCGCGCCCGCGTGGCCGATCTACCGCGCCGAGATCGTGTGCGAACTACGTCGTGCCTGGCGCTACCCGGGTTTCGTGCTGCCGTCGCTGCTGTTCCCGGTGTTGTTCTATTCCTTGTTCGGTGTGCTGCTCGGCCGTGGCCAGGCCTCGATCTATCTGCTCGCCACCTACTGCGTCTTCGGTGCGATGGCCCCGGCGCTGTTCGGCTTCGGCGTGCAGTTGGCGCTGGACCGCGAAGGCGGCCTGCTCACGCTCAAACGTGCACTGCCGATGCCACCTACGGCACCTCTGCTCGCGCGTCTGTTGATGGCCGTCCTGTTCGCGGTGCTGGTGGCGATGCTGCTCATTGCGGTGGCGATCGGTGCTGGTGTGGCTGTCACCCCTTGGGCCGCGCTTCATCTGCTGGCGGTGGCGGCGTTCGCGGCGCTGCCGCTGGGCGCGATCGGCCTGTTGATCGGCAGCCATGTCAGCGCCAACGCGGCTCCAGCGGTGGTCAACCTGGTCTATCTGCCGTTGGCGTTGTTGTCCGGGTTGTGGCTGCCACTGTCGATGCTGCCACCGCTGTTCAGCGCCATGGCGCCGCTGTGGCCGACCTGGCATCTGGCCCAGCTGGCATTGCCGGCGGTCGGTCAGCTGGCGCAGGGCAGTGCTTGGGTGCATGTGGCCGTGCTGCTCGGCATCACCGCGGTGGCGCTTGGGCTGGCACGGCGCCGCCTGCGGCGGATCGGCTGAAGTGGCATGATCGCGCCTGTTCGCTCTGCCTTGGAATCGTCCGTGTCCTTCAGTCGGCTCGCCCACTTGCTGCGCCCCGCGCCGGATTCGGCCGTGGCCGAGAACCTGCGGCGCGGCAGATCGCCTTGGGTGGACGCGATCCACCTGCTGTGGACGCTGTGGGTGTTCCTGACGCCGTTGTTCGGCGGTGGTTACACGTGGCGCTGGGCGGCGCTGACCCTGCTGACCTATCCGGTGTTCCTGGTCCTGTACGCCGGTGTGCTGCTCGCACCGCGGTGCCACGCACCGCGCTATGCGCTGTCGATGGTGGTACTGGGGCTGGTGCCGCTGGCGTGGTACCCCTCGGCGGTGAGCTACTTCATTTTCGGCTGTGTCACCCTGCGCGTCTCGCGCCGCAGTGGCTATGGGCGCTATCTGCTGCAGCTGGTGGGCTTGAACGCGTTGTTCGTGGTGGTGGGTCTGTTGGCCCACTATCCGTGGCAGGCGCTGATCTGGATCCCGAGCATGGCGATGATCATCAGCCTGGTGGTCAATTTCGAAACCGCGAGCCATGAACAGGATGCAGCGCTGCAGCTGTCCCAGGACGAAGTGCGTCGGCTGGCGGCGACGGCCGAACGCGAGCGCATCGGCCGCGATCTGCACGATCTGCTCGGGCATACGCTGTCCTTGATCACCTTGAAGCTCGAGCTCTCGCGCAAGCTGGCCGACCGCGATCCAGCCGGCTCGCGCCGCGAAGTGGACGAGGCTGAAACGATCGCGCGGCAGGCGCTGGCCGAAGTGCGCAGCGCGGTGACCGGTATCCGCGCCAGCGATCTGGCAGCCGAACTCGCGTCGGCCCGGTTGCTGCTGGAGTACCAGCATGTGCATCTGCACTACGCGCCGCCGCCGCCGATGCCGGTCGATACCGAACGTGCGCTGTCACTGGTGCTGCGCGAGGCGGTGACCAATATCGCCCGCCATGCACAGGCGCGGCAGGCGTGGATCACCTTCGAACAGGACGGGCGCAGTCTGATGATGCAGATCCGTGATGACGGGCGCGGCGGCGTCCATGTTGATGGGAACGGGCTGACCGGCATGCGCGAACGCGTCGCTGCACTGCGCGGCACCCTGGCGGTGCAGTCGGCAAAGGGCGAGGGCACCTGCGTGACGGTGCGGGTCACCTTGCCGGCCGCGACCACCGCCGTGGTGGCGCCGGTGGAGGTGCCCACAGCGCCGTCGCTGCCTGCCGGGGGTGCATCATGATCCGCATCGTGCTCGCCGAAGACCAGGCGATGGTGCGTGGCGCCTTGTCCGCGCTGCTCGGGCTGGAGCCGGACATCGAGGTGCTGGGCAGTGCGGCCGACGGCGAGGCCGCGTGGCGGATGCTGCAGCAGCTGCAGCCGGACATCCTGGTGACCGATATCGAAATGCCCGGCCTGTCCGGGCTGGAGCTGGCGCAGCGGATCGCCCGCCAGGGGCTGCCGATCAAGGTGGTGATCGTCACCACCTTTGCGCGCTCGGGTTTCCTGCGCCGCGCGCTGGATGCCGGCGTCTGCGGCTATCTGCTCAAAGACGCCCCGGCCGAGCGCCTGGCCGATGCACTGCGCCAGGTGCAGCACGGCGGCCGCGCGATCGATCCGCAGCTGGCGCTGGATGCGTGGTCGCAGGCCGATCCGCTCAACGACCGCGAGCGTCAGGTGCTGCGCCTGTCCGGCGACGGCCGCTCGGCCAGCGAGATCGCCACGCAGTTGGGGCTGTCGCACGGTACGGTGCGCAACTACCTGTCCGAGTGCATCGGCAAGCTCGGCGTGGCCAACCGCATCGAAGCGTATCGGCTGGCGCGGCAGAAGGGCTGGCTGTAGTGCCGGCCGCTGGCCGGCTCTGCACCCTCTCTGTCGAGAATAACGGGAGCCGGCCAGCGGCCGGCACTACCGGGGTGCCAGCGATGCATGCGATCCGATACCACCGACCAACGGTCGGTGGCTACCGGGGATCGGTGTCGGTGGGGGAGGTGCGGCCCGGCCCCTTCGCCATCGCCTGGAACACGCCATCGCGGCGCACCCACAGGTGGAACAGCGCGGCTGACAGATGCATCACCACCGTGGCGAACAGCACATAGGCCAGCAGGCTGTGCGCATTGCGCAGCGCCGCGTACAGCGCCGGGTTGTGCGGCAGGATCGCCGGCAGGTGCACGCCGGCCCCCATCACGATCGGGTAGCCGCCGGCAGAGAGCATGCCCCAGCCCACCAGCGGCATGGCCAGCATCAGCCCGTACAGCACCCAGTGCGAGGCATGTGCGGCCGCGGCCTGCCAGGCGGGCAGGTCGGCCGGCAGCGGCGGCGGGCGATGACGCAGGCGGTTGTACAGGCGCACCAGCACCAGCAGCAGGATCGCGATACCGAGTGGCCGATGCAGATCGATCAGCATCGGCCGCCAGTGCAGCGACGCGACCATGGTCACGCCGACGAACAGCATGGTCAGGATCATCGCCGCCATCAGCCAGTGCAGGACGCGTGCGAGGAGATTGAAATGGCCGGCATCACGGTTCATCGCGCACCTTCCTTGCCCGTCGCGGCGGGTGCTTTGCCGCTGGCGATCTCGCGCTCGCGGCGATTGAACGATTGCGAATACACCGCCGAGCGTGCGGCCAGGATCGGGTCATCCGTGCCTGCCACGCCGCTGGGCAGGATCAGCGGATCGTAGTTGAGGTCGCGGCAGGCGCCGGTCGCCTGCGGTTGCATGCTGCTCAGGGTCAGCGTGCCGGCCTTCACCTGGCGGCGGTCTTCCGGCCACACCTGCGAGGGATCATTGATCGGGTCGCCATCATTGGCGATGGTCACCCACATGTCCCAGCGCACCGGACCCTGTGCCAGCCGCTGCGCGAACTCCTCGCTGAGGAAATCATCGTCGGACTGCGCGCGCTGCTCCGGCGTCATGTCTTCGAACGGCGCCTGCGGGCGCATGCTCCAGCGCACGAAGCGGTGGCTGCCATCGGCGGCGGTGAAGCGGAAGCTGTTGACGCCGTTGTAGGCGGTGTTGGCCCAGCTGTTCGACCACGGGGCGGTCTTGGCCCACTGCTGGAAGGCCCGCGCGGACGGGTACTTTTCCAGCACGGCGGCCATCTTCGCCGGGTCCGGTTTGCCGGTGGCCGGGTCCGGCGTGCCGGCGCGGGTCTGTTCCAGGAAGGCCTCGGCGGTGGGCACCGCGAAGAACGGGAAGCTGTTCATCGCCATGCGCCATTCCTGGCCATCGTCGCTGACCAGCTGCAGCGCCATGCTGCGCACGCGGGCCTTGTTGTCGGCGCCGTGCGGGTCGCCGCCGCCGATCGAGAGGCGGCCCAGAACCGGTACCTGGCGCTGGCGGAACACGCGTGCCGAGCTCAGTGCCGCGCCTTCCGGCGTGCCCTGGAACACACCGCTGACGCAGACACCCTTGGTATGCGCACGGCGGAAGCCGGGCTGCGGTGGCCCCGTCGCCTCGATGGCATCGGTGAAGGTCTGCGCGGTGACGCGGTCGCGGCCGATCCAGCCGGCCAGCCAGGCAAAGGCCAACACCAGGCCGCCGGCGATCAGGGCGATCAGCGCGATCCACAGCAATGGTGAGGGAGGGCGTGGGCCGCCCGGTTCGCGACCAGCGCGGGTGTAGCCGAAGAGCGACATGTCCGGATTCCTGCCTTCACGATGCGTGTGGGTGGGCGACAGCGGGCATCGTCGCAGAACACGGCGCAAGCCGATATTCACATTTTCGACAACTCTTCAAAAACGAGGATCCCCGCCGGGGCGGGGATCGTGTGGTTCAGCGCGTGCCGGGCAGTACCCGGCCGTGCCTCAGGCGTAACGCGTCTTCAGCATCGCCCACGCCGAACGCAGCGCCAGCGCTTCGCCACCGGCCGGGCGGCCGGGGCGCTCGCCGTCGTTCCAGGCGTACACATCCAGGTGTGCCCAGGTCTGGCCTTCCGCGATGAAGCGCTCCAGGTACAGCGCGGCGGTGACCGAGCCGGCCATGCGCGAACCGGCATTGGCCAGATCCGCAATGTTGCTGTGCAGGTAGCGCAGGTACGGGCGCCACAGCGGCATGCGCCAGACCGGATCGCGCACCGATTCACCGGCCTGCAGCCACTGCTGGGCCAGGGTGTCGTCGTTGCTGAAGAGCGCCGGCAGGTCCGGGCCGAGCGCGATGCGGGCCGCGCCGGTCAGGGTGGCGAAATCGAGCACGATCTCCGGCTGCTGCTCGCTGGCATAGGTCAGCGCATCGGCGAGGATCACGCGCCCTTCGGCGTCGGTGTTGTCGATCTCGATGCTCAGGCCCTTGCGGGTGGCGATCACTTCGCCCGGGCGGAACGCATCCGGACCGATCGCGTTTTCCACCGCCGGGATCAGCAGGGTCAGCTGCACCGGCAGCTGCTGGGCCATGATCAGCCCGGCCAGGCCGAGCGCATGCGCCGCGCCGCCCATGTCCTTCTTCATGTTGCGCATGCCGTCGCCCGGTTTGATATCCAGCCCGCCGGTATCGAAGCAAACGCCCTTGCCGACCAGCGCCACGTGCGGCTGGCCTGCAGTGCCCCAGCGCAGCACGATCAGGCGCGGCGCGCGATGCGAGGCCCGGCCCACGGCATGGATGGACGGGAAGTTCTGCTCCAGCAGCGCATCGCCGGTGATCACCTCGATCTGCGCGCCATGCGCGGTGGCCAGTTCGCGCGCGGCATCTTCCAGCTGCTGCGGACCCATGTCCTCGGTCGGGGTATTGACCCAGTCGCGCACGCGCAGGCTGGCGGCGATCACGTCGCGCACTTCGGCCGAGGGCGTGGCGGCCAGCTGGGCCGGCGCGCGGTTCGGTTTGCGATACCGCGCGAAGCGGTAGCTGCCCAGGCCCCAGCCAAGCTGCAGCAGGGTCTCGATCTCCGGTGCCAGTGCATCCGCCAGCGTCCAGACGGTGCCTTCCGGCAACGCGAACGGCGCATGCGCGTAGCTGTAGACATCCCCCGGGTCACCCACGCCGACGATGGCGCCGGCCAGGCCGTGTTCGCCCGGCAGCAGGACCACGCTGCCACCGCTGCCGTTGAACCGCTGCGCATCCAGCCACGCGCCGAGCGCGTCGGACTGCTGCGCGCGCCAGCCGGCGTACTGCTCGCGGGTCATCACGTGCAGCGGCAGGGCGTTGCGCGTCTCGGAAGTGAAACCGTTGATCTGGGACATGGGACTCGAGTGCTCCTTGGGCGGCGGCTTACGCGTGCTGGGCGGATGCGTTCGCATCCAGCCAGTCGGCCAGCCCGGTCAGGGTGTCGAACTGCAGATCGGGCTGCAGTGAAGGGTGGGACCAGGTGTGTTCTTCGCGGTTGATCCAGCAGCCGCGCAGGCCGGCCTGCATCGCACCGACCACGTCCATCTCGGCGTGGTCGCCGACGTGCAGGACCTGGGCAGGCGCGACGCCGAGGCGGTCGCAGGCGGCATGGAAGATGCTGGCGGCCGGCTTGGCCGCACCGTGCTCGCGCGAGCCGAGCTGGAAGGAGAAGTGGTGTGACACGCCGATCCGCTGCAGGTCGGCATTGCCGTTGCTGAGGGCGGCGACCGGCACGCGTGCGGCGATCCGGGCCAGCGCCTCCATCGCATCCGGGTAGAACTCCACCTGGTTGCGCGCGGCGTAGAACGCCTCGTAGGCCGGCTCCAGCAGCGCCGGATCGGCGCCGCTTTTCTCCAGCGCCTCGCTCAGCGTCAACCGGCGCAGCGCGCTCAGGTCGTAGTGCAGGTGCGGGTTGTCATGGAAGGAGCGCTCGCGCAGTTCGCGCATCGCCGCCACCGGGTACATCGCGGCAGTGGCGGGGCTGTGCTGGAGCATCCACTCGTACAACACCTGGTCGATGCGGGCGCCGATGGGGGCGAACGGCCACAAGGTGTCGTCGAGGTCGAGGGTGATGGCTTGGACGGGGAAATTCACCCCGCCATTCTACGCCTGCGCGCGCGGGCTTTCATGGCGCGCGCAGGCGCCGAGGTGTGGTGCTTCAGCGCAGGTCGTAGGAGCAGGCGATGGATGCCTGGCCCTCGTCCTGCCGCACGCTCAGGTCGTGGCGGCCCACTTCCAGGGTGTAGTCGCCAGCTTCGTTGCGCGGAATCTTCGCCAGCGCTGCGATCTGGTCGATACCGGCTGTGCTGAAGTAGGCGGTATAGCTGTCGATGCTGTCCTCGCCGTTGGCACCGTCGTACAGGTGCAGGCGGTTCACTGGCTGGCCCAGCACGAGCAGCGGCGTGGTCAGCGCATACTCGCCATCGGACAGTTCGCCGTACGCCTGCAGTTCGGTCGGCTTGAGCACCTTCGCCAGCGCGGCGAACTGCGCAGGCGTCAGGTGACGCTTGCAGGTGACCGCCTCGACCAGCTGGCGGCTGGCCACCTCGGCGCTGGGCAGGGGTGCGGCCAACGTCGGGGCGGCGAGGGTGACAAGGCCGGCGAGGGCCAGGCAACGGGTAGCGAAGGAAGACATCAGGGTCGGGATCCATCCGAAAAGGTGCCGGTATTCTGGCAGCACCCGGGATCGCGCGGCCAGTCGTATCCTTGCCCTGAACCGCTTATTCCAGCAGCTTGGCCCAGCCCTGGGTGCCATCCAGCCGCGCCAGCACCAGCTTGATGCAGACCAGCAGCGGCACCGCCAGCAGCAGGCCGATCATGCCCCACAGCCAACCGAACACCATCAGCGCCAGGATCAGGATCAGCGGCGAGATCGCCATCTGCCGGCCGAGCACGATCGGTGTCACGACCTGGCCCTCGATGGTATGCAGCGCCAGGTAGCAGGCCGCCGGCAGCAACGCCTTGAAGGGATCACTGAACTCCACAAAGCCCATCAGCAGCATCAGCGCCACGCCGATCAGCGGACCCACGTAGGGCGCGAAGTTCAGCAGCGCGGCCACGGTGCCCCACAGCAGTGCCTCCTGCAGCGAGATGCCGAGCAGCAGCAGGATGCCGGAGAACACCAGGCCGACCAGCGTGTTGATCACCGTGATGGTCAGGACATAGCGCGACACTTCACGTTCGATCGAACGCAGGATGTCGGTGGTGAACCGTTGCTGCTGGCGGCTGGGGAACAGCGCGATGGCGTGCTTCTGCAGGCTCTGCCCGTAGATCATGAAGAACAGGGTCAACAGCACCACGGCCAGCACCGAGGCGGCCAACCGGGGCGCCCGGGTCAGTACCTTGTAGGGATCATCGAGCTGGGTGCGCACGATCTGCACGCGGCGGCTGCCTTCGCCCCCCGCCACACGTGCGAAATTCTCGGCCGCCTGGTTGGCCTGCTGCACCGGCTTGGTCAGGTTCTGCACCTGGCGGGCGACCTTGCGCAGCTGCTGCGGTGCCTCCTGCGCCCACTCCATTGCCGGGCCGACCAGCTGCACACCCAGTGCGGCAGCGCCACTCAAGCCAACGCCGAGCACCAGCACCGCGCCAAGGAAGCGGGGAATCCAGATCTTCTGCAGCATCCTCAGGATCGGGTTGCCGACCAGCGCGAAGAACATCGCCAGCAGGATCGGCAGCACCACGTCCTGTGCCGCCCACAGAGTAAAGGCCACGGCCAGGGTGGCCAGGATGACCAGCGACATTGGCGCGCGTGGACGCGGCGGGGAAGGTGCGACAGCGGCTTCAGCGGAAGGGGACACCGGAACGCTCATGCGGGTCGCACACGGGAAAGGAGCGTCATTATTGGGCAAGCCGGGTGCGCGTGGCGTGTGGGGGACGTGCAGATGAAGAAAGGCCCCGCGGCGACGCCGCAGGGCCTTCGGAAGAGACGGCTGAGCACAACTGCGATCAGCGTTCGGAGATATCCGTGGCCGCCTCGGCTGGCTGCGGCTGATGCGGCGAGGCTGGATCGGCACGCCGTTCCGGGTTGAGCCGTGGCGCTGCTGCTGCGGGAGCCGGCGCCGCCTGACGCGGGGCCTGATCGGCGGCATCATCTACCTTGTCCGCCGCCTGCTCGGCGGTGTCAGCCGCTTCGCTGGCCTGCATCGAGGCAAACGCCGCCTGGGTGCTGGCGACGAGATTGGAGACCGAGCCGATCATCTGCAACCACCGTGCGCCCTGCACTTTCGCGCCGAGACCGGTGGGTTCCAGTTTGCCGGCCAGGAAGCCGCCGGCCAGACCCACGGTGATGATGCGCAGCGGTGTCCATCCGGTACGCCAGACGGTGCTGAGGGTGGACCAGCTGCTGCGGGTCTTTTCCACCCGCACCGCCACCACCAGCTCGGCGCGCTGGACGCGTTGCCGCAAGGCTTCGAAGTTCATCGCTTCACCCCCGTGGTATCCACGTCGGCATCAGGATCTTCTTCACTGGGTTCGTCATACAGGCCCAACCGCGACAACTGGCGGCGGGTGGCATGCATGCCGGTATGGCGGAAGAAGAACGAGACACGCCACATGGCGTAACCGGTGACCAGCAGGCTGATGATCGAGGTGATCAGCAGCGAATGGAACCATGACAGGCCCCAACGCTGCATCAGGGCGATCAGCGTACCGGCCAGCAACAACCAGGCCGAGGCGCCGAATACGATCGCTACGCCTGCCCAGGCCAGCGCCCGGCCGAACGCACTGCGCGCCAGTGCGAAATCGGCAGAGGCCAACCGTCGCAGCGAGCGCAGCGTGTGCTTGGCCGAATCGACCGTCTCACGGCCGGCCTCACCGACCTGGCGGATGCTCTCGTCCAGGCGTGGTGCTTTTTCACCGCTGTCCGGTGGCGGGGTATCCGCGCCACCGGGGGCGGTCGACTGGGCTTGATCGCTCACGCCGCTGCTTACTTATCGCCGCCGCTGCGGGCCAGCTTGGCGATGATCCAGCCAGCCGCGAAGGCCACGCCGAAGGAGGCCAGCGGACGCTCACGGATCAGTTCGGCGGCGCTGTCGACCAGGTCCTTGCCCTTGTCCATCAGTGCATCAACCTGTTCCTTGGCGGCGGCACCGCCGAACTCGGCAGCGGCCAGGCCGGACAGTGCGGTATCGGACAGCTCGGCCTTGACGTTGGCCTTGCCGAGGCGCAGCTCGTCACCGGCAGCACCGGTGGCGCCCTTGATTGCACCGCCTGCGGCGGTGGCGGCCGACTTCAGGTGCGAGCCGGCTTCGCCCAGGTGTTCCTTCAGGTTCTCGGTATTGGTGGGGCTCATCGTGTATCTCCTGCTGTGCGATGGGGAAGGTGACCGCGGACGATCCGACGGCACCGAACACAAGGTAATAGCATCGGCCGGGTGTAAGCGACGTTACGGCTGACGCCGCGTTCAGCGCATCACCAGCTGGCCGCCGCCATTTCCACGGATGATCCTGAGCATCAGCTGGGCCGGGCGCTGCTGGAAGTTGGCGCGCCAGCTGGCGAGGTCGGCAAACTCACCTGCCGTTGCCGCGGTGATCACGTCACCCTGTGCAAGCCCGGAGGCTGCCGCGCGGCTGCCGCGTTTGACGTCACTGACCAATACCCCGCTGACGCCGGCCTGGCGCAGCGACTCGGGCAGATCGACGAACGTGGCCCCGCCCAGGCGCGGGTCGAGCGACTCGCCGGTGACCGCGCGCGCCTGTTCCTTCAGCGTGGCCTTGATCTGCAGCGGCTTGCCTTCGCGGCGCACGTCCAGGGTCAGCGTACTGCCGACCGGTTGCAGGCCTTCCACGTTGTGCAGCGCCTGCGCGCTGTCCACGCGCTGGCCGTTGGCCGACACCACCACATCGCCCGGCTTCAGTCCTGCAGCGGCTGCACTGGAACCGGCCAGCACGCGGGTGACCAGCGCGCCGCGTGTCTCGGTCAGGCCCAGGCCCTGCGCGATCTGCTGGGTGAGGTTCTGGCTCTCGATGCCCAGCGTGCCGCGCACCACCACGCCGTGTTTGACCAGCTGGTCGACCACGTCGCGCGCCAGGTTGGAGGGGATCGCCAGGCCCAGGCCGATGTTGCCGGCCATGCTGCCCTGCGGATTGAAACTGGCGGTATTGATGCCGACCAGCTGGCCCTGCAGATTGACCAGCGCGCCGCCGGAATTGCCCGGATTGATCGAGGCATCGGTCTGGATGAAGTTCTGGTAGCCCAGCCCGCGGATGCCGCTGCGGCCCACCGCCGAGACGATGCCGGAGGTGACCGTCTGGCTGAAACCGAACGGGTTGCCGATCGCCACCACGAAGTCGCCCACGCGCAGCTGCGCGCTGTCGCCGAGCTTGATCTCGGTCAGGTTGCCGGTCGGAATGCGGATCAACGCGACATCGGTATCGGCATCGGAGCCGATGAATTCCGCCTTGACCGTCCGCCCGTCGGCCAGGGTCACCTGCACGTCGTCGGCGTTGTCGATGACGTGGTGGTTGGTCAGCACCAGGCCCTCGGCGGCATCGATGATCACCCCCGAGCCCAGCGATTCGTTGATGCGTTCCTGCGGCACTTCCGGGAACAGGCGGCGGAAGAACGGGTCGTTGAAATAGGGGTTGCGCACGCGCACCACCTGCTTGGTGTTGACGCTGACCACCGCCGGCATCACACGGTCCAGCATCGGCGCCAGCGAGGGCACAGGTTGCCCGGCGACCGCTGCGGGCAGCGCGGCCGCGCTGGGAATCGTGTACGCGGCCGGCGCCGCTTCGGCACGGTTGTCCAGGTGCGCGTTGATGGCCGTGGCGGTGAACCCGCCGAAGGCAGCGGCGAGGGCGAGCGTGAGCAGGGTAGGTAGCGGTCGCATGGTCCGGCGGTTCCGTGTCGGAGGGGGCGGGGGCAGGGAAAACACGTATACGGTAATTCAACCTGAATGAGTGTGTCCGCAACCGGCTAAACCCGGGATGAAATTCGCCACGTCGTCAGCCTTCCGGTGACGCTCCCTGGGCGCGGAGGGTGGTGCCGATAGGGCCGGTGGCGAGGCACGAAGGTGGGTGGTGTGGTGCGTTCGGCGTCGTCCAGATGCACCTTGGTCGTGCGCCGGCAAGGCGCATCCGCGTCATTGAAACCAGCGCAAATACCGGGCGCGAGGGCAGGGAATGGATCAAGTGCGACGACCAATCGTCAGCTCATTGCATGCAGCCGACATGCGCATCGAGATACATCGCGCGTGCCACGCGCTGGAACGCCACTGCTGTTTTCAAGGGGTTTCATGCACGTGACCGGTGCGTTGCTTGCTGCCGCCGATGAGGGTGCTACTGTCGGCTTGGCACGAGCATCGCATCAAGACCGTTCCACGATGGACCGCGCCGGTATAGCATCGCCAGCGATTTGACTAACCAGGCCCCTTAGGAGGCACTCAATGAGCAACGGTAATGGTGTGACCACGGTTCTCTCGCAGACCGTCGAAGATGCAAAAGAAACCGCCACCAATGTGGGCGAGACCATCGCACACGTTGCGGAAGATGCAGTGGCTTCGGTGAAGAAGACCGCCAAGCGTGCACGCAAGGCTGCCACCACCCAGGTTGCCAAGGTCAAGAAGGCCGTGACCAAGGTCGAGAAGACCGTCGCCAAGAAGGCTGACAAGGCCGCCAAGTCGGTCGGCAAGACCCTGGCCACCGCCAAGCAGAAGCTGGAAGCAGCCAAGAAGAACGCCAAGGCCGAAGCCACCGCCATCAAGAAGCAGGTCGCCAAGAAGAAGGCCGCCGCTGAAAAGGCCGTGACCAAGACCACCAAGGCTGCCGGCAAGAAGGCCACGACCGCCAAGAAGGCCGTGACCAAGAAGGCGGCTGCTGCCAAGAAGACCGTGACCAAGAAGGTCGCCACCGCCAAGAAGGCTGTCGCCAAGAAGACCGCGACCGCCAAGAAGGCCGTGACCAAGAAGACCGCCGCCGCCAAGAAGACCGTCGGCAAGAAGGTCGCCGCTGCCAAGACCGCTGTTGCCAGGAAGTCGGCGACCGCCAAGAAGGCCGTGACCAAGAAGACCGCAGCGGCCAAGAAGGTGGCCGGCAAGAAGAGCGCCGTCGCCAAGAAGACCGTCGGCAAGAAGGTCGCCACGGCCAAGAAGGCTGTGGCCAAGAAGTCGGCCACCGCCAAGAAGGCGGTGACCAGGAAGACCGCGACCGCCAAGAAGGTGGCCGGCAAGAAGACCGCCGTCGCCCGCAAGTCGGTTGGCAAGAAGGTCGCCACCGCCAAGAAGGCCGTGACCAAGAAGACCGCGGCCGCCAAGAAGACCGTCGGCAAGAAGGTCGCTACCGCCAAGAAGGCGGTGGCCAAGAAGGCCCCGGCGAAGAAGGCTCCGGCCCGCAAGGCCGCCCCGGCCAAGCGTGCCGCCGCCAAGCCGGTTGCACGCAAGGCACCGGCCAAGCGCGCCCGCAAGTAAGTCAGTAGTTACGTGCTGCTCCTGCCTGAGGGCGGGAGCGGCATGGTGGGAACGGCCTTTGCCCGTCCCCGGTCAATTCGGCATCCCCGGTCGAGCGCATCGCGTCACTGTGCGATCAGGCTCCCGGACCCCGTCATCACCATCACCTCCCTGCGTCCCTTGCTAACCTGACCGGCAGACCTTCACGGGGAGACGCAATGCGCGGACTCGACTTCAGCTCCTGGCAGGCCATGCTCTCCACCCTGGTCGGGTTGTCGGTCATCACCCTGATCGGCGTCGGCATCCGGCTGCTGGTCATGCAGACCATGCAGCAGCGCCGCGAGCGCGAGAACCGGCAGATCAACGAGCGTCTGCGCACGCTGATCGCCGCGTACAAAGTCCTCGGCGGCTCGTTCACCGGCACGCTCGATGTCGATCCACGCCATCGCCGTGATTTCCGCGCGCTGCCCGACGGAAACCAAGAAGGCGATGCGCTGCATCTGCCCACGGAGGCGGAGAGCGGTGGCGAGCGTGCGCGCCGGATCCGTGATGCGGTGGAAGCAGCCCTGTCGGACATTGTGCTGCTGGGCACGGATGAGCAGGTGCGCCTGGCTGCGCATGCGGCCAACGAGATGGCCCAAGGCCGCGCCGTGCCCACGGCCGCGCTGGTGGTGTCGCTGCGCGACTTCATCCGCCAGGCGCTGGACCTGGATCCGATTCCCGCCTCGGTCACCATCCCGCGGCAGGGCCCGGCACGGCCCTCGGCCGGTGCGAAGGGCAAGGGCGATGCGGCAGAAAAAGGCGGTGGAAAAACCGGCGGTGGTGGTGGAGGAATGGGCGGCGGTGGCGGCACGGGCGGCGGATTCCAGAGCGACGACGAATCCGCCCACCCGCGCTGAGCGCTAGCAGAACCGCTCAGCCCTTGAGTTCCACCACCGGCACGAAGCCGCCGTAGATCATCCGCTTGCCATCGAACGGCATCGGGTTGTTCTCCGGGTTCATCCGCGGGTCTTCCATCATCTTCTGCATGCCGGCATCGCGCGTGGCCTTGTCCGGCCATTCGATCCAGGAGAACAGCACCGTTTCATCCTCCTTGGCCTCCACCGCGCGATGGAAGTCGGTCTGCTTGCCGTGCGGGACGTCATCGCCCCAACACTCCACCACGCGCAGCGCACCATGCTCGATGCAGATCGCATCGCCCATGCGGGCGTGCGTGAGGAAGGCGTCTTTGTTCGCGGTCGGGACAGCCAGTACGAAACCATCGATGTAAGCCATGGCAATGCTCCAGATGACGCGCCGGAATGGGCGTCTTCAAGACATACGACGAACCAGGGGGCGGGCAATCGACAGTGCGCCGGTGGCCCTTCGCAGCGGGTGAACGCCTTTGATCAGGGGCCGGGGGTCAGAAAACTCTGAATCAGAGTGAGGAACTTCCTGATGTTGCAGCTGACGCATTCAGCACATGATGGCGATGCCGGGCAGGACGCCCCACGGCGCCCTGCGGTCCAATGCCTCGCGGCACGGACCTCGGTGCATTCAGGAGGATGGACGCGTTAGCCGATTACTCCCCAAGAGCGGCTTCCCCAGCGCGTGACGCCCCGCAAGGGCACCGTCGTGACCAGAATCCTTTCCGTGCGCGGTTCGCGCGCGCGGCCCTCGCCCGCCTTTTCAGTTGCCCCTGTGACGGCCCTCGCCGTATGGGCATTCACGCCTTCCTCGCCTGAAAAACGCCACGCGCGTATGCCAGAGCGCGTCTGAACGCCGCCCCAAAATTCACTTTTGTGCACGCGGTCAACTTCAGGGCGGGTTGTGTCGAATAACGGAGAATTTACATTCCCGATGCAGTCCGGCCTCCATGCCGGGTGCAAGTAGTCCAAGACATAAAAGGTGTACCCCCATGAAGACCTCGTTGATTGCTCTGGCCCTGGCTGCCGCCCTCCCGTTCACCGCTTCGGCGGCTGAAGGCCAGTCCTACAACTACGCTGAAGCCGACTACGTCAAGACCGACGCAGATGGCGGCAAGGCCGATGGTTGGGGCGTGAAGGGTTCCTATGCCTTCCTGCCGAACTTCCACGCCTTCGGTGAGTACAACCAGCAGAAGACCGATATCGGCAACTTCAAGGTTGACCAGTGGCGCGTCGGCGTCGGCTACAACCAGGAAATCGGCAACAGCACCGACTTCGTGGGCCGCGTTGCCTACAACAAGTTCGACCCGAAGGAAGGCCTGGATTTCAACGGCTACAGCGCTGAAGCCGGTATCCGTACCGCGTTCGGCCAACACGCCGAAGTCTATGCCATGGCCGGCTACGAGGATTACAGCAAGAAGCACGGCGTCAATCCGGATGGCCAGTTCTACGGCCGCCTGGGTGGCCAGGTGAAGTTGAACCAGAACTGGGGCATCAACGGCGACATCAAGATGGATCGCCACGGTGACAAGGAATGGTCGGTCGGCCCGCGCTTCAGCTGGTAATTCCAGCGTGACCGCATCGCCACGTGCCTGATCGGCGTGGCAGAAAAGGCCCGGCATTGCCGGGCCTTTTCCGTGGGGCGCGATCCAGGCATGGGGCCCGAGGGATAATGAGTCACTTTCATGGAGATGACCGATGTCCCCATCCACCGATCTGCAGCAGCCTCGCCTCGGCTGTGGTGCCGTCATCCAGCGTGCCGATGGCGCGATCCTGCTGGTCCAGCGCGGGCGCCCGCCCGAGCAGGGGCATTGGGGGTTGCCCGGGGGCAAGGTCGATTGGATGGAAACCGTCGAACACGCGGTGATCCGCGAGGTAGAGGAGGAGACCGCGCTTCAGGTGACCGTGGAGCGTCTGTTGTGCGTGGTCGATCATTTCGAGCCGGCGCTTGCCCAGCACTGGGTCGCCCCGGTGTATCTGGTGCGCGCGCAGGACACCACGATCGCCTCCGTGCAGGAGCCCGAGGCACTGCTCGGGCTGGGTTGGTTCACCGCGGATGCACTGCCCGCGCCGCTGACGCTCTCTACGCGCAAGGCCCTGGAACACCTCTCGATCGCCCACTGAGTCCCCGCGCGCAGGGCGCTCAGCGTCGTGCGGCGGCGCCATCTCCCCGCGCCACGGCCTCTACTTCGGCCAGGCTGGTGATGGCGTAGTCACCCGGCGTGGACATCGCCAGCGCGCCATGTGCCGCGCCCAGATCCACGGCCGCCTGCTCGCCCTTGCCGCTGAGCAGGGCATGCACCACGCCGGCCACGAAGGCATCGCCGCCGCCGACACGGTCGAGCAGATCCACTTCGCGTGCGTCGGAGACATACAGCTGCGACCGCGTGCGCAGCGCACCGGCCCAGCCGTGGCGGGCGGCGTTGGCGGCGTCGCGCAGCGTGAAGGCCACCGCCTGCAACGCCGGGAACTGCGCCATCGCGCGCACGGCGGCCGCCTCCGCCGGACCGACATCCATCGGCGTGTGGCGGCAACCGAGATCGCTCAGGTCCATGCCCAGGCACGCCGCGAACGAATACTCATCGCCGATCAACAGGTCGCACTCGGCCGCGATGGCGCAGTTGGCGTGGCGCGCGGCATCCGGGTCGGGGTGGCTGTTCCAGAGGCTGGCGCGGTAGTTGAGATCGTAGGACACCGCCACGCCGTGCCGGCGCGCGGCCCGCACCGCGGTGATCGCGGTCTGCGCGCTGTGCTCGGACAGCGCGGCGAAGATCCCGCCGGTGTGCAGCCAGCGCACGCCGTGCTGCCCGAACAGCGCCTCCCAGTCGAACGCCTCCGGCTGCAGCTGCGAGGCCGCCGAGTACGCGCGGTCGGAAATACCCAGCGGCGCACGCACCCCGAAGCCGCGCTCGGTGAAGTTCAGGCCCATCCGGGTGTTGCGGCCGATGCCATCGTAGTCGCGCCACACGATCTGGCTGGCATCCACCCCGCCGCCCTGGATCAGCTGCTGGGCAAGCAGCCCCAGCTCGTTGCGCGGCAGGGCAGTGAGCACCCCGGTGCGATGGGCGAAGGTGCTGCACAGGCCGCGGGCGACGTTGTATTCGCCACCGCCTTCCCACACGGTGAACTGGCGCGCGCTGCGGATCCGGCCTTCGCCGGGATCCAAGCGCAGCATCACCTCCCCCAGCGCCAGTGCGTCCCAGCGCTGGCCGTTCTCGGCCGCAACCTGGAAGGTCTGGGCACTCATCGCGCCGGGCACCCGAGCAGCGCCAGATCGATGCCCGCGGCCATGCGCCGGTAGCCCTCGTCGTTGGGATGCAGGTGGTCGCGGGTGATCGCCTCGGGCAGGTTCTCCGGGTGGGACGGATCGCGCAGGATCTGGTCGAAGTCGATCAGGCCATCGAAGCCGCTGCGGCCGCCGCGCATCCAGGTGTTGAGCGTGGTGCGGGTGGCGGCCGCGATGGGCTCGTAGCGGTCCGAACCACCGAAGGGCGTGATCGTGGCGGCAATCGGGCGGATGCCGTGGCTGTGCAGGCGTTCGGCGATCTGCCGGTAACCCAGCACCATGTCCTCGGCATTGCGGCCGGCGACGGGCGGGGCGCCGCCATCATGGCGGATGTCATTGATGCCTTCGAACAGGATCACGCGGTCCACGTTCGGCAGCGCGATCACATCGCGGTCCAGCCGCGCCAGCGCGCTGTGGCTGCGGCCGTGATCCATCACCTTGTTGCCGCTGATGCCGGCGTTGACCACCACCACCTGGTCCGGGCACGCCTGCTGCAGACGGGCGGACAGCAGCGCCGGCCAGTCGCCATTGCTGCCGCGGGTGGCAGTGGCGCCTTCGGTGATCGAGTCGCCCAGGGCGACCACCACCACCGGCTTGCTGGCGCGTTCGGCGAGCACGGCGGAGACCACGTTCTGGCGGTAGGCGAGCTTGACCGCGTCGCCGACGGTGGCTGCGCGGCCATCGGCGATGCGCAGCGCGTTGCGGCGCACGGCCGGGCGGGTGGCATCCGGGAAATACACGGTGAGCGAGACGTCGGCCAGCGCCGGCGCGGTGATCGCGACCGGATCGCTGAGCAGCGCGGCGCCGACCGGCACCACGATCTCGCCGCGACCATTGAAGGTGACCGGCTTGGCCGCGGTGGCGGTGCCGGTGAGGTGGGCCGAGGCCCCGCCGATATGCAGCGGGGCCTGGCCGAGTTCATTGCTGATGCGGAAGCGCAGGGCGCGGGCCGAACTGGCCAGGCGCATGTCCTGGCGCACGGTCTGGTTGGCGAACTGCACCGGGGCCTCGGGGGTGCCATCAAGACGATCCGGCGCCGGCGAGGCGGTCCAGGCCGGCACCCAGACCTGGGCCTGGGCGGGCAGCGCCGCGGCGCTGGTGGCAAGTGCAAGAGAGAATGCAGTGATCCAGCGCAGCATGGCGGCCCTCCCAGGCGGTCAGCGGGTCAATCAGGAGAAGTAGGTGCCGCCGTTGACGTCGACGTTGGCACCGGTGATGAAACCGGCTGCATCCGAGGCCAGGTACACCGCGGTATCGGCGGCTTCCTGCGGTCGGCCCTGGCGGCGCAGCGGGGTGTTGCCGGCCACCGCGGTGCGCACTTCCGGCTTGGTGAATTCGTCATGGAAGCGGGTGGCGATCATGCCGCAGCACAGCGCATTGACGCGGATGCCGCGCGGGCCCAGTTCCTTGGCCATGGCGCGGGTGAAGGTCATCACTGCGGCCTTGGCGGTGGCGTAGATCGCCGCGCCCGGGCCACCGCCATCGCGGCCGGCCTGCGAGGCGAAGTTCACGATCGCGCCGCCTTCGGGCATGTGCGGCACCACCGCATGCGTGGTCAGGTAGACCGAGCTCATGTTGAGGTCCATCACCTTGTGGAAGAACGCCTCATCGATCTCGGCCAGCGGACGGCGCTGGACCATGCCCCCGGCGACGTTCACCAGCACATCGATCTGCGGACCGAACGCGGCCTGGGTCGCAGCGACCATCGCCGCCACGGCCTTGGCATCGGTGACATCGGCGCGATACACGATCGCGGTGCCGCCGGCGGCTTCGACCTGCTTGAGGGTCTCCTGCGCGCTGGCTTCGTCGTTGGCGTAGTTGATGCAGACCTTGGCACCGGCCGCGGCCAGCTTGAGCGAGATCTCGCGGCCGATGTCACGGCCGCCACCGGTGACGATCGCCACCTTGTCCTTGAATTGGGTCATGAAACACTCCTGTGATGCGTTGGGGGAAAGGGAAGAAGAGGGCTCAGCGGCGCTCGACCGGGCCGTGGAGTTTTTCCACGCGACCGGTGACCAGCCACAGCGCCAGCAGGGAGGCCGGCACCAGGGCGGCCACCAGGATGAAAATGGGTGCGTAGGAGTCGTGGGTCATCGCCGGCACCAGCCAAGTGGTGATCAGCGTGCCGGCCACCGCGGCCATGCCGCCCAGGCCGGCGACCGAGCCGACCGATTTGCCGCTGAAGATGTCGCCGGGCAGGGTCTGGATGTTGCCGATGGCGATCTGGAAGCCGAACAGTACGAAGGCGATGGTCACCACGGCCCAGACCGGATCGGTGGCCAGCACCGCGCCCAGCAATGCCGGGGCCATGATCGCGCCGCCCAGGGTGATCACCACCTTGCGGGCCTTGTCCACGCTCCAGCCGGCGCCGATCAGGCGCCCGGACAACCAGCCGCCGCCGAGGCTGCCGATCATCGCGCCGACATACGGCACCCAGGCGAAGATGCCGATCTGCTTGATGTCGAAACCGAAGGTGTCGGCCAGGTAGAGCGGCAGCCAGGACACGAACAGCCACCAGATCGGGTCCAGGAAGAACCGCGAGATCAGGATGCCCCAGGTCTGCCGATGTCCCAGCAGCTGGCGCATGCTGGGCACGTACTCGGGGACGGGCACGGCTGGTTGTTCGGTGGGTGCATCCAGGATCAACGCGCGCTCGGCGGCGCTCACCCACGGGTGCTTGTCCGGGCCGGCGCGGTAGATGATCAGCCACGGCAGCAGCCAGATGAAGCCGATCGCACCGATCAGGATGAAGGTGCCGCGCCAGCCCAGCCACAGGAACAGCACGGCGATCAGCGGTGCCGACACGATCGCCCCGATCGAGGCACCCGCATTGAACACGCCCTGCGCCAGCGCACGCTCACGCGCCGGGAACCACTCGGCATTGGCCTTGACCGCACCCGGCCACGCGCCAGCTTCGCTGATGCCGAGCATGGCGCGCACGATGCTGAAGGACAGGATGGAGTGGGTAACCGAGTGCAGCGCGATCGAGATCGACCACACCGCGATCGACAGCGCGAAGCCCAGGCGCGTACCGATGATGTCGAACAGGCGGCCGAACACGAACTGGCCGGCGGCATAGAACAGCATGAACACCGTGACCAGCAGCGCGTAGTCTTCCTTGGTCGCGCCGACGTCCTTGGAAATCTGCGGCCACATCACGGCCAGGGCGTTGCGGTCGATGTAGTTGATCACCGTGGCAATGGCGATCAGCGCCACGATCAACCAACGGACATAGGTGCGGGCCTGCGTAGTGACCTTCATTTGCCGTCCTTGCCAGTACGGGTGCCGGTATCGAAGCGCTTCCAGCCACCGTCCCAGCGCCAGCTGTGTCCGCCGCCGCTCACTTCATGCGACCCGCCCTTGGCCGGATCATCGGCGATGCCCACGGCGAGCTGCTTGCCGCCGGCCAGGTCGAGCACCAGCACGTCCGCATCCTTGCCGCGGTAGTGGGTGAGGCGGTCGATGCGGCTGTTGGCGCCCCGCACGGTTTCGGCGGTGCCGTCGTACTGGCCGTGCGGTTCGAGCACGCCGTAGAACGTGGTGGTGGCCTGGCCATCCACCCGCTGCAGCAGCAGCGGCTCACGGCGCAGGTTGAACGAGGGGTCATTCGCGCCGCTCTCGCCGATCAGGGCGCGCGAGGGCGCGGTGCTCGCGAAGCGGTAGGTATAGAAGCGGCCGTCCAGCAGCCAGGTCAGGCTGCGTGCGTCGCGGGTCGGCTCGCTGGCCGCATCGATCCACACATGCTGGTAGCCGTTGGCCTTGCCCAGAACCGGACGTGCGGCGACCGCGGACTGCGTCTTGAAGCCCACGTCCATGATGTGGCCATTGAAGTGCAGCGGCAGGTCATAGCGTGCGGCCTTGCTGCCGGTGACACGCAGCAGATCCAGCACCACCGGCTCGCCGAGCGAGGGGTGCGAGAGCAGCGCCTGGGTACGGGTGAAGCTGACCCCGTCGTAGGCGCCTTCCATCCGTGCCGAGGCGATCTGGGTGTCGTCGCTGACCGCGAACAGCAGCGGTGTCGGCGCCAGTGGCTGGCCCTTCTTCCAGTCGCCGCCGAAGTGGCTCTGTTCGTTCACCACCAGGGTGTTGTGCGCGATGGTCTGCCGGGCCCAGCTGCTGTTCTCCGGCAGGTAGATGCCACCGGCCTTGGCCTCGATGTTGAGAAAGCGCGCCGCGCCGTAATCGGTCACCACGCGCTGGCCGTTGTCGTAGAACAACCAGTTGAGCTTGTCGAAGTGGCCGTGACCCATGCCCTGCTTGGTGTTCTTCATCACCAGCGCCTGGCCGTTCTCGCCACCCATGCGCAGGATCGCCAGTGCCCCTTCGGTGCCATCCGGGCCATCGCGCAGCTGGGTCGGTACGAAGGCAAATGGCTTGGCCTTGTTCTCCGCCAGCGCCTGGGCCACCTGCAGGCCTTCGGGCGAGAGCAGCACGCGCTTCTGTGTTTTGGCGACGGACAGCAGGCGTGCATCACCGGTCTGCGCGTAGGCGATATCGATGCCGGCCACCAGTTCCTCGGTGTCCAGGCCCTTGTCGAGAATGGCGTCGTTGATCGGGAAGAAGTAGCTGCCGTAGCTGCTCTGCACCAGCGCATCGACTGCCTTGAGCAGCACGCCGTCGCGACGCTTGAAGATGCCGCGTTGCGGTTCGTTGCGCTCGATGGCGTTGGCGAACAGGATGAACGGGGCCAGCGCATAGCGCTGGTAGTACGGGCCTTCTTCGTAATACCCGTCCGGCGAGAACAGCTGATCCACCTGTTTCAGGAAGCCAGCGCTGCCATCGCCTTTGCTGCCCTGCAACGCCTTGTCGACGTAGTTGGTGTCGCGCAGCACATAGCCGGTCATGCCGACGGCAGCGACCGCCCAGGTGGCGTGGTTGTGGATCTTGTCGAAATTTTCCGGTGTGCCGGACAGAAAGTCGGCCATCGCGCGGAACACGTTGTCGTCGATCGTCTTGCGATCCGCGTCACTGAGCGTGTCGCGGATCGCGTCGTAGCCCTGCGCCGCGCTGACCAGCCAGACCGAATCGTTGAGGGTCTGCCAGAACAGCCGGCCGGGAATCTGGCCGCGGCCCTGCGGGTGCGCGCCCAGCCCCGGGTAGAGCTTGGCGTAGCCCAGCAGCAGGTCGCGGGCGAAGGTGGCATAGGCCTTGTCACCGGTCAGCCGATACAGCGCGCCGGCGGCCTGGATGGCCTGGTAATTCCGCTTGTGCTGTTCGTGCGTGTAACCGCCGCCCTTGTCCTTGGGCACCGGCACGTCGATGCCGGCCTTCATCATCGCGCGCACGCGCTGTTCGGCACGCTGTTGTTCCTTGGCGAACAGCGGCGAGCGCGCACCTTCGGCACGCATCTGCGTCCACTGCGCGGCGGTGACCA
Organism: Stenotrophomonas sp. TWI819; assembly: GCF_039673075.1. Classification (NCBI taxonomy): domain Bacteria; kingdom Pseudomonadati; phylum Pseudomonadota; class Gammaproteobacteria; order Lysobacterales; family Lysobacteraceae; genus Stenotrophomonas; species Stenotrophomonas sp. TWI819. The sequence goes on along the minus strand of NZ_JBDJKY010000017.1, from coordinate 35,864 downwards.
GCACCGGTGCGGTGGCGGCCTCGGCGGGCGCCTGCCGGGCGGCGGGTGCGGCCTGCGCAGCGGGCAACGCGGCCCCGCCAAGGGTGGCGGCGAGCAGCAGCATCAGGGGCGGGGCGTGATTCATGGCAGGGCCTCAACAGGGGTATCGGACAGCAACGGCGCGGTGGCCGTCAGCGGGTTGTCGCCCATGCGCAGGGTCGGTTCCCCGACGCGATGGCTGAAACGGATGCGGCCGCTGCGGTCGAAGCGGTTGCCGCGGATGCTGGCGAACTGCACGCCATGCAGGCGCAGGCTGGTGTCATCGACTACCCCTGCCTGCTCGAACTGGTTGCCGTGCACCTGCAGCGCCGGACCGAAGGTGCTTTCGTCGGTGCCGCCGCGATACAGGTTCACCACCGGCCCGCCGATGCGGCGGAACCTGGAGTCCAGCAGATCCACCTGCTCGGCGTTGTAGGTACCCAGATCGTCGGTCTCGGCGGCCGCAGCGATCACGCTGCCGGTGATGTCCTCCACCGTGACGTTGGCCAGTGCGATCCGCGCGGCCAGGCTGCCTTTGCCGGTGGCGATCACGTCGAAGGCCTTGTTGGCGGTCAGCCCGTGTACGCGGCTGTCCTCGATGCGCAGCGTGTAGTTGAAGGCCTGGCTGCCCGGCGGCACGCGGATCACCGCGTTGCCGGCGGCATCCGGGGCGAGCGCGCCGTCGATGTCCAGCCGCGCCAGGCGCAGCGAACCGCGCGCGCCGATCTCGAACAGGCTCGGCCGCAAGAACTGCACGCTGGCCTGGCCGCGTGCGGGGCCGACCACGCTGAGCGGATGGTCCACCGCCAGCACCTGGCTCACGGTGTAGCGGCCGCGCTGCAGCTGCAGGCGGTCGCCGGGGGCGCTGGCGGCCACGGCGGCGGTGAGGGTGTCCTCGCCCGGTGCGACCTTACGCACGGCGCCGCTGTCCAAGGCGGTGGTCGGCTGGGTCTTGGGGTACCAGTCCACGCCGACCTGGTCGCGGGCAATCGGGTTCAGATCGCGCGGGGCACCGGCATCGATGGCGGCGGTGGGGTAGAGCAGGCCGTTGGCCGCGCGCTGTAGGGTCAGGGTCTGGCCGCTGACACCGCCAGGGAAGCCGGAAGACGCGGCAGGGCTCTGCACATTGCCCGCGAACGTGATGCCGGAGAGATCGCCCTGCGTGCGCAGCAGCTCGCGGTGTCCATCGCCGATGAACAAGTTGCCGGCGATGCGGCTGTTCACCGGCATCGCATTGCGCTCTTCATCCAGCCCCGCGCCCAGCAACAGGGTACCGACCTGGATGAAGCTGTTGCGTTCGATCACCGCGTGATCGATCTGCTCGTAGCGGTTCAACGGTGCGTTGTGGGTGCCGGCCATCACGCTCAAGGCTGCGGCGAAATTGTCGCCGGCAATGCCTTCGAAATAGTTGTCGCGCACCGTCTGGTTGCGGTTGATCACGCGCACGCCGCCGGTATGCGCCTTGCCATGGCCGAGGAACACATTGCGCTCCACCCGATTGCCGTGGCCGTGGCGCAGCACCAAGGAGCCGCGCGAGTCCTGGAAGACGTTGCCGCGGTAGATGTTGCCGCCGGACTTGTTGGAGACGATCTCCACCTCGCCATCGCACTGCTCGAACCAGTTGTTCTCCACCACGGTGCGCGAATCGGACTGCGAATCGTGGCTGGTGCCGATGCGCATCGTCTCGCCGCCGTTGGAACCGAGGTTGGGGCGCGGGCCGAACCAGTTGTGATCAATGCGGTGCTGGTTGTCCAGGCCGCTGGTGGCGTTGCGCACCACCACCAGGGTAGTACCCGCATTGGTCTTGCCGACCAGCTGGTTGTGGTCGAAGCGGTTGTGCTGGCCGTACAGCGCCACCCAGTGATCGGACTGCTGGCGGTCCGGTTTGTTGTAGCGGTCGATCACGATCCCGGTCACCCGGCTGTGGTTGGCCCACTCACTGGCTGACCGCCGGAATGAAACCACTTCGCCCCCCGGTGCCCAACCATCGCGGAAGACCAGGTTGGACACCTCCAGGTGCTCACCGGCCAGACGCAGCTGGGACTGGCCGCTGAGAATCACCTTGCCGGGGGTCTGCGCCGTCAACTTAATTGGTTGACCAATTTTGCCGGTGGCCCGGAAAAGCAGGTCCACGTCGCGCCAGACGCCGTCCGCCAGGATCACCGTATCGCCGGGGGCGAGGGCGCGTACGGCGGTGGCATAGGCAGCAGCGTCGCGCACCAGATAATCGGCCGCTACGGCAGGGAATGCCGCCAGGGACAGGCTCAACAGCAGGGCTTTGGTCATGGGACGCCGCGCCAACGGCGCATGCGAGTCTTGCAAAGTCACGGGCTTACCCTCCCAGATGAACCGTGGCGACTGACGCGAGCCACGATCCTAACAGGTTGCCCGGCGCGCACGTCAACCACAATCGCATACCACTTTAGGTGCATGTGGTATGTGGTTTGCGCATTTTTCTGCTGCGTCCGCACATTAATTCCATGCAAAGTGGTCTGGACGGTGGTGCGGGGTAGACTTTAGTACCAATTAATTGACATTGGTTCATCAGTCGTGAATCTTCCGGATCGAATCCGTGTAATCGGACGATCCATCCTGGGAGGGAGATCACGATGTTGCATGACCGCCGTACGGCCTCACCACGAGGCCTCCGCCGCACCGCGCTGCACAGCGCGCTGTTCTATGCCCTGTGCGCCACCGCGGCACTGCCGTTGGCCCACGCACAGGATGCCGACGCACCGGCCTCGCCGCCGGGGCAAGCCACCACGCTGGATCAGGTCCAGGTGACCGGCATCCGCGGCACCATCCAGACCTCGATCGACAAGAAGCGCGAGGAGACTGTGGTCTCCGATGTGCTGGCCGCTGACGACATCGGTGATCTGCCGGCGCTGTCGATCGGTGAAGCGATCGAAACCATCACCGGTGCTTCCACCCATCGCGAGAAGGGCGGTGCGTCGGAGATCTCGATCCGTGGCCTGGGCCCGTTCCTCGGCTCGTCCACGTTCAATGGCCGCGAGGCCACCAATGGCAGTGGCGACCGCTCGGTGAACTTCAACCAGTTCCCGTCCGAGCTGATCAACACCGTGGCGATCTACAAGACCCAGCGCGCCGACTTCGTCGAAGGTGGCGTGGCCGGCACGATCAACATGGAGACGGTCAAACCACTGGAGTACGGCAAACGCACGTTCCAGCTCGATGGCCGGGGCACCTGGCAGGACTACGATGACCGTCTGAAGGACAAGGACGGCGTCGGCTGGCGCGGTACCGCCAGCTACATCGACCAGTTCGACATGGGCAATGCCGGCAAGCTCGGTGTCTCCATCGGTGTGCAGGCGCTGGAAGGCAGCAACCCGGAAGAGATGTTCTCCAGCAGCTCCACCTGGGTGGCCTGCGATGGCCGTGAAGTGGTCGGCGCGACGCGCAACTGCACCCAGGTCAACGGCAACCAGGTCGCCAACGGCGTGCCGTATTACCTGGTGCCCAGCAGCCGCATCTACCGTCAGTTCATCGAGCACGACAAGCGCGATTCGCAGTTCGCCGCGCTGCAGTGGCGGCCCAGCGATACGGTGGAAGTGAACCTGGATTACCAGCACTCCAAGCGCGATTACACCGAAGACCGCTCGGATCTGTCGCTGTCCTCGATGATGCGCAACCTCAACAACCGCGTGGTCACCGACGATGGCGCGCTGCTGCACCACACCGGCAGCACCACGGTCGATTCCACCGGCAATTTCCTGGAGCGGCAGGAGGAATACACCGGCGGCGGGCTCAACGTGATCTTCCGGCCGAGCCCGGCGTGGACGTTGTCCACCGATCTGTCCTACTCCAACACCGAGCGCGATCAGATCGAACGCAGCACCCGCCTGCGTGCCGGTCGCACCGACGTCAACGGCAGGCCGGTCGGCGGCATCAAGAACACCCGCTACGTCGATTACACCTACGACTACAGCGGTGACGTGCCGAGCATCTATCTTGATCCGGCGTTCGATGTGAACAACCCGGACAACTTCACCGATTCGGCGCTGGTACGTCGTCGCCAGCAGCATCGCGAGCACACCATCCGTGCCGGCCGCTTCGATGCCACCTTCACCCCCGAAAGCGGCTTCTTCACCGCGATCAAGGGTGGCCTGCGCCGCTCCGAGGCGACCTACACCGATTACACCGACACCGTGGATGTGACCACCACCAATGTCGCTGCGATCCGCGCTGCCAACCTGGCCTGCCGCCAGGCCTTTCCGCAGGACGATTTCCTGGCCAATGCCAGTGGCAACACCATCGACCAGTGGGCCAGCTTCGACAGCCGCTGCCTGTTCAAGGCCTTCACCGGCGCCGACGACACCGGCCTGAGCGCGGACCTGCGCAACCCGGCCAACAACGATGTCACCGAGAAAACCAGCGCGCTGTACCTGATGGGCGATTACAGCGCCGAATGGTTCGGCCTGCCGGTGACCGGCAACATCGGCGTGCGTGGCGTGCGGACCGAAGTGCGCTCGGTCGGCCTGCGCAGTGGCCTGGATGTGATCAACAATCCCGACGGCACCGTGACCCTGGAGCCGACCGGCGATTTCACCTCGCAGGTACTCAAATCCAGCAACACCGAATGGCTGCCCAGCTTCAACGCCGCCTTCGAACTGCGCCCGGACCTGCTGCTGCGCGTCGGCGCGTATCGGGCGATGTCGCGTCCGGATCTGGCCGCTGAAGGCTACGGCCGCACCTTCAACCTGGGGGAGGTGGATACCGAGTTCAACAGCGTGGGCGATGCGCTGCGCAGCATCACCGCCACCGGCAACCCGCGCGCCAAGCCGTTGATGTCATGGAATGGCGATCTCTCGCTGGAGTGGTACGCCAACGAAGACACCATGCTGTCCGGTGCGCTGTACTACAAGCAGTTCAACGGCGGCTCGATGCCGGTGATCGTCAACGAGACCTTCGATATCGATGGTCAGAGCGTGACCGTGCCGGTGGAGCAGCTGGCCACCAGCGACCAGAAGAGCGATCTGTTCGGCGTGGAGTTCACCGCCTCGCACAGCTTCTCCTACCTGCCGGGCATTTTCTCCGGGCTGGGCGTGAAGGCCAGCTACAACTACGCCGATTCCAACTTCAAGACCGAAGACCTGCGCCTGGGCGAGTCCACCGACCCGGCCACCGGCGTGGTGACCCCGGGCATCGTCGAGCCGGCCAACATCTTCGGTTTGTCCAAGCATGTGGCCTCCGCGCAGGTGTACTGGGGCCTGGGCAAGCTCGATCTGCAGGCGATCTACAAGTACCGCTCCGACTATTACCAGCAGTTTGTCGGCGACCCGTCGCAGAACCGCTATGTGCGGGACAATGGCTCGCTGGACTTCCGCGCCACCTACAAAGTGAACAAGCACTTGTCGTTGTCGCTGTCGGCCAGCAACCTCACCGATGAGCCGCGGGTGTCGGATATGCCCATCCTCGGCAGCTTCCGCGAGTACACCACGTACGGGCGGCGGTATTATCTGGGGGTGCGCTACCGCTTCTGAGGTCAGTGGCGCGGTTTTTCCGACCGCGCCGCTCTCTGAAGGCGCGGTCGCGTGTCGGTCCCCAGCCACCTGTCAGCCAGGCCTTTGATGATGTCCGAACCCCGTCTGTACCAGTCCATTGCTGCCGAAATCGTCGCGCTGATCGAGAAGGGCGAATTCCCGCCGGGCTCGCGCCTGCCGGGCGAGCGTGACCTGGCCGAACGCCTGGGCGTGAGCCGGGTGACGGTGCGCGAGGCGGAAATCGCGCTGGAAGCGCAGGGCCTGATCACTATCAAGACCGGCTCCGGCGTGTACGTGAAGGCCAAGCCGTCGCAGGCGCCGGGCGCACTGCCCGACGTCTCGGCGTTCGACCTGACCGCGGCACGTGCGGTGATCGAGGCCGAGGCGGCCGCGATGGCGGCCAGCCGCATCACCGATGCCGAACTGGAGGACCTGGCCGGCCTGATCGCGGCCATGGTCGACCCGAATTCGGGCGAGGCGGCGGCCAGCGAGGCGGATCGGCAGTTCCACCTGTCGATCGCGCGGATCGCCGGCAACCCGGTGGTGGAGCACTGCGTGCAGCTGATCTGGCGGATGCGCAACGAGCTGCCGCGGGTCAAGCAGGTCTACGCCAACGTCTGCCACAACGACGATGACACCCGCGACGAGGAACACACCCGGATTCTGGATGCGTTGCGCCAGCGCGACCCGGCAGCGGCGCGGTCGGCCATGCGCAACCACTTCCAGCGGCTGTTCGAATCGATGCTGGAAGCCACCGAGAACGAAGCGCTGGCTGAAATCCGTCGGCGCACCCAGCAGGACCGCGAACGCTTCATGGCCGCGACCGGGCACTGAGCCCGGCGCGCACCGGCGGGCTTACTCGCCCTGGTACTGCTTTTCTTCGACCAGCTGCGAACCGGCGATGCGGTTGATCTCGTTCTTCACTTTGACCCGCTCGCCATTGGTGCCATAGACACCACGCGCCAGCTGGATGAAGGCATCGTCGAACACCTGCGCCGCTTCCTTGTCGCGCAGCTGATCCTGGATCTCCCACATGCGCTCGTTGATCGCCTTGAGCTGCGTCTTCAACGCCTCCAGCCCCGGCTGAGCGCTTACCTGCTGCTGCCACAGCGGCCACAGGCCCTCGAGTTCCTTGCGGACGTTGGCGTTCTTGCCGGCATCGGCGATGCGTTCGGCCTTGATTTCCAGGATGGTGATCTTGTCGATCAGCTCGCCAATCGATACCGGGGTCAGGATCGCGTCCACGCCATTACTCGCAACAGGTCAGAGCGGCCATGATACCGCGCACCCCCGGGCATCACCTGACGCAGGATTTACAGAAACGTTGCGCCGATCACGCGGGTACGCCATGGCGGCGTTACGCCCCGCCTGACGACACTGTCGCTCTCGACGGCGCGGCCGTCATCTGGAGTGGGTCACGTGGTGGATCAACAGTGGAAACAGCGCCTGTGCTGTGGCGCGGTGCTGGCGGGGCTGGTCATGAGCGGGGCGGCATCGGCCGCGGTGGAAGGCAATGCGACACTGACCTCGGATTACGTCTGGCGCGGCAGCTCCCAGAGCGACGGCGATCCGGCCGCGCAGGCCGGCGTGAAGCTCGGTACGGCCAACGGCTGGTATGCCTCGGCGTGGGGCTCGGGCGTCTCGTTCCGCCCGGACAACAGCGCGCGCAGCGAATTCGATCTCATCGCCGGCTGGAGCGGGGCGGTGACGCCGGACTGGAGCGTGGACGTCAACCTGACCCGCTACCTCTATCCCTCGACCACCGTCGATCTGGACTGGACCGAGCTCAATGGCACGGTGACCTGGCGGCAACGCGCCTGGCTGCAGGTTGGCGTCTCCGACAACGCGCTGGCCGGCGGCCACGGCGGCACCTATGCGCAGCTCGGCGCGCGTCTGCCGCTGGGCGAGCAGTGGCGTGTCGAGGGCGCGGTGGGCCATTACTGGCTGGACAGCGCGCAGGCCGATGATTACCTGCACGGCCAGCTCAGCGTGGTGTGGCGTGTGCACGGGCCGTGGGAGCTGCGGGTGACCGGGCACGACACCGACGGCGCCGCGAAGCAGCTGTTCCCGGGCAATGCGGGATCGCGCATCGAGTTCGCGCTGCAGACCGCCTTCTGAGGCGCGTTCGGGTAGATCCACGCCATGCGTGGATCTACCGTTCCCTTGCCCACGTCCCGCAGTGGCGTGGATTCAAAGCTTCCGCTTTGCCTGCGACACCGCCCAGATGCCCATCGCCACCAGCGCAACGCTTGCACCGGTGACACACACGCCGGTCCAGCCGAAGCGATCAAAGACCTGTGCCGAGACCAGTGAGCCCAGTGAACCACCGATGAAGTAGCCGGTCATGTAGCCGGCATTGAGCCGGTTGCGTGCTTCCGGGCGCAGTGCATACACCACGTTCTGGTTGCTTACGTGCAACAGCTGCGCAGCCAGATCGAGCACGATCACGCCCAGCACCAGTGCGATCAGCGAGTGCGTGGAGAAGCCCAGCGGCAGCCACGACGCGGCCAGCAGCACCAGCGCCACGGTCGTCGCCAACGCAGCCCTGCCACGGTCGGCCATGCGCCCGGCCACACCGGCGGCCAGCGTGCCGGCCGCACCCACCAGCCCGAACAGCCCGATCGTCGCATCGCTGTAGCCATAGGGTTCGGCCGCGAGCAGGAACGCCAACGGCGTCCAGAAGATCGCGAACATCGCAAAGCTCAACGCGCCCAGTACGGTGCGCAGGCGGAACACCGGTTCCTGCGCGAACAGCGTGCCGATCGAGCGCAGCAGCTGCAGATAGCCCAGTCCGGCGGTCTGATGGAAGCGCGGCAGATGCCGATACAACATGCCCGTGGTCAGCACCAGCGCGGCCGCGGCGATCCAGTACACGGTGCGCCAATCGCCCAGCGAGGACAGCGCCCCGGCTACGGTGCGCGCCAGCAGGATGCCGAGCAGCAGGCCGCTCATCACCGTGCCGACCACCTGGCCACGCTCTTCCGGCCGGGCCAGCGTCGCCGCGAACGGCACCAGCACCTGCGCCACCACCGAGAACAGCCCGGTCAGCGCGGTGCCCACCAGCAGCCAGACGAACTGATGGCTGAGCGCGCTCAGCACCAGCCCCGCCGCCGACAGCAGCGACATCACCACGATCAGCCGGCGCCGTTCAAACAGATCGCCCAGCGGCACCAGCAGGATCAGGCCCGCCGCATAGCTCAGCTGGGCCACGGTCACCACCGTCCCGGCACGCGCGAAGGACACCCCGAACTGCCCGGCGATGGTGTGCAGCAGCGGCTGCGCGTAATAGTTGCTGGCCACGGCCACGCCGGTGGCGAAGGCCATCAGCAGGACCTGCCAGCGGCTGAGCGGGGAGGGCGCGTCGTGGGTCATGACGGGCTCCAGGAAAGAAGGGGCGCCAGTGTCCGCCCGATCGGCGGATGAGGGAAATGAAACGTCTTCATCCAACGCATCTGGAATCCAGATGGCCAGCCATTTCGGGCAGCCGAGTTCGCAGCACTGCAGCACGTGGCCCCGACACCGGAGCCACGCACCAAGGCCTCACTCAGGCGCCGCGCACGCGCAGGGTCAGGCCCTTGAGGAAGTTGCGCAGCATCTGGTCACCGCAGGCGCGGTAGTTCTTGTGGTCCGGCTGACGGAACAGTGCGGACAGTTCCGGCTTGGAGACCGAGAAACCCGCGGCGTCGAACACTTCGTGCATGTCCACGTCCTTCAGCTGGAAGGCGACGCGCAGCTTCTTGAGCACCAGGTTGTTGGTGATGCGCTTTTCCACCGGGCGCGCCGGCTGGCTCTCGTCGCGGCCACGGAAATGCACGATCAGGCCATCCAGGAAATGCGCCAGGGTGCGGTCGTCGCAGGGCACGAAGCCTTCTTCGTCTTCCTTGCGCAGCCAGCCGGCCACATCGGCCTTGTCGACCACGAAGGCCGGATCGGCCAGGGCACAGGTGTCGGCGATCATGCCGTCGCTGAGGTCGAGCATGTAGCGGATGCTGCGCAGTACATCGTTGTTGATCATGGGACGTCCAATACCGCCGGCGCGGCTGCGCGGCTGGCCGCCATTTTACCCCGTGCCGGGCGCGCCGCCGGCTGCGACCGGTGGTCGCTGTCATCTGGCTGCCATGAAAGTGAAGCACAGTGCCGCGATCAGGCATCGACAGGCAGTGGAGCAGGCAATGCGCAGGTGGCAGATACTTGGGTGTGTGGGCATGTTGCTGGTGGGCCCAGCGTGGGCGCAGGCTCCCTATGTGGCGTTGGAGCAGCGCTTGGATCCGCAGGCGCTGGCCGAGGTCGGGCTGACCCCGGCCCAGCTTCAGGCCCTGAACCGCCTGCTGCGCCAGGCCGAGGCCGATGCCCCCGCCCCGGTGGCCGTCGCGGCGGCACCTGCCGCAGGCCCGGGTGTGCCGACGCCGGCACCCATGTTCCCCGGGCTGGACGACGGCCCCATCACCGCCAAGGTCACCGGCCAGGTGGACGGCTGGGCCCCCGGCACCGTGTTCACCTTGGACAATGGCCAGCAGTGGCAGGTGCTCAAGGGCGACATGAAGCTCAAGACCGCCCGCAGCAACCCCGAGATTGTCGTGGTGCCGGGCATTGCCGGCCGCTGGTTCCTGCAGGTGGATGAAGACCTGCCCAAAGCACGGGTGTTCCGCATCCGCTGACGCGACGCCCCGTAGCGGCAGGCAGCAGAGCAGCGCACGGCGCTGCACCGGGCGGGCATCGGTGCGAAAATGGTCGGGATCTCCACGGAGTACCTCGATGACCCGTACCGCTCTGATTACCGGCGCCACCTCCGGCTTTGGCGCCGCCGCTGTCCACCGTTTCGCCCAGGCCGGCTGGCGCGTGATCGCCACCGGGCGCCGTGCCGAGCGCCTGCAGCCGCTGGTCGATGCCTACGGTCCCGAGCGCGTGCACGCGGCGGTGTTCGACGTGCGCGACAGCGCGGCAATGGAAGCGGCACTGGCCGCCCTGCCGGCCGGCTTCGCCGACATCGACCTGCTGGTCAACAACGCCGGCCTGGCCCAGGGCACCGCCCCGGCCCAGAGCGCCTCGCTGGAGGACTGGCGCACCATGATCGACACCAACGTCACTGCCCTGGTGACGCTGACCCACCGCCTGTTGCCGCAGCTGGTCGCGCGCAAGGGCGCGATCATCAACATCAGCTCGGTGGCCGGCGTGTACCCGTACCCGGGCGGCAACGCCTACGGCGGCACCAAGGCCTTCGTCAGCCAGTTCTCGCTGGGCCTGCGCTCGGACCTGCATGGCAGCGGCGTGCGCGTGACCACGATCGAGCCGGGCATGGCCGAAACCGAGTTCACCGTGGTCCGCACCCATGGCGACCAGGCCGCCTCGGACAAGCTCTACACCGGTGCCAACCCGATGACTGCCGATGACATCGCCGAGCAGATCTTCTGGGTCGCCTCGCTGCCGGCGCACCTGAACATCAATCGCCTCGAAGTGATGCCGGTCAGCCAGTCGTTCGCCGGGTTCCAGGTCGCGCGCGACTGATCGCACGCGCCGTTAGCTGCTCGCGAGGGGGCTGCCTGAAGCAAGAACGCCGACCCAAGGGTCGGCATTCGGAGTGCATCTGGAGCAACAGCCCCCTTGGAGTACAAGGGGGCGCGCCGGCAGGCGCGGGGATGTGGAGGTACCAGCAGGGGCCCGAGGTTTCGCGTAGCGCAACCTTGGGGTAGTCGCGCGGCGCGCGGCTACTGCGCTTTGATCGCCATCGCCTGCAGCCCGGTCCCATCCAGCTTCTGCTTGGCTTCGGCCAGCTCGCCCGCGCTGCCATACGGCCCCATGCGCACGCGGTACACCGTCTTGCCGTTGATCTGCGCCGATTCCACGCGCGCGGCCAGGCCGATCATAGCCAGCTTGGCCTTGGTCGCTTCGGCGTCGCCGGAGGCACCGAACGCACCGGCCTGCAGGATGTAACGCACGTTGCCCGCGGCCGGATCGGCGGCTGCAGCGGCAGCCGGCGCGGTGGCCGCAGGTGCATCCGGCTTCGGCGCGGTGGCCACCGTGGCCGGGGCCGATGCCGCCGGTGCCGGCGTGGCGGCCGGACGTTCATTCACCGGCGCCGGCAACGCAGCGGTACTGACCGGCGCAGGCGTGGTGGTCGCGGCGGTGCTGGTCGGTGCCGGTGCGGGCGGCAACGGCCGCCCTTCCAGCGCCGCCTGCGCGCGCTGCGCATCGGCCTTGGCGCGGCGCTGGTCTTCGGCGCGTGCGCTGGCCGCCAGCTCGGCATCGGACATTTCCACTTCCTTGCCGGGCAGCAGGGTGTAGAAGTCGTACTGCGTCGCCGCCGGCTTGGCCGGTTCGGCAGGCTTGGCAGCGCCAGGCTTGGGCAGCTCGGTGCCGACGTCGGTATCGGCGTCGCTCACCGGGGCCGGCTGGGCGTTCGGGTCCGGCTGCGGGCCGACCCGCAGGAAACCATCACCGTCGTTCTTGAACAGGTTCGGTGCCGCCAGGAACACCACGGCCGCAATCGCCACACCCGCGACCAGCCACACCCATCCCGGGGTGCCCTGGTTGCTGTTGCGCCGTGCCTGGCTCTTGCCGCGTCGTGCTGCCATTTACTGCTTCTCCACTGCTTACATTTTTTCCGGGGCGGAAACACCCAGGATGTTCAGACCATTGGCCAGGACCTGGCGCGCGGCGCAGGCCAGCGTCAGCTTGGCGTTGCGTTCGTTTTCGTCGGCCACCAGTACCTGCGTGCCGTGATACCACGTGTGGAAGGCGTGCGCCAATTCACGCAGGTACTGCGCGATCAGGTGCGGTTCCAGCGCCAGACCAGCCGCTTCGACGACTTCCGGGAAGCGCGACATTTCCACCATCAGCCACAGCGACGCCTCATCGCCGAGCGAGGACAGCCCGGTCAGACCTTCGGCCGGCGTGTAGCTCAGTTTCTTCTCCTGCGCCTGGCGCAGCAGGCTGCACACCCGGGCGTGCGCGTACTGCACGTAGAACACCGGATTGTCGTTGCTCTGCTGGCGGGCCAGATCGATATCGAAGGTCAGCTGCGAATCGGGTTTGCGCGCGATCAGGAACCAGCGGGTGGCATCGCGGCCGGCTTCTTCGATCAGGTCGCGCAGGGTCAGGTAGCTGCCGGCCCGCTTGGAGAGCTTCACTTCCTCGCCGCCGCGCATCACCGTCACCATCTGGTGCAGCACGTATTCCGGCCAGCCCTTCGGGATGCCGACGTCGAGCGCCTGCAGGCCGGCACGCACGCGCGCCAGCGAACCGTGGTGGTCCGCGCCCAGCTCGGTGATCGCGCGCTCGTAGCCGCGCTGCCACTTGGAGAGGTGGTAGGCCACATCCGGCAGGAAGTAGGTGTAGGTGCCGTCGGACTTGCGCATCACGCGGTCCTTGTCGTCACCGAAGTCGGTCGAGCGCAGCCACAGCGCGCCGCCTTCCTCATACGTATGGCCGGCCGCGTTGAGCTGGGCGACGGTCTCTTCGACCTTGCCGTCCTTGTACAGCGAGCTTTCCAGGAAGTAGATGTCGAAATCCACGCCGAACGCGGCCAGATCCTGGTTCTGCTCGTTGCGCAGGTAAGCGACCGCGAAGCGACGGATCGCATCGAGGTTGTCCGGGTCGCGCTCGCCGACCACCGAGTGGCCTTCCAGTTCCACCGTGGCACCGGCCAGGTAGGCCTTGGCCACATCCTCGATGTAATCGCCGCGATAGCCGGCTTCCGGCCAGCCGGCGTCGTCGGGCTTGAGGCCCTTCGCACGCGCCTGGGTGGACAGCGCCAGGTTTTCGATCTGTACGCCGGCGTCGTTGTAGTAGAACTCGCGCTTGGCGTTCCAGCCGTTCACTTCCAGCAGGCGCGCCAGGCAGTCACCGATCGCCGCCGCGCGGCCGTGGCCGACATGCAGCGGACCGGTCGGGTTGGCCGACACGTATTCCACGCCCACGGTACGGCCGTTGCCGCTCAGGTTGTGGCCGTAATCGGCGCCTTCCTTGAGCACGCTGGCCGCTTCGCGCTGGTAAGCGCTGGGGGCGAGGTGGAAATTGATGAAGCCCGGGCCGGCGATCTCGACGCGCAGCACATCATTGCTCTTGGGCAGCGCATCGAGCAGCGCCTGGGCCAGGGCGCGCGGGTTGCTGCGCGCCGGCTTGGCCAGCAGCATCGCGGCATTGGTGGCGAAATCGCCGTGCTCACGGGTCTTCGGGCGTTCGACCACGAATTCCGGGGTCAGGGTATCGGCCGGCAGAGTGCCGTTGGCGCGCAAGGCTTCGATGCCTTGGCTGATCAGGGCGCGGAGGAGATTTTTCACAAGGCCTGCTTTGGGACTGGAGCGGCGGAATCGGCAATTTTAGCCCAGAAGCCACCCCGATCCATTGAACCGCGGCCGAGCGGGGCGCTGGGCGTGCCGGATCAGGGCGTTCCCGCGGCCATCCACCCGCGCGCGGCCATCGATACCGGGGCTCCGTCGCCGATCACGACATGGTCGAGCAGGCGGATATCCACCAGGGCCAGGGCCTGCTGCAGCAGCGCGGTGATCCGGCGGTCCTCCAGCGAGGGCTCGGCACTGCCGGAAGGGTGGTTGTGGCTGACGATTACCGCAGCCGCGTTGTGCAGCAGGGCGCGGCGGACCACTTCACGCGGGTAGACCGCCGCGGCATCCACCGTGCCGCTGAACAGCTCCTCGCAGGCCAGCGTGCGGTGCTGGTTGTCCAGGAACAACGCGGCGAATACCTCGTTGGGCCGCGCCCGCAGCCGCTGCTTAAAGTAGCGCCCGGCGGCGGCCGGGTCACGCAGGCTCTCGCCGCGGGCCAGCTCGGCCGCCAGATGGCGATGCGCCAGCTCCAGCCCGGCCACCAGCTTGCAGCTGCGGGCCGGCCCAAGCCCGGGCAGGGCCGCCAACGCTGGGGCCGGCAGGTCGAGCAGGTTGCGCAGGGGGCCGTGGGCCTGCAGCAGGTCGCGGGCGGTTTCGACCGCGTCGCGGCCGCGCAGGCCCGACCCCAGGAAGATCGCCAGCAGCTCGGCATCGGACAGGGCGCCGGCGCCGTGGGCGAGCAGCTTTTCGCGGGGACGCTCGGCACTGGGCCAGTCTCGGATCGACATGGCGCCAGTCTCCCTCGATGCCGAGCGGGCCACCATCGGTGAACCGGGTGGCATCGTGTCGGTAAATGCAGCGCATCGTGCCAAGTTGGGCGGTTGCTTATGACGAAAATCTGGCTGCTTATGCCGCTGGCGCATCAGGCGGCTTACGGACCATCGGGTAAGCTAATCGCCTCGGTTCGACAGGAACACCCAAGGTGGCTGACTCCCCCCAGGCTTCTCCGGCGGCCGCGCGCCCGTTGGAAGGCCAGAAGCTGTTGTTGTGCGTTGGTGGCGGGATCGCTGCCTACAAGTCGCTGGAACTGGTGCGCCGCCTGCGCGATGCCGGGGCCCAGGTGCAGGTCGCCATGACCGCCGGGGCCCAGCAGTTCGTCACCCCGCTCAGCTTCCAGGCGCTGTCCGGCCAGCCGACCCGCACCACCCTGTGGGACAGCGCGGCCGAGCAGGCCATGGGCCATATCGAGCTGGCCCGCTGGGCCGATCGCATCGTGGTCGCGCCGGCCACGGCCGATCTGCTCGCGCGCCTGGCCAACGGCCACGCCGACGATCTGGTCACCACCCTGTGCCTGGCCACGACCGCGCCGCTGACCGTGTGCCCGGCGATGAACCATCGCATGTGGCTGCACCCGGCCACCCAGGCCAATATCGGCCTGCTGCGCGAGCGCGGGGCCCAGGTGATCGGGCCGGAAGACGGGCCGCTGGCCGAAGGCGAGTCCGGCCCCGGTCGGCTCACCGAACCGAACGCGATCGTGGCCGCGCTGGCCGGCCTGCACGCGCCGGCCCCGGTCGAGCCGCCGGCGAGCAGTGAACTGAAGGGTCTGCGCGTGCTGATCAGCGCCGGCCCCACCTATGAAGATATCGATCCGGTGCGCTACGTCGGCAACCGCAGCAGCGGCAAGATGGGTTACGCCCTGGCCGCCGCCGCCGCCCGCCTGGGCGCGCAGGTGGTGCTGGTCAGTGGCCCGGTCCAGCTGGCCACGCCTGCGGGTGTGCAGCGCGTTGATGTGCGCTCGGCCGCGCAGATGCGCGAAGCGGTGCTCGGTGCGTTGCCGGCCGACATCTACATCGGTGCGGCCGCAGTGTCCGATTACACCCCGCGCCAGGTTGCCCCGCAGAAACTGAAGAAGACTGCCGACACCCAGAGCCTGACGCTGGAGCTGGTGCGCACCCCGGACATCCTGGCCGAAGTGGCCACGCAGACCAACGCGCTCAAGCTGGTGGTCGGCTTCGCCGCCGAGACCCACGATGTGGAGAAGTACGCGCGCGGCAAGCTGGTCGACAAGCGCCTGGACCTGGTGATCGCCAACCAGGTCGGGATCAGCACCGGCGGTTTCGAAAGTGATGAAAACGCGGCCACGGCCTACTGGCAGGGCGGCGAACAGGTGTTCCCCGGCACCTCCAAGGCCGTGTTGGCCGAACAATTGTTGTCCCTGATTGCCCAGAGGTTGCGCGCATGACCATCGATTCCTCCCTGCAGCCGTTGCAGGTCAAGCTGCTCGACCCGCGTTTCGGCGACGAATGGCCGCTGCCGGCCTACGCCACCGAGCACAGCGCCGGGCTCGATCTGCGTGCTGCGCTGGAGACCGAGCTCACGCTGCAGCCCGGCGACACCGCGCTGATCCCCA
Source organism: Stenotrophomonas sp. TWI819 (assembly GCF_039673075.1). NCBI lineage: Bacteria > Pseudomonadati > Pseudomonadota > Gammaproteobacteria > Lysobacterales > Lysobacteraceae > Stenotrophomonas > Stenotrophomonas sp. TWI819. Next base: position 19,653 of record NZ_JBDJKY010000017.1, on the reverse strand, counting down.
GCGGTATCGCCATCCATATCGCCGATCCGAACCTGGCGGCCGTGGTGTTGCCCCGCTCCGGCCTGGGCCATCGCCACGGCATCGTGCTGGGCAACGGCACCGGCCTGATCGACGCCGATTACCAGGGCCCGCTGCTGATCAGCGCCTGGAATCGCGGGCGGGAACCCTTCACCCTTCAGCCCGGCGACCGCATCGCCCAGCTGGTCGTGCTGCCGATTGCACGCGTGGCCCTTCAGGTAGTGGATACTTTCACCGACAGCGCCAGGGGAACGGGTGGATTCGGCCATACCGGGGTGCGCTGACAGGGGAGCGTCATGAGCAAGGCGAAGGCGGAAGGACGGCCGCGGTTGACCACAGGGCGCTCGGTGCCGCTGTTGGCCGTGCTGCTGGTGCTGTTGGCGATCTGGTTCGGGTGGAGCGGCGTGCGCCAATGGCGCCAGGCCGCCGTCGGTGACGCGCTGGAGCAGTCGCGCGACCGCGTGGTCGAAGGCCTGCAGACGGCGCTGACCGGCCAGCTCGGCAAGCTCGCCAAGGTGCTCAAGACCGAGCGCGTTGCCACTGCATTGGCCAGCGGCAATGCACAAGGCGCCGCTGTCGCCATCCGCGAAGGCTGGCCGGGCGTGGAAGACGTCCAGATCCTCACCGCCGATCTCGATGCGGCCTACGCCGATCCGAAGGCCTTCGGTTATTCGCGCCTGGCCCTGCTCGAGGCGGCCATCGCCGATGACAAGCCTGTCGGTCGCGTGGTGCGTGATGCCGGCGGCCAGCGTCTCGGCCTGGCCGCGGCGGTCGAGCTTGGCCCGCAGGGAGCGGCCGTGGTCTACGTGCGCCAGCCGCTGCTGCGCTTGACCGGCATATTCAACCAGATCGCCGTGCCGGGGGATGGTTATCTCGCGCTTCGCCAGGGCAGCCACAACGTCGTCGAACAGGGCAGCCGCGGGCTGTCCGGTGGTGCGGAAGCACTGGCGCGCCCGATCGGCCGCAGCGGACTGCGCCTGTCGGCCGCGGTGCCGGACATCGAGCCGGGTCCGCTGGGCCTGGGCGCGATCTCCAGTGCGATCGTGGCCGTGTTGCTGCTGTTGATTGCCGTGCTGCTGGTGCTGGGCAAAGGCAAGGTCCCGTTGCCGCGTCGCCGTGGTGCTGCCGACAGTGGTGCCGACGCCGGCCCCACCTTGAGTGAAAGTCTGGCCCAGGTACCGCTCGCGGTGGCCGCCGTCGAAAGCAACGACGAGACAGCAGCGACCTCGCCGCCGCCGTCCGTGCCGGGCGAGACCGTCGCGGCCGAGATCTTCCGCGCCTACGACATCCGCGGCATCGTCGGCCGCGAGCTGACCCCCAAGGTCGCCGCCCTGATCGGCCAGGCGATCGGTTCGGTGCTGCAGGTCCAGGGCCTGCGCGACATCGTGGTGGGCCGCGATGGTCGCCTCTCCGGCCCCGAGTTGACCGCCGGCCTGATCGAAGGCCTGCGCCGCGCCGGCTGCAACGTCACCGACATCGGCCTGGCGCCGACCCCGGTGGTGTACTTCGCCAGCTACCACCTGCGCGCGGGCAGCTGCGTGGCGGTGACCGGCAGCCACAACCCGCCGGACTACAACGGCTTCAAGATCGTGGTCGGCGGCGAAACGCTGTCCGGCGATGCGATCACCGAGCTGTACCACCGCATCCGCGATGGCCAGCTGCACGTGGCACCCGAGCCGGGCAGCTTCCAGACCCGCGAGGTCAACGCCAATTACATCCAGCGCATCGCCGATGACGTGCAGCTGGATCGCCCGCTCAAGGTGGTCGCCGACGCGGGCAATGGTGTCGCCGGCGAGCTCGCCCAGCCGCTGCTGGAAGCGATCGGTGCCGAGGTCATTCCGCTGTACTGCGATGTGGACGGTACCTTCCCGAACCACCATCCGGACCCGAGCGACCCGCACAATCTGGAAGACCTGATCCAGACCGTGAAGCGCTTCGATGCGGATATCGGCCTGGCTTTCGATGGCGACGGCGACCGTCTCGGCGTGGTCACCCGCGAAGGCAGGATCATCTACGCTGATCGCCTGCTGATGCTGTTCGCCGCCGATGTGCTGATGCGCAACCCGGGCGCGCTGGTGATCTACGACGTGAAGTGCAGCGGCAAGCTCTCCGATTACGTGCTGCGCAACGGTGGCAGCCCGCTGATGTGGAAGACCGGCCATTCGCTGATGAAGGCGAAGATGCGCGAAACCGACGCCGAACTGGCGGGCGAGATGAGCGGGCACTTCTTCTTCAAGGAACGCTGGTTCGGCTTCGACGATGGCCTGTACGCCGCCGCGCGCCTGCTGGAGATCCTGGCCCAGCGCGAAGAGAGCCCCTCGGAGGTGTTGGACGAACTGCCCGACAGCGTCTCCACCCCGGAGCTGAAGGTGCCGGTGGACGCGGGCACTCCGCACGCGCTGGTGTCGTTGTTCGTGTCCTCGGTGCAGGTGGAGGACTCGCCGTTCGCCGGTGCGCGCCTGTCCACCATCGACGGCCTGCGTGCCGATTTCCCCGATGGCTGGGGCCTGGTGCGCGCGTCCAACACCACCCCGGTGCTGGTGCTGCGTTTCGAGGCCGATGACGAGGCGGCGCTGGAGCGCATCAAGGCGCTGTTCCGCGCGCAGCTGCAACCGCTGCTGCCGGGTGTGGATCTGGGCTTCTGATCTGGACGGGTACCGACCAACGGTCGGTACCTACCCCTTGAACCGCAGCCCCACGCCCGGCTCGGTGAACAGATAGCGCGAATCCAGCGCCGAGTCACCCAGCTTGTGGCGCAGCTTGCCGACCAGAATCCGCAGGTAATGCGTGTCGTGCTGATGCGTCGGCCCCCAGATGTCCTGCAGGATCTGCGGTTGGGTCACCACCCGCCCGGCATTGCGCAGCAGCAGTGACAACAGCGCGTACTCCTTGCGCGTCAGCGCCACCGGCGCACCGTCCAGATGTACTTCGCGCCGTACCAGGTCGATATGCAGGTGCCCATCATCGAACTGCGGCAGCACGCCCTCGCTGGAGACCGTGCGCGAGCGCAGCAGCGCCCGTACGCGCGCCATCAGCTCTTGCGTGCCGAACGGCTTGGTCACGTAGTCGTTGGCGCCGGCGTCCAGCGCCCGCACCTTCTCGGTCTCGCTGGCGCGCACGGTCAGCATGATCACCGGCACCTGGCTCCACTGGCGCAGCTCGCCCAGCACGTCATGGCCTTCCATGTCGGGCAGGCCGATATCCAGGATCACCAGATCCGCGCCTTCGCCGACCAGCGCTTCCAGACCGGCCTGGCCGGTGGCGGCCTGGGACACGCGGTAGCCCTGCGCGCGCAGGCTGATCTCCAGGAAGCGCCGGATCTGCGCTTCATCGTCGATCACCAGCACGCGCGCCGGGGGCACGCCGTGGGAAGCCTCAGGAATCATCGGTGTCATCGGCAGGGTGGGGGTGCAGCAGGGGCAACGTGATGCGGATCAGGGTACCGCGTCCGTCGCGGCCGGGCAGCGCCTGCACGCTGCCGCCATGCGCGCCGATCATGCCCTGGCAGATGGTCAGGCCCAGGCCCGTGCCATGCCGGCCACGATCACCGCGCTCCACGCTGTAGAACATGTCGAAGATGCGTGCGCGCTCGTCGTCGGGAATACCGGGGCCGGCATCGAGCACGTCGATGCGCAGCTCACCCTCGACCAGCCGCGCCTGCACCTCCACCGCCGCACCCGGCGGAGAGAACTTGGCTGCGTTCTCCATCACGTTGAATACGGCCTGCTCGACCAGCGCCGGGTGCACCCAGATCGGGGCCAGTTCAGCGGGAATATCCAGCTTGAGCAGTACGTCGGGCTGATAGCGCTGCAGGCGGCGCGCGGCCGAACCGACCAGCTCGTCCACGCCGATCCAGTCCCGGTTGATCTGCAGCCCGTCATGGCCGAGCCGGGTCATGTCCAGCAGGTTCTGGATGTAGCGGTCCAAGCGCTCGCCTTCGACCAGGATGGTATCGAGCAGGGCGCGCCGGTCGCTGGCATCCATCGCATCGGCATAGCTGGAGAGGCTGTCGGCCGAGCCGATCATCGCTGCCAGTGGCGAGCGCAGGTCATGCGACACCGAGGACAGCAACGCCGAGCGCAGCCGCTCGGTCTCGTTGCTCACGTGCGCCTTCTCCAGATCCGCCACCAACTGGGTGCGCAGCGCGGCCTGGGCAATGTCGTCCACCATTGCCTCGGCCAGCTGGCGCTGCTCCGGCGTCAGCCGGGGCGCCTCGCGCGGGAAGCGCATGCCGGCCACGCCGATCGCCCGGTCGTCGCCGTCCAGCAGCGGCAGGAACCACCAGCCGGCACCGGCCAGCGTATCGGTGAAGCGCCCGCTGGGCTGGCCGTGCCGGTGCGCCCAGTCGGCCGCGGCGAGATCCGTATCGCCCGGTGCGGCGCTGCCACTGGCGCTGGTGTGGTGCCCGATGCGCAGCCACGCCGGCGCATCCATCGCCTGTTCCAGCGCCTCGCGGCCGGCCTGCGCGACCTGCTCGTTGCTCGGTGCACTGGCCAGCTGCCGGCCAAGCACTTGGCGCGCATGCGCGTGCCGGTTGGCCGCGCGCAAGGCCACCACCTGCATGCGCAGGCGCGAGGCCAGTCGCCCGGCCACCAGGGCGGCGGCCAGGAACAGGAAGACCGTGATCACGCCCTGGCGCGCGCTGATTGCGAAGGTGAATCGCGGCGCGATGAAGAAGAAGTTGTAGGCCAGGAAGCACAGCGCCGCGGCGATCACCGCTGCACTGGTGCGGCTGCGCGCGGCGACCATCACCACCGCCACGATGAACACCATCGACAGGTCGTACAGCCCGATCCAGCGTTCGGCGATCAGCGCCACCAGGCAGGCAACGGCCGTAGCGCCGAGCGCCAGCAGCGCATCCTTGCCGGCACTGCGGCTGGGCATCGACAGCCCGGACCGGCGTGCCCGCGCGCGCGCCTGTGGCGTACCGATGATGGTGATCTCGAAATGCGCACCGCGCCGGATCAGCTGCTGGGTCAGCGTGCGGTTGAGCATGCGCGCCAGCGGGCGCTCGCGCGTGCGGCCGAGCACCAGCGTGGAGACACCGTTGTGTGCGGCATGGTCAAGCAGTGCATCGGCGATGCTGGAGCCATGCAGCAGCTCCGCTTCACCGCCGATGCGGCGGGCGAGGGCGAACGCCGCATCGATCTCGCGCCGGGTCTGCTCGTCATGCGCGCGCGCCTGCACCGTCACCACCGTCCACGGCGCATCGCGCCGCTCGGCGATGCGCCGGCCGACCCGCACCAGGTACTCACTCTGGCCGCCGCCATCGATCGCCACCAGCACCCGCCGGCGCAGCGGCAGGTTGCCTTCGCCGCGCGCGGCACGGGTTTCGCGCAGGCTGCTGTCCACGCGGTCGGCAGCCTCCTGCATCGCCAGCTCGCGCAGCGCGGTCAGGTTGGCCGGCGAGAAGAACGCCTGCAACGCCTGCGCCGCCTGCTCCGGCACGTAGACCTTGCCCTGCTGCAGCCGCTCGATCAGTTCGCGCGGCGGCAGGTCCACCAGCACGATGTCGTGCAGGCGGTCGAGCACCGCATCGGGCACGGTCTCGCTGACCCGCACCCCGGTGATCCGCATGACCACGTCGTTGAGACTTTCCAGATGCTGGATGTTGACCGTGGTCCACACGTCGATGCCGGCATCCAGCAGCTCCATCACGTCCTGCCAGCGCCGCTCGTGGCGGCTGCCGGGCACGTTGCGATGCGCCAGTTCGTCCACCAGCACCAGCGCCGGGCGACGCGCCAGCACCGCGTCCAGGTCCATCTCGTCCAGTGCGTGCTGTTGATACTCGCGCTGCAGCAACGGCACCTGCGGCAGGCCCGCCAGCAGCGCCGAGGTCTCGGCGCGGCCGTGGGTTTCCACCAGCCCGATCACCACGTCCACGCCGCGGCGCAGCTGCTCGTGTGCGCGGGTGAGCATGCTGAAGGTCTTGCCCACGCCGGGGGCCGCACCCAGGAACACGGTGAGTTTGCCGCCGGCTTCGCGCTGTAGGCTGTCGACCAGGGCATCGGCCTGGCGGGTACGGGAGTCGCTCATGGGCGGGGATTGTGCGCCCAGGACAATACGCAGCGCATCAAGGCATGCCGTGCAGCCGGGCCGTGCCCTGCTGCGCGTCGAGAGCAACGTTCAACGTCATCACGTTCACCCGCGGCTGGCCGAACACACCCCATTGCGGTCCCCGGGTATTGGCCTGCACCAACGCGGCGACGCGCTCCACCGGCAGGCCACGGCTGCGCGCCACCCGGGCGATCTGCACCTGCGCGGCGGCCGGGGAGATCTCCGGGTCCATGCCGGCGCCAGACTGGGTCACCAGATCGCCGGGAACTTGGGCGGCAGGCACGCCCTCGCGTGTGGCGACCGCAGAGATGGCGGCCTGCACGCGCTCCTGCAGCGCCGGGTTGCTGCGCGCCATGTTGCTGCCGGCCGCCGCCATCGGGTCATAGCTGGCCGCCGACGGCCGCGCCTGGAAGTAGCCATCGCCCACGAACGGTTGGGAGATCAACTGCGAGCCGCGTACCTGCCCATCGCGGATCAGCAGGCTCCCATCGGCCTGCGCCGGAAACAGCAGCCGGCTTACGCTGGTGGTAGCCACCGCGTAGGCCAGGCCGAGCAGCAGCAGGCTGCTCACGCCGAGCACGAGGGCCGGGCGCCAGGCGCTGTCCTGTTGCAGCTGGGTGGAGGTGGCAGCGCGGCTGCGCGCCGAACGGGGAACGGACGTAGCAAGCGAGCGGTTCATGCGCCGAATACCGAGACAAGGAAGAGGTCGATCACTTTGATGGCCGCAAACGGCAGCAGTACGCCACCCAGGCCGTACACCAGCATGTTTCGGCGCAGCAGCGCCGTCGCCGTGGCCGGGCGGAAGCGCACACCGCGCAACGCCAGCGGGATCAGCGCCGGGATCACCAGGGCGTTGAAGATCAGTGCCGCCAGCACGGCATTGCGCGGGCTGGACAGGTGCATCACGTTCAACGCCGCCATCGCCGGCAGCGTCGAGGCGAACAGCGCCGGCAGGATCGCGAAATACTTGGAGACATCGTTGGCCAGCGAGAAGGTGGTCAGTGCACCACGCGTGATCAGCTGTTGCTTGCCCACCTCCACCACCGCCAGCAGCTTGGCCGGATCCGAATCCAGATCGACCATGTTGCCGGCCTCCTTGGCCGCCTGCGTACCGGAGTTCATGGCCAGCCCGATGTCGGCCTGGGCCAGTGCCGGTGCATCGTTGGTGCCGTCGCCGACCATCGCCACCAGCCGCCCACCGGCCTGCTCGGCACGGATGCGGGCCAGCTTGTCTTCGGGGCGGGCCTCGGCGATGTAATCGTCCACGCCGGCCTCGGCCGCGATCGCCGCAGCGGTCAGCGGGTTGTCGCCGGTGATCATCACCGTGCGGATACCCATCGCGCGCAGCTGCGCGAACTTCTCGCGCATGCCGTGCTTGACCACGTCCGACAGCTCGATCACGCCCAGCACATGCCGGCCTTCGCACACCACCAGCGGGGTAGCACCATTGCGCGCCACCTGCTCCACGCGGCCGGGCAGCTCCGACGGCACCGTGCCGCCCAGCTCACGCACATACGCGGTGATCGCATCGGAGGCGCCCTTGCGGATGCGGCGCCCGCCGTCCAGATCCACACCGGACATGCGGGTCTGCGCACTGAAGGCCAGATAGTCCGCACGGTCCGGCTCGGCGGTGGTGCAGCCCTGCTCACGCGCCAGCCGCACCACCGACTTGCCTTCCGGGGTCGGGTCGGCCAGCGAGGAGAGCAGCGCCGCCTCGCGCAGCTGGCTGGCGTCGATACCGGCAAGGGCATGGAAATGCGTGGCCTGGCGGTCGCCGTAGGTGATGGTGCCGGTCTTGTCGAGCAGCAGCACGTCCACATCGCCAGCCACTTCCACCGCCTTGCCGGACTTGGCCAGCACGTTGGCGGCCAGCGCACGGTTCATGCCGGCGATGCCGATAGCCGGCAGCAGGCCGCCGATGGTGGTGGGGATCAAACACACCAGCAGCGCGATCAGCAGCAGCGGATCGACCTGCACGCCAACGAACGCCCCGATCGCCGGCAGCGTCGCCACCACCACCAGGAAGGTCAGCGTCATCGCCGCCAGCAGCAGGGTCAGGGCGACCTCGTTCGGGGTCTTCTGGCGGTTGGCGCCTTCCACCAGCGCGATCATCCGGTCCAGGAAGCTGTGGCCCGGCTCGGCGGTGATGCGCACGATGATCTGGTCGGAAAGCACCTTGGTACCGCCGATCACACCACTGCGGTCAGTACCGGCCTCGCGCAGCACGGGCGCCGATTCACCGGTCACCGCCGCTTCGTTGATGGTCGCCAGGCCCTGCACGATCTCACCATCGGCCGGGATCAATTCACCGGCACTGACGATGACATGATCGCCCGGACGCAGTTCGGCCGCCGGGACCTGGGTCTCGCCGGCCCCGGCATGCGCGGCGGCCAGCCGGCGCGCAGTGAGATCCTGGCGGGCCCGCCGCAGCGAGGCGGCCTGGCCACGACCACGTGCTTCGGCAACGGCCTCGGCGAAGTTGCCGAACAGCACGGTCAGCAGCAGGATCGCAGTGACCGCCAGGCCGAAGCCCAGCGGCGCATTGCCGGTCAGCGTCACCAGCGCGCTGACCACCGTGCCGACCATCACCACGGCCATCACCGGGCTGTGCAGCAGATGCCGCGGCGAGAGCTTGATCACGGCATCGCGCAGGGCACGGCGCCAGCCGGCACCATCCAGCAGGCGCTGGCGGCGGTGGGAAGAAGCGTTCAACGGATACGTACTCATGGGAGGCGGTCTCAGTGCAGCGTCAGCGACAGGTGGTCGGCCACCGGGCCAAGGACCAGCGCCGGCATGAACTGCAATACGGTGAGGATGACGACCAGCGCGATCAGGGTCAGCGCGAAGGTCGGGGTTTCGATCTGCAGCGTGCCGGCCGATTCCGGCGCACGCCGCTTGGCCGCCAGCTGCGCGGCCACGATCAACGGGATCACCAGCACCGGATAGCGGCCCAGCAGCAGCACCAGGGTGCAGCTCAGGTTCCACCACACCGTGGCATCGCCGAGGCCCTCAAAGCCCGAGCCATTGTTGGCGAACGCCGAGGTGTACTCGTAGAACACCTGGCTGATGCCGTGGAAGCCGGGGTTGGAGGTGCCGGTGATCGAGGGGATCGCCAGGGTCAGCGCGGTGAAGCCCAGAATGGTGATCGGCTGCAGCAGCACCAGCAGTGCGAGCAGGCGCACCTGCGGCGTTTCCAGCTTGCGGCCGAACAGTTCCGGGGTGCGGCCGGTCATCAGCCCGGCCAGGAACACGCCCAGCAGCAGGTACACGATGAACTGCTGCAGGCCACAGCCGATGCCACCCCAGATCGCATTCACCAGCATGTTGACCATCGGCACGGCACCGGCCAGCGGGCTGAGCGAGTCATGCATGCCGTTGACCGAACCGTTCGACACCTGGGTGGTGATCGCAGCCCACAACCCCGTGCCATCGGCACCGAAGCGCACTTCCTTGCCCTCCATCAGCAGCGGGCTGGCGGCGGTGGCCGAGTGACCCTCCAGCCACACCGTGGCGGCGATCGACACGCTGGACATCGCCAGCATGCAGCCGAACACCAGCCCGGCCAGGCGCTTGCGCCCGGTGAACGCGCCGAGCATGAAGATCACCGCGATCGGGATCAGCAGGATGCCGATCAGTTCCAGCGCGTTGGACAGCGGGGTCGGGTTCTCCAGCGGCATCGCGCTGTTGGGGCCATACCAACCACCGCCGTTGGTGCCCAGCTGCTTGGCCGCGACCATCGCCGCGACCGGGCCGAGCGGAATCTTCTGCGTCTCCATGCCGGCCGCGGCATCGATCGGCGTCGCCTGCGGACCCCCGGCGAACGTGGCGGGCACGCCCTGGCTGGTCAGCAGCACCGCCCACAGCAGGCACAGCGGCAGCATGAAGCGCACGCACGCGCGCACCACATCGGCGTAGTAGTTGCCCACATCGACACGGCGGTCCGCACTGAGCAGCGCGGCCTGGTCGGCCGGCACGTCCTCAGGGCGCGCACTGAACAGCGCACGCAGGGTGGCCACCACCAGCGCCAGGCCCATCATCGGCGTCACCACCTGCAGGCCGGTGATCGCGGTCATCTGCGAGAAGTAGGACAGCTGCGCCTGGCCGGAATAGTGCTGCTGGTTGGTGTTGGTCAGGAACGACACCATCGTGTGCAGCGCGGTATCCCAGCGCATGTTGGGGATCTGGTCGGGATTGAACGGCAGCCAGGCCTGGGTCATGAAGACCGCCTGCACCAGCACCGCGATCACCACGTTGCTGAGCAGGAAGGCGCCCACGTAGCCACGCCAGGACATGCCGCGCGCCGGGTTCACCCCGAGCAGCCGGTACAGCGGTTTCTCAATCCACCCGAACAGCGCGTCGCCGCGCATCGGCCCACCGCGCATCACCCGGGCCAGGTACAGCCCCAGCGGAAAGGCCAGCACGATGCTGGCCAGCAGGATCAACAGGATCTCGGTCATGGTCGGCTCCGGTCAGAAGGTTTCGGGCCGAAGCACGACGTACAGCAGGTAGGCGGCGGCAACGAGCACCAGCACGCCGCACAGCAGGGAAAGCCAGGCAGACATGGTCGTGGCCTCAAACGCGGGAAAGGGAGCGCGCGGTGCACGGGGCACCGGCGGGGAAGACAGGCAGATACAGGCGCATGGGACGTCCAGGTGGAACCACTCCACGTCAGGCGCTCATGGTCTGCCTGCCCGGCATAAACGCTCCACGCCCGAAACCGGCGCCCCGCGTAAAAAGTGCATAAAAAGGTGCTTCCCGGCCGCGAGCGTTACGCCCCGCAGCGACCGGCAGGCCCCTCGGCAAATGTCCCCCGGCCGCCGCCTGGCGGCGACGGCCTCCTCCTTGATTTTGCCCAGGGACCTACCAGCCGCTACGGAGCTCAGCGTGCGGTACGCGTGCGAGACAGCGAACTTGCTGTTGGCCGCCAGTGGTCTGTACACGTGGGGCGCGATGCCCTTGTGGGCGAAATCAAGGAGGAGGGGACGGCCACAGGCCGGCGCCGGGGGACATTCGCCGACAAGGGCATCGCGGCCCGCCGCCCGACCAACCCACCGCCCCCGCGTCCGGAACAGTTCAGAGCGCGCTCCGTGCCTGCCGCGAGGACAAAAACAGAAAAGGCGACCCAAAGGCCGCCTTCGTTTCAACGCAATCGCACATCCACCCTTACCCGCGCGGATCGCTCCCCACACCCTTCAACAACCGATAGCGCTGCAGCGTGCTCTCGATCTCCACATCCAGCGCCCGGCGCTGCTGCTCGAACGACGCCTGCATGCGCCGCTGCGCCACCAGCTCGGCATGCCGCTCACGGATGCGCTCGGCCTGCTTGTCCGGCACCGGCTGGCCATCCAGCTCGCGGTTGCCCGCAGTGGCCAGCAGGGTGACCAGCGCATCACGCACGCTGGCCACGTTGTAACTGGCGGTGTGGATGTTGTTGTCCAGGATCCCGCTGCGCTCGGCGAACACCCGGCGCAGCTCGTCCTCGCTTTCATACGTGGCCAGCATCGCCTGCTCGGTGCGCTGGCGGGTCTGCTCGGCCGCCAGGTCCAGGCGCTGCTGCGCGGCCTGCGCAGCAGCGTCGGCGCGTTCCTCGTCGGTCAACGCGCGCTGTACTTCGCCACTGCGCATGCCGCTGCGCAGGTTGAACTCCTCGCGCGCGCTGTTCACCGCCTCCTGGGGCAGGGCATCACTGCAGATCCGCTCGCTGCCCTTGTTCCAGCAGTACAGCTTCTTCGGCGTCGCATCGGCCGTGCGCTTCTGCGCCTGGGCAGGCAACAGCGGCACGGCCAGCAACAGGCCGACAACGGTGAACGTGGCAAACCTGGACATGGTGAAAGCCCCCTGCTCTCAACGCGTAGGACGGCTGCCGTAGCGGGAACGATAGTCCTCCAGCGGCTGCCGGTAGCCGACAAGTTCCGGATTTCCGGAGGCAAAATCAAGCAGGTCGGCCAGCGTGGCCACGGCGACCACCGGAATCCCGGCTTCTTCGGCCACGGCCTGGGCTGCCGAACGGCGGTCGGTTTCCGAGGCGATCTCCTGACGGTCCAGTGCGACCACGATGCCGGCCGGGGTGCCACCGGCGCCCTTGATGATCGCCAGCGCTTCGCGGATCGCGGTGCCGGCGGTGATCACGTCATCCACGATCAGCACGCGCTTACCGTTCATGTCGGCGCCGATCAGGTTGCCGCCTTCGCCGTGGTCCTTGGCTTCCTTGCGGTTGAACGACAGCGGCAGGTCGCGGCCGCGCTGGGCGAATTCACAGGCGGTCGCGGTGGCCAGCGGAATGCCCTTGTAGGCGGGGCCGAACACGACGTCGAACTTCAGCCCGGTCGCTTCCACGGCATCGGCGTAGCAGGCCGCCAGCTGGGACATGCGCGCGCCGGAATCGAACCGGCCGGCATTGAAGAAATAGGGGCTCAGACGGCCGGACTTCAGGGTGAACTGGCCGAAACGCAGGGCATCGGCGGTCAGGGCCAGTTGCAGGAAACGGTGGCGATGGTCGCTCATCAAGACTCAATTCAATTCATTTGGAGCGCAAATCCTAATGCATGCCCGCACTTTTCCGCTCGCCGGCTCCTGCGGCCCGGTGTCGCACGGGGCGGCGAGACGACCCGCAAAGGCCCCGGCGCGCGGTAATCGCGTCCGTTTCCAGCCAGCCCCTGCAAGGGCCGAAACGGTATGCTCTTGCGGGTATCGTTCCAGACCCGGGTCAGCATGCGCATCATCAGTTTCAACGCCAATGGCATCCGTTCCGCCGCCACCAAGGGCTTCCTCGAGTGGTTCCGCGCCCAGGACGCCGACGTCCTGTGCATCCAGGAAACCAAGGCTCAGGAGGACCAGCTGACCGACCCGATGTTCCGCCCGGACGGCCACCACTGCTTCTACCGCGACGCCATCACCAAGAAGGGCTACAGCGGCGTGGCGATCTACAGCAAGCGCGAGCCGGACCAGGTGATCACCTCGCTGGGCTGGGCCCCGTTCGACGATGAAGGCCGCTACATCGAGGCCCGCTACGGCAACCTCAGCGTGGTCTCCTTCTATATCCCCTCGGGCAGCTCGGGCGATCTGCGCCAGGGCTTCAAGTACGAAGTGATGGAGTGGCTGCGCCCGATCCTGGCCGGGTGGCTGGCGAGCGGCCGCGACTACGTGGTGTGCGGCGACTGGAACATCGTGCGGTCCGCGCTGGACATCAAGAACTGGAAATCCAACCAGAAAAACTCCGGCTGCCTGCCGCCCGAGCGCGACTGGCTCAACGGCCAGTGCGTGGACGCCGACCAGGCGCTGGATATCGCCGCCGGCCAAGGCTGGACGGATGCGTACCGCCTGCTGCACCCGCAGGGTGAGGACTACACCTGGTGGAGCAACCGCGGCCAGGCGCGCGCCAACAACGTCGGCTGGCGCATCGATTACCAGTTCGTCAGCCCGGGCCTGCGCGAGCGCCTGCGCAGCTGCGCGGTCTATCGCGATGAGCGCTTCTCCGACCATGCCCCGTTCACGGTGGACTACGCCCCATGAGTGAAGCGGTCGAGCCGATGTCCTACAAGGGCTGGGCGGGGATCAAGCGTGCCTTCGGTACGCCCTCGGCGCTGACGATGGCCTTCCTCGGCTTCGGCAGCGGCCTGCCATTCCTGCTGATCGCCTCGCAGACCCTGTCCACCCGGCTGCGTGATGTCGGCCTGGACCTGGGCAGCATCGGGTTGATCAGCCTGGCCAGCTTCTTCTATCTGATGAAGTTCGTCTGGGCGCCGCTGATCGACCGCTACGCGTTTCCGCTGATCGGCTTCCTCGGGCGCCGCCGTTCCTGGCTGCTCGCCTCGCAGATCGCGGTCACCGGCGGGTTGTTCGCGCTGGCCTTCGTCCGCCCCGAACTCGGCGTCACCCCACTGGTCCTGTGGGTGCTGGTGGCTTCGTTCGCCGGCGCCACCCAGGATTCGGTGGTCGACGCCTACCGCATCGAGATCGCGCCGGAGAGCGCCCAGGCCGCGTTGGCCGCGACCTACACGCTGGGCTATCGCATCGGCCTGATCCTGGCCGGCGCGGGTGCGCTGTATCTCGCCCAGTTCGAGAGCTGGATCGTGGCATACCTGGCCATGGCCGCCTTGATGATCCTGCCGATCATCACCACGCTGCTGTGCCGCGAGCCGGAGCAGCCTGAGGTGCGCATCCAGCGCCGGATCGATTTCTTTGGTGCGTTCTGGCAGCCGATCGCCAGCTTCTTCAGCACCAACGGTGTGGTGCTGGCGCTGGTGCTGCTGGCCTTCGTCGGGCTCTACAAGTTCCCGGATCAGGTGATCGGGGTGATGGCCGGTCCGTTCTATCTGGATTCGGGCTTCACCAAGGCCGATATCGCCACCGTCTCCAAGCTGTTCGGGGTGTGGATGGGCATCGGCGGTGCCTTCCTCGGTGGCATCGCGGTGGCCGCGTTCGGCTTCCGCCGCATGCTGCTGGTCGCCGCGCTGGGCGTGGCGCTGTCCAACCTGGCGTTCCTGTTGATGGCGCACAACCCGGGCCAGCTGTGGGCGTTCTACGCGGCGCTGAGCGCGGACAACCTGTTCCAGGGCTTTGCCGGCACGGTGCTGGTCGCCTTCATGTCCTCGCTGACCGACCGCAACTTCACCGCCACCCAGTACGCGCTGCTGGTCTCGCTGGCCAACCTGCCGGGCAAGTTCGTCGGTGGCGTCTCCGGTTACATCGTGGAGGCGAGCTCCTACAGCACCTTCTTCATCCTCAGCGCCACCACGGTCATCCCGACCCTGCTGCTGCTGATCTGGCTGTGGCCACGGATCCGGGACCGCAGCACGGCCTGAGTGGTTTGCGTGCCGGCAGGGCCTGATGGATCATGCCGGCACAACGGCCGCGGGGATGGCGGCGCGCCAACGGGGAGAACGATGGCTGATCTACTGCTGCGGGAGGTGGACCCGCTGTTGCTGGAACGTATCCGCCGCATTGCGGTTGCGCGTGGCTGGACCCGCGAGGAGACCTGCGTGGCGCTGCTGGAACAAGGCCTGTTCGCCAGCGAACTGGAGGTCCGCAGTGGCTTCCACGATCCCGAGGTCGATGCGCTGGCCGATGCCATCGCCGCCCTGCAGGCGCTGCCGGACGCGCAGGGGCTGTAACGGCGGCACGCGCCGAACCGCGCATCGGCGATCACCGCCGCACGCAGCGCCCGCCGCCGTGGCCCCTCAGGCCGGGTGGATCGCCCCGAGAATCCGCGGCCCCCGCGCCCCACTCACGCTCGGCAGATTGCCCGGCAACCCGGCCAGCGTGCGCTGCGCCAACCAGGCGAAGCCCATCGCCTCCAGATAGTCCGGGTCCAGCCCGTGCACCGCGCTGGATTCGATCACCACGCCCGGCAGCCGCGCACGAAGGCGCCGCAGCAGCTGCGGATTGCGCATGCCACCGCCGCACACCAGCACCCGCTTCGCGCCCGGCAGGTGCGCCAGCAGCGCATCGGCCACGGTGGCGGCGGTCAGTTCCAGCAGGGTCGCCTGCACGTCCGCGCCGGACACCTGTCCCTCGCCCAGCTGCGCCTGCGCCCAGTCCAGGTGGAACTGCTCGCGCCCGGTGCTCTTCGGCGGCGGCAGCGCGAACCACGGATCGGCCAGCCAGCGCGCCAGCAGCGCGGCATCCACCTGGCCACTGGCCGCGAACGCGCCGTCGGCATCGAACGGTTCGCCGCGATGGCGCTGGCACCAGGCATCCATCAGCGCATTGGCCGGGCCGGTATCGAAGCCGCGCGGTGTGCCCTCGCGCGGGATCAGGGTGAGATTGCCGATGCCGCCCAGGTTGAGCACGGCGCGGTCTTCATCGCTGTCGCCCAGCATCGCCAGGTGGAAGGCCGGCATCAGCGGCGCGCCATGGCCGCCGGCGGCGACATCGCGGCGACGGAAATCGGCCACGGTGGTGATGCCGGTCAATTCGGCGATGCGGTTGGCATCGCCGATCTGCATCGTGAAGGCGGGGTCGGCCAGCGGCCGATGGCGCACGGTCTGCCCATGCGAGCCGATCGCCTGCACCTGGGTGCGGTCGATGCGCGCGCTGTCCAGCAGGCGGTTGGCGGCCGCGGCGAACGTGATCCCGACCTGGGCATCAAGGCGGCCCAGTGCATCAAGCGAGGTGATGGTACCGCCTTCTCCCAGTGCGATCAGCTCGGCGCGGATCGCCGGATCCCAGTCGTGGGTCAGGCCTTCGACAAAGCGGCAGCCGCCCTCGGCGGGGAACTGCACCAGCGCGGCATCGATGCCGTCGGCGCTGGTGCCGGACATCAGGCCCAGGTAGAGCGGGGTGGTGGGATCAACAGCAGAGGTCATGGCCAGGCGGTCCAACGGGTTGCGTGCAGCTTCCGCGCAACCCGTTGCCGCCGTCAATCGCAGCGATCAGCCGCGGTTGGATTTGACCGGCTTGCCGGCCTTCGCCGTGGCCGTATCGGCGGCCTTGGCATCCGGTGCCGGGCTGGCATCGGCGTAGATCAGCTTCTCCATGCCCTGGATGCGGGCCAGCGCCGGGGCGGTCTGCGCCCGGAAGGCAGCCAGCTCGGCGCCCTGCAGCGGCTCCGGCGGCGGCATCGTCACCGACAGCGGATTGCGGTGCACGCCGTTGACGCGGAATTCGTAGTGCAGGTGCGGGCCGGTCGCCAGGCCGGTCGAACCGACATAGCCGATCACCGTGCCCTGCGCCACGCGCTGGCCGGTCTTGATCTTGCCGAAGCGCGACATGTGCCCGTACAGCGTGGTGTGGCCGCGGCCATGATCCAGAATCACCACGTTGCCGTAACCGCGCTGGGTCCCGGCGAACTGCACGCGGGCATCGCCGGCGGCCATGATCGGGGTGCCGGTGCGCGCGGCGTAGTCCACGCCCTTGTGCATGCGCATCTTGCCCAGCACCGGGTGCTTGCGCGCGCCGAAGCTCGAGCTCAAGCGCGCGAACTGGATCGGCATGCGGATGAAGCTCTTCTTCAGCGGCCGGCCGCTGGCATCGAAGTACTCGGATTTGCCGTTGCGGTCGAAGCGGAAGCCGCTGTAGGTCTTGCCGCCCGAGCTGAAGGTCGCCGCGAGGATCTTGCTGGTGTCCACCTTCTCGCCTTCGCGCCAGGTTTCATCCAGCACCACGCTGAAACGGTCGCCCGGCTGCAGGTCCTTGGAGAAGTCGATGTCGTACTTGAAGATCTCGTCGGTCATCGTCGCGATCGCCGAGGGCGACAACCCGGCCTTGCGCGCGGCGGCATACAGCGAGCTGGTGATCTCGCCACTGGCGACCACGCGGCGGGTCGAGCTGTCGCGCTTGCTCACCGTTTCGGTGATCTTGTCGCCGGCCAGGGACAGCTCCACGCGGTTGTCGGCATCGCGGTCGAAGCGGATCGTGCGCAGCTCACCGGATAGCGGCAGGTCGAAGGCGATCTCCGCACCCGGGCGCAGCTTGGTCAGCGATTCGCGCACACCGGGGTGCTCCAGCACCTGGTGCATCACCGTGGCCGGGATGCCGGCCTGGTCGAACAGATTGCTCAGGGTCTGGCCGCGCTGCACGCGCAGCACCTGCCAGCTGTCGCCCGGGGTCTGCTGCTGGCGTTCCAGCGACAGCGGCGGCAACGGCAGCGCCAGGGTCGAATGGCTGACCGAGTAGGGCGAGTCGATGGTGTGCGAGAAGCCGGGGACGATCGTGGCCACCAAGGCGCCGATGGTGGCGAACAGGCTCGCGTGCATCCAGTGGCGGCGGGTCCAGCGCTGGTTGAAGGCCGCAGGAAGATGCTGTTTGAGCTTCCGATGGAGGGCAGTGTCGTGGAGGACGTGGAGACGTTCCTTGAAGCGCTGCTTGCGCGCGCGGCCTTGATCGGAATTGAGCATCGTCGGTCTGTTCCTGGCTGGCCCGGGAGCGCGGGCCCAAACGTCGGTAACATAGACAGGTATAAATACCGCGTCAAACCCTTGTGCCTATTGGCTTTTGTGAAGCACCTGCGGTTAACTTGTACTTAACGTCATTCATATAAATAAGGCATTGCCGGGAGTTGTCACGTGTCCTCGATTGAAGAAGCCATTGCCCTGATCGGGCGAGGCGCCGATGAGATCCTCAAATCCGACGAACTGCGCCAGCGTCTGGAAAGCGGCCGTCCGCTGCGGGTCAAGGCCGGCTTCGACCCCACCGCACCGGACCTGCACCTGGGCCACACCGTGCTGCTGAACAAGCTGCGCCAGTTCCAGGACCTCGGCCACCAGGTGATCTTCCTGATTGGCGACTTCACCGGGATGATCGGCGACCCCTCGGGCAAGAACGTCACCCGCAAGCCGCTCACCAAGGAAGACGTGCTGGCCAACGCGCGTACCTATGAAGACCAGGTCTTCAAGGTGCTGGACCGCGAGAAGACCGAAGTGCGCTTCAATTCGGAGTGGTTCGGCAAGATGGCCGCCGCTGACATGATCCGCCTGGCCGGCCAGCACACCGTGGCGCGCATGCTCGAGCGCGACGACTTCGCCAAGCGCTATGCCGCCCAGCAGTCCATTGCCCTGCATGAGTTCCTGTACCCGCTGGTGCAGGGTTACGACTCGGTCGCCCTGGAAGCGGACGTCGAACTGGGCGGTACCGACCAGAAGTTCAACCTGCTGATGGGCCGCGGCCTGCAGGAGCACTACGGGCAGAAGCCGCAGATCGTGCTGACCATGCCGCTGCTGGAAGGCCTGGACGGCGTGGCCAAGATGTCCAAGTCGCTCAACAACTATATTGGTATCAGCGAACCGGCCATCGACATCGTCACCAAGACCATGAAGATCGGCGACGACCTGATGTGGCGCTGGATCGAGCTGCTCTCCTTTGATATCAGCCAGGCCGAGGCCAAGGCCCTGCGTGAGCAGGTCGAGGCGGGCGGGTTGAACCCGCGCGAGGTGAAGCTGCGCCTGGCCCGTGAGCTGACCACCCGCTTCCATGATGCGGCGGCGGCCGAACAGGCCATCGCCGGTTGGAATGCCGCGGTGACCGGGCAGGGCGATGTGACCTTGCTGCCGCTGCAGGAAGTGACCATTCCGGCCGAAGGCCTGCGTATCGGTGCCCTGCTGACGGCTGCAGGCCTCACCCCGAGCAACTCCGAAGCCTCCCGCAAGCTCAAAGAGCGTGCGGTGAAGGTGGATGGCGAGGTGGTGGAGGATGCCCAGCAGGTGTTCGTGCCCGGTTTTGAAGGCCTGCTGCAGGTCGGCAAGCGCACCTTCGCACGCGTGTTGCTGGTCGCGGCCTAAGTGGCACAAGGGGTTCGGGCGATCCGGACCCCTTCCAGCATGAATGTGGGCGAGACGACGTGAAAAAATGTCGTCTACCCCCTTCACAAACGACCCGGATAGGGACATACTTTCCCTCCCCCGACGCAGGGGCCACCGCAAGGCGGCAACCGCGAAGGAACAGGACTTCAACTTCTTCGAAAGAAGGTGTTGACGGAAACGAAAAGCCTGACATAATAGGCGGCTCGCAACGACGAAAGCCTCTGAGGCGAACGACGAAGCGGCATCGGCAACAACGGTTCACTTCGGTGAAACGGCCTTGAAAAAAGGTGTTGACGAAGCAGATAAGCCGGTCTATAATGGGCGGCTCGCAACGACGGAA